>CAXTMV010000017.1:0-8180 GCA_964245425.1 uncultured Flavihumibacter sp. | reverse complement strand
ATCACAGCATTGTGGGCGGCAATGTATGGCTTACAAAAAGCGTGGCGCCTTATTCAGCTGTATACCACAAAGCTGAAATAGAGATTACGGAACGAAAACTCATCCATTAATTTTAACAGATGGCCAGTATATTAGACCTGGTGGGCAATACCCCCCTGGTAGAAATAAAAAAACTGAATCCCAACCCGGGTGTTCGCCTTTTTGCCAAACTGGAAGGCAACAATCCAGGTGGCAGTGTGAAAGACAGGCCGGCGCTGAACATGATAAGAACTGCGCTGGAGCGGGGAGATATTGGCCCCGGCACGCGGCTGGTAGAAGCCACCAGCGGAAACACCGGCATTGCCCTTGCCCTGATGGCCAGCTTATATGGACTGCAGATTGAACTGGTAATGCCCTCCAGTTCTACACGCGAAAGAACCCTGACCATGGAAGCTTTTGGCGCAACCGTTACATTGCTGGAAAACATAGAAACCTGTCGAGATTATGCAGAAGAAAAAGGCGCCCGCAGCGGCTATTTTTTGCTGAACCAGTTTGCCAACCCGGATAATTACCTGGCCCATTACAAATCTACCGGACCGGAAATATGGAAAGATACGAACGGCACCATCACTCATTTTGTAAGTTCAATGGGTACCACGGGTACCATTATGGGCAGTTCTATGTTCCTGAAAGAAAAGAATCCGGCTGTGCAGATCATCGGATGTCAGCCTACGGAAGATGCGTCTATACCTGGCATCCGGCGATGGCCGGCAGCTTATCTGCCCAAAATTTATGACGCCAGCAGGGTAGATCGCATCATGGATATTTCTCAGCAGGAAGCAGTGGACATGACCAGGCAACTGGCAAAAGCAGAAGGCATCTTTGCCGGCATGAGCAGCGGCGGGGCGGCCTCGGCAGCATTGCGGCTGGCGGCAGAATTAAAAGAAGGCACCATTGTATTTATTGCCTGCGATCGGGGCGATCGCTATTTAAGCAGCGATCTTTTTGCCTCCAGTACCAGTTCATCGTTCGGGTGTTAGTGCTTCCTTTGCTTAGCAGGCGAACTATAAACGTACGAACTTCCGAACGGGCAATGCTGAAGTAAGTTAACTTTTCCCCAGATCAATTTCCGTATTATCGCCGATGTTCAGGCTGCGACTTTCGCCTTTCAATTCAGTATCGCTGCCAATCAGCGAATGGGTGAGTACAATATCGAGCAGGTTGGCAAAAGCGCCGATGATGGAATCCTTTACAATGGAATAATTGATAGATACTTTTTCGCCGATGGCCACATTGGGACCGATAATAGAATTACGGATATCGCAGCCAGCCGCAATACTTACCGGCGGAATGATGATGCTGTTCTCGAATTGCTGATCTTCCGCGATCACCTGCCCGAATTTCTTTAATAGCGTGGCATTGCTTTCCAGCAATGAATCCTTCCTGCCGCAATCGAACCAGTTCTGCACTTTATACGGCTGGATCTTTACACCGTTCTGAAGCATGCATTCCAGCGCATCGGTAAGATTGAATTCTCCCCCGCGGCTCTTGACCTGGTTCCTGATATTATTTTCCAGGCAGTCGAACAGGGCGGCCGATTCTTTGATACGGTAAATACCCACCAGCGCCATATTAGACTTGGGTATCTGGGGCTTTTCTACCACCTTGCTTACAAAGCCGTCTTCATTCATTTCTGCCACACCGAAGGCCCGGGGATCGTCTACTTTTTTTACGCCTACCATGGAGTAGTCATTTCTTAATACTTCCTCTACATTGTACTCGCAAATAGAATCGCCCAGCACAATAAACACTTCATCCTGCTCCACGATTTCTCTTGTCAGCACAATGGCATGGCCCAGCCCCTGCCGTTCATTCTGGTGTATAAAATGTGTTTGCAACTGCGGGTATTTTTCCCGCACATAGTCTTTGATCTTATCACCCAGGTAACCTATAATGAAAATAAATTCAGTTAGTCCGGCCTCCACCAGCTGCTCCACAATAATGCTGAGCACCGTTTTACCGGCTAAAGGTATAAGCGCTTTGGGCTGCGTATAGGTATGCGGGCGGAGCTTGGTACCGGCACCAGCTACTGGAATAATTACTTTCATGTTTGTGTTTGTTGCGCCAGGTTTTTCCGGAAGCCACTGATATCCTTTTCTTACTATCCTGTTGCGGTGGTCACAAATTTCTATTATAAAAATGCATGAAAGTAACCTATTTTATGTTTTCGCGCTTCAATTAAATTGCCTTTTATTAACACGCCATTGGCCGGTTTTTAAAAAATGTCCGCCAGGGCCAGTTGTTCGCTGCTTTTTGCGGGTCTGTAAACTTTACAGCCTCTTTATTACGAACCCGTTGCAGGGCAGTCATCCCCTTCGTATTACAAAAGTTTATCCGCCTGCCGGCGGGAATTCTTTTACCAAAATAAAAGCGGTTGTTTATTTTATTGATAGTTCGCCTATTTTTGCGCCATGCAAAGAGATACGTTGGTTTTTGATCTTATCCGCCAGGAGCTGGAACGCCAGCGTCATGGCATCGAATTGATTGCTTCTGAGAACTTTACCTCATTGCAGGTAATGCAGGCCATGGGCAATGTAATGACCAATAAATACGCCGAAGGTTACCCGGGCCGCCGTTATTATGCCGGCTGTGAAATTGTTGACCAGACCGAACAGCTGGCCATCGATCGGCTGAAACATATTTTTACCTGCGATTACGCCAATGTACAACCGCATAGCGGGGCGCAGGCAAATGCTGCCGTATTGCTGGCCATTTTGCAGGCCGGTGATAAAATACTGGGCCTCGATCTTAGCATGGGCGGCCACCTCACACATGGGTCGGCTGTTAATTTCAGTGGTAAACTATACCAGCCATTTTTCTACGGCGTAAAAAAAGAAACCGGGCTGGTAGACTATGATATGCTGGAAGCGCAGGCCAGGAAAGAAAAACCAAAGCTGATCATCTGCGGCGCCTCCGCCTACAGCCGTGATTGGGATTATGCGCGCATCAGAAAAGTAGCCGATGAAATTGGCGCATTTGTAATGTGCGATATGGCCCATCCTGCCGGCCTGATTGCAAAAAAATTACTGAACAGTCCTTTTGAACATTGCCATTTTGTTACCTCTACCACGCATAAAACACTGCGCGGCCCCCGGGGTGGCATTATATTAATGAAGAAAGACTTTGAGAACCCCTTTGGCCTCAAAGATGCAAAAGGCAGTCCGCGGCTGATGAGCAACCTGCTGGATATGGCCGTGTTTCCCGGCATACAGGGCGGCCCGCTGCAACATGTGATTGCCGCCAAAGCCATTGCTTTCGGTGAAATTCTGACCGATGAATTTACAGACTACGCAGGGCAGGTGGTAAAAAATGCACAAGCCATGGCAAAAGCCTTTGTAGATAAAGACTACCAGCTGATCAGCAGCGGCACAGACAACCATTTAATGCTGATAGACCTGCGTAATAAAAATATCAGCGGCAAAAAAGCCGAGCAGGCATTGGTAAAAGCAGACATTACAACGAATAAAAACATGGTGCCTTTCGATGATAAAAGCGCTTTTGTAACCTCGGGCATACGGATAGGCACACCCGCTATTACAACCCGCGGACTAACAGAAGAACACATGCAGTTTGTGGTGAATGCTATTGATAATGTACTGATGAATGCAGACGATGAAAAAGTAATTGCCACCGTACGGCAACAGGTAAACGAATTTATGACGCAGTTTGAGCTGTACCCGGAATTGGGTTAACCCATTGTCTCTTCCTGATCTTTTTCCAGGCAATAAAAGCCAGTACCAGTAAACAGGTGCCCGTTACAAGGTATGTCCAGGCAAATGGCTTCTCCAGTTGTACCGGTGCTGTTTTACCTACCAGGATGGGCGCCGCCCAGTAATAAGGCATTTGCTTCTCGTTGCCGTTTACACGCATATAGGCCAGTTTCGCTTTTTGCAATGCAATGTCTAACGGCCATCCTTCCAACAAAAACTGGTAGAAAAGCTCTGTCAGCTGATAGGTAGACAGGTTGTCTATGGCCCATAAACTGGTAACGGAAGAGGGCACGCCCAATGCCGCAAATGCCCGGTTAAAACTAAAAACACCTTCGCCCTGGTAATTTACGCCGTTGCCTGTTTCGCAGGCAGATAAAACAATGAGCTGGGTAGCGGGTTGCGCGCCCGGCACCAGTTCAGACAGGTATAAAGGCGCATCGCTGAAATAAATAACCGGCTCTTCGCGCTGGCTGTTCTCTGCCGCATGCGTATACAACTGAACGATCCTGTATTTGGAAAACTGCCCGGTGAAATTATTTTTTGAAGCACGGGAGCCGGTCAGAAAAGTAGCATGCGCAATATGAGCGCCAATGCTTTCAAGCGACTGGTCGCTGCCGGGTAGTCCGGCCAATATGGTATCAGATGCATACTGAACCGGCGCCATGCCAAAGAAATTACCGGCAGGGGTGGCTGCCGGCAAACGGCTCTTGCTGAGCAGGTAGCCGGCTGAATAGGTATAGCTAACGGCATGGTCGGCCAGAAAGTAAACAGGCCCGTTTGCAGTGCTGCCCGTAACCAGTGATTCAAAAGGAAAATATTCCCCGTCCGGTGATATAATGATCCGCCCAGGCGGCGGGGATTGTACGTGAAACAGCAGGTTGTATAAGGCACCGGCGGTTTCCAGGAAGCCGGCAAAATGGCTGTTCAGCAAATTGCGGTCAGCGATATACGATACGTAAGAAACAGCCAGGTTACGATAAGCATCCTTGTCAATTTTTTCAATTGAAACATGGCCGGCGGTCAGCAACAGGGAATATACGGCCGATTCACCGGAAAAAATTTCCAGCAGCGCATCGTGGTCCTGTAATAGGGCTTGCTGAACCTGCCCAATGGTAGCCACCGCTGTATCATTGTTTTGGTAAAATGCGAGATCGCCCTGTTTAATACTGTCTTCTTTGTAATACAGTTCCTGGCTTTTTAGCAGTATGCTGTCGCTGTATTGTGCGTATTCCTTTGAATGCACCGTAAAGTTGCTGCGTTCTCCCTGAAAATAGACCAGCTTTTTTTTAAGCGTTGCCAGTACGGCAATATCCGCTGAACCCAGCCGCCCCTGCTCTGAGAGTTGCATGGCAAGCAAGACCGCGCGGCTCTTTTCAAAAAAATAAAAAGCTTTTTCAGGTTGCTGCGCCATGTAGCAGGCCTGGATGGCATTTTCGTATAAACGGCGCGAATCTTTACGCCAGTACAACCTGGAGTCCGGCGCAAACTGGGCTTTTATTATTCTTTCCAGCAACTGATCGGCAACCGCGCAGGCCTCAATAGAGTTTGCCAGGTAGTCTTTTTTGCCGGTGGCTTCAAAGCGCCGTTTATAGGCAACTCCTTTGTCTACCAACAGGCCAAACAGGTAATCTATCTTATGAAGAAGCGAAAACTCATTCAGGTCTTTATAATCCAGGATATTCTTTTCATTCAATCCATTGCCGATACGGCCGAATGCATGGTCGAAATATACAAAAGCAGAATCGAACTGGCCTTTTTCTACAAAGCTGTTCGCCATCCTGCCGTAAATATTCAGCTCTTCCATGGCATCCTGGTGTGCCAGCATATCATCCCTGTTACGGAAGGCAAGTGCTTTGCGAAAAAAAACCAATGCGCTGCTGTAATCCGCCTGGTGCCTGAAATAGATATTTTCAGCAATGGTATTAAGCTGTTGTTTGCAATAAAAATCATTGCCGTTTTTACGGTAACCGTCGTATGATTTGGTATAAAAAACAAGGGCACTTTTGTAATCACCCTTTGCTTCCTTCACATCTGCCATTTTTGAATACGCAAATGCCAGGTAATCTGGCATCTTTTCCTTTTCATATTCTATTATTTTGCCGCCCAGTATTTTTTCTGCTTCTGAAAAAGCCGATAACCTAACCAGTGCATTTACACTCCACCCAAAACTGCTTTGCTGTACAGCGATGCCTGCTGCCCGGTTTTCTTTACCGGTGGTGATTTTCAGAAAATCACCTGCATATTTTTCGCATAATACAGCATCTTCCATGCAAAGCCGGTATTCTCCTATATCGTAGAAATATTGCAGCCGGTTAAACAATGCATACAGGAACAGCAGATCGTTCTGGAGGTGCAGGCGGAAAGCAACCCTTATACAACTGTCTGCATATTTCCTTTTTTCGGGACCTGCATTCAGCGAGTCGTAAAAAGTAGACAGGTAATAATACCCGCTCACCAGATCGCCGGCCCTCACGGACCGACTGTGAATATGGGCGTTTATAACAGCAATGGATTGTTTAAAATAAGCGGCAGCGGTGGTATAGGCCCTGCGGTCAAAATAGCTCCATCCTATATTTCTGAGCAGGGTAGATTCCAATGAATCGCCGTGGTAACCGCAGGTATTCAGTTGCCCCCTTATTTTCTGCAGCGTATCCAGCAAAGCCGTATTGGAGAGCGTACCTGCTGTTGTAACCTTTACCATTTGCTGGTATAGTTTATCCCTGGTTGTACATTGTTCAGAAGAAGAAAGGCCAAACAATAACACCACGCTTATCAGAACCAATAATTTTCTTCTCATAAGCACAAGTTTAGGCGGTCTGCTACACAGAAATACTTATAAGGTACGCAAAAAATATTTCCTTTCCGGCCCGGTCATTTTCGGCTGTCTAGGCAAAGGGAAACCGGTTCAGGCAGCCTTCAATTATTTTCCGCAGATCGGGCATCACACCTATTTTATCGGTCGTTTTTCCGCCCGCAGATTCGGTGCCGAAAGCTTCGCTGCCCAGCAGGCTTCTCATCTGCACTGCGCTGAAACAACGGTGGTGACGGGTAAGGGCGATGCTTTGAATGGCAAGGGCGGCCCCGGCAATAATGGCCGCTGCGCTGGATGTGCCATTGAAATGCCGGGTATAACAATGTGTGCCCGGCCGTGATCTGCCGGGATAATTGCCGGCAGTGATTACACTTTCGCCCCAGGCGAAACAATCAATGCGTTTTCCATAGTTGGAGATTGCAAGGCGGGTATGCGGCACCGTTGCCGTAGCCGCTGCTACCATAATGGCGCCCGAATCGAGAAAATTGTTGCCAGCCGGGTTCAGGGTATTATGTCGGTGGTCAGAAAAGAGATCCAGGTCGTTGCCCCGCCTGCTGCGGAGATGGCCGTTCCCCGCTGGTTCAATAACAATAATACCCAGTGTAGTGGCCAGCCGGATCACGTCAAAAACAGCGGCTTGTGTTTCAGCGGGCCAAAGGCTTTCGCCCCATGACAGGTAAAAAGACTGAATCTCCAGCAATAGTACATCGCCCGTACGGAGCTGTTGGGTGGCATATAATATGGCATCCGCATCGTTGGGCGATGAATCGGGCCGCCATTGCGATACCACCGATGCTTTTGCGGCGGGCACAATACCGCTGCTGGCCTGATCATTCTCTTTCATGAGTACAATACCCAACACCGCTGCGCCGTGATCGCCAAATTGATCCAGGTTGATGCCGGTAGCTGCCAGCGTTTGAACAGCCACCGCTTCATGCTGCAGCAGCCAGCCCTGCTCTATGTCAATAAACCTGGTAGCAGCCGTTCCTTTGCCGCCGGCACATGACCAGGCATATACCGCATCGATGCCTTCAGGCGCCGGATAAAGGTGGCCAGGCCTGGAAGGGATATTTTTTTTTTGCCTGCTGCGGGCGAGGGCATTGATCCACCCTGGCGATAGGCGGTTTCAACCTGTTCCATACCCAATAGCAACTCCAATGCCTGCTGTGCTGTTCTTTCGTTTGGAGCAACCAGAACAAAATAAGACAACAGGCCGGGGTCTTGGTAAGTTGGATTGATACTTTTTGCTTTTTCAATCAGGGGGGCGATTTCGGAGGGTTGCAGCGTGCAAAACAATCGCTTTATCCGAATCCCGGAACCTATGGTAAAAAGTAATTTCCACGAGAGGCTCATCGAATCCCGGAATTGCCGGGTTATATCCTGCTCCGTTTCGCCTTGTAACTGGATGGCCTGCTTTACCTTAAATACAATTCTTGGGATAAAGCTTTGCTGGTTGAGTGTATGCATGGCTTTAAATTTCGGGTATACCATGCCGGTAGTGATGTGCACCCGGCACTGCTGACGGGCAAACGGGTACCGGCATGGTCTCTCAATAATAAATGAATGATATTGTCTATTGCTCTGCACTGAAGCTTCTGGGCGGCGGCGGGGGATAAGGT
>CAXTMV010000016.1:0-41802 GCA_964245425.1 uncultured Flavihumibacter sp. | reverse complement strand
ACCCTGATCAAGTTTATTATCTGTTCTGAAAAAATCCCCGTTTTGAAATAATTACCTTTGTCCGCTATGGCGAAAAAAATCAGGGTCCGGTTTGCACCCAGTCCAACCGGTGGATTGCATTTAGGGGGTGTTAGAACAGTTTTGTACAATTATCTTTTTGCCCGCCAGCAGGGCGGCGATTTCATTGTTCGTATTGAAGATACCGACCAGGGCCGCTATGTAGCAGGCGCCGAAGAATATATTATGGATTGCCTGGCCTGGTGCGGTTTAACGCCCGATGAAAGCCCGGTGCAGGGCGGTGCATATGGCCCTTATCGCCAAAGTGAAAGAAAAGCCCGATACAGGCCTTATGCCGAACAGTTGGTAAAAGACGGGCATGCCTATTATGCCTTTGATACCCCGGCAGAGCTGGAAGCCAGGCGCAGCGCCATTGCCAATTTCCAGTACAGCCATGCTTCCAGGTCTTCCATGAAGAATTCACTGACCATGGAACCGGCGGAAGTAACCCGCCTGCTGGCGGCTGACACGCCCCATGTGATCCGTATAAAAATGCCCGACAATGAAGAAATTGCGTTCACCGATATGATCCGCGGAACACTGGTACTCAATAGTGCGCAAGCCGATGACAAAGTGTTGCTGAAAGCAGACGGGATGCCCACCTACCACCTGGCCGTGGTGGTAGACGATTACCTGATGCAGATCACCCATGCTTTCAGGGGCGAGGAATGGCTACCCAGCGCGCCGGTGCATGTATTGCTCTGGAAATACCTGTTCGGCCTGGAAAATATGCCGCAATGGGCCCACCTGCCGCTGATCCTGAAACCAGATGGCAACGGAAAACTCAGCAAACGGGATGGCGACCGCCTTGGGTTCCCGGTTTTTGCCATGAACTGGACGGACCCCAAAACCGGTGAGGTAACAAAGGGCTTTCGCGAACTGGGCTTTTTGCCGGAAGCCTTTGTAAATATGCTGGCCATGCTGGGCTGGAACGATGGCACCGCGGAAGAAATTTTTTCGCTGCCCCAGCTGGTAGAGAAATTTTCCATGGACCGCGTACACAAGGCCGGCGCCAAATTCGATTTTGAAAAAGCAAAATGGTTTAACCATGAATGGATAAAGCGGTATAAGGCCGAAGACTTGAGGGAAAAGATAAAACCGGTACTTTCTGCAGCAGGACTGACAGCCCCGGCTGATGATTACCTGGATAAAGTGATTGCCATGGTAAAAGATCGGTGCACCCTCCTGGCTGATTTTCCGTTACAGGCTTCTTTTCTTATTAAAATGCCCGAACAGTTTGACCTGGAAGCCATCAAACCAAAATGGACGGCGCAAAAACAACTGTTCTTTGCGGAGGCTGTCCGCCAGTTTGAACTGATGCAGCAATGGCAGGCAGCAGACCTGGAAAAAGAATTCAAGGAAATGGCCGCTGCCAACCAGGTAAAGGCTGGTGAGGTATTATTACCGCTTCGCGTGATGCTGGTAGGCGGCAAATTTGGACCGGCGGTATTTGATATAGCGGAGCTGATTGGAAAACAGGAAACAATAACCCGGATAAAAACGGTGATAAAAATGTTGGAATAAACATTACTGTTTGTATGGCCGGGCCCGACAGCAAAGATTGTCTGACAGACAACCAACTACTTATTTAATGGTGAACTTAATCAAATCTCATTTTATGCAAAATAGTTTTTATGATACCAAAGGAGGAACTTATTAGCAGCTTAAAAGATAAAATAACCAATTCTTTTATTGAACTATTCAGAGAAGCCGACCAGGCGTTAAATATTAAAACCTGGAGCGACAGGTTCAACTTAATACATACTGAAGTGGAGGACTCAAACAGTAACCCGCCAAAATGGACGATTACGTTTGAAGATCAGCGTGACCAACATGCTCATTTTACGCTGCACATGAATGGAGAGGAACCTGATGACTTTTCAATAGACACATAAATAAACTGCGCCCCAGAAGCGGTTTCCTGGAGCAAGCCGCCGGCGTTAGCCATGAGGAAACCCCGATCTTTCTACCATTCACAAACACCAACGGGCAGGGCGCATTTTTTTCGCATGAAAAGCTGTTGTACCTTTTGTGCAAGATGAAAAAAACCATTTCGCCCAGGCTTTTAATACTGGTATTGGCCATCATTAAACTTGTTCTTCCTTTTCTTTTGCAAAGTGGTTACTACGAACCACACCGCGATGAATTTTTATACCTGGCGGAAGGACAGCATATGGCATGGGGCTTTATGGAAGTGCCACCCCTGCTTTCTGTATTTGCCTGGCTGGTGCATGTTTGTGGCGATGGGCTGTTCTGGATAAAGTTCTGGCCCTCCTTGTTTGGCGCCCTTACTTTTATCGTTGTTGCCAGAACCGTCTTCCTGCTGGGCGGAAAAACATTTGCCATCCTGCTGGGCTTCCTGCCCTTTGTTACCGGTGTTTACCTGCGCACGCATTTCCTGTTTCAACCCAATTTTCTTGAAATATTTTTCTGGACCCTGCTGGCCTGGAGCATGATCAACTTTGTGCAGACCGGCCACTATAAATGGCTCTATGTTTTTGGCATCAGCGCGGGGCTGGGTATGATGAGCAAGTACTCAGTATCTTTTTTTATACTGAGCATCCTGCTGGGCCTGTTGCTGACCCCCGAAAGAAAGGTCTTCCGCAACCGTCATTTTTATGGTGCAGCGTTGCTGGCCTTCCTTATTTTTCTGCCCAACCTGCTATGGCAATACCAGCAACATTTTCCGGTGGTATTTCACATGAAGGAATTAAGAAGAACCCAATTGCAATATGTGAACCCTGCCGGTTTTTTAATTGACCAGCTGCTCATGAATATACCCACCGTGTTTATCTGGATAACGGGGCTCTGCGCCCTGCTGTTTTTACAACAGAATAAACAATACCGTTTTACAGGCTTCGCCTATATTATTGTTATTGCATTGCTGATAGCCGGCCAGGGAAAAAATTATTATGCCCTGGGTGCTTACCCTGTTCTTTTTGCATTTGGCGCCTGCCAGCTGGAACAATTTACAGCCCTTCGCTTCAGGCCCCTGCGTTACCTGTTTATATTGGTGCCAGCCATCATGGGTTATGTTTTTATACCCCTGGCATTACCCATCTTTGAACCGGCCAGGCTGGCCGCTTACTATGCAGCACACCATACCGAAAGAACCGGGGCCCTGCAATGGGAAGACAGGAAAATCCATCCCCTGCCGCAGGATTTTGCAGACATGCTCGGCTGGAAGGAAATGGCGCAAAAAATGGCAGCCGCCTACAACCGCCTCGACAGCAACGAAAAAAAACATACTATTCTGTTCTGTGATAATTACGGGCAGGGTGGTGCTATCAATTATTATGCTCCGCGGTTTGGCCTGCCGCAAGCGTATAGCGACAATGCCAGCTTTTTATACTGGATACCGGAAAAAATAGATTTTGACAATATTGTACTGCTCACCGATGATGCACAGGAGATGGAACATGGATTTATAAAGAATTTTAAATCGGCTGTGTTAACCGACAGCATCACGAGTAATTATGCAGTTGAAAAAGGCGATCTGGTTATTATTCTGAAAGGTGCCGATGAGACGTTTAAGAAATTCTTCCTCGATAAAATAACAAAAGACAGGGCGAAGGCAAGATGGTAGCCTTGCCGCAGCAACCGGCCGCCCATAATTGTGTTTCATTGTGTACTTTTGAACGTAAATAAAGTGTTCATGAACGATCAATTGCCCGGCTCCACCGGTACCGCTAACCGGCCGATCAGGGTATTAGTGGCCAAATGCGGGCTCGACGGCCACGACCGCGGCGCCAAAATAATTGCTGCTGCCCTGCGCGATGCCGGCATGGAAGTGATCTATACCGGTTTGCGGCAAACACCTGAAATGGTAGTGAATGCCGCCCTGCAGGAAGATGCCGACGCCATCGGCATCAGTATATTAAGCGGTGCCCACAATACTGTTTTTCCGCGTATCATACAGCTGATGAAAGAAAAGGGCATGGACGATGTGTTGCTTACCGGCGGCGGTATTATACCGGAAGATGATATGAAAACCCTCAATGAAATGGGCGTGGGTAAATTATTCGCACCCGGTACACCCACCGCAGAGATTGCCCTGTATATCCGCGAATGGGTAAAAAAACATAGGGATTTCTAGGTGCCAGGATTTTGTGATTGCGGGATTTTGTGATTGATTGATTTACCGTGCAACGGCCATATAGCATACTATTTCCTGACCTGGCAACTGATCAACCCATCAACTATTTCGGTTTGATAACATCTCCCGGCTTCAGCCCCTTGCCACTGCTGATTTTAGCCGTGGCTGCTTTGCCGCCATCTCCGAAATCGCCGGTAATGGTAAGTGCGCCTGTTTTTTTAAGTTGATAGCCCAGCGATAACCCGGTATCCGGATCTTTCAGCTCTTCTCCTTTTGAATACACAACAAAATTCATCCCGCTTTTTACGCCACTTTCAGAGCCTGGTTTCACCACGGCCGTTCCGTCGGCATTTATTTTAATAACGGAACCCTGCCAGGCAACTTTTAAGGCCGCTGTTTTTATCAGCGCCACGCAATTGACAACCGCTTTGCGAACAGCGCTGTCCATAATGGAGTTGTCTGCCGTGGCGCCGGTGGTGCCATACCCCATAATTTTTACTCCTTTGGAATTTACCTCGGAGGTTCCGCTGGCGCTTTCGGCCATTACAATTTCGCCCGTAGTGGCGTCGGTGATTTTTAAATCCAAGGTAACCCGCGCTGTATTCTTTGCCTTGCTGTTTCCGAAAAAACGCCCTGCGCTGTTCTGGCTGTTCTCCAGTTTATTGCCCCATTCTGTAATACTACCGCTTATCAATAGCTGCGCGCCCAGCAACTGGTTCATTTTTGCAGCTGATTGTGGCGTTACCGCACCGCTGGCGCCCAGATCCTGCTCTTTGAAAACCGCATCAATCTGCTGGCGGTCTACCAGCGAAAACGCATTGGTTCTGAACAACTCTGTGGTTAACATATTAACAAGCGTAGTAGAATAGTGAGAAGTAGTAGACGTTACCTGACGGGTGCGATAATTGGGATCAGCGGTGTAAACAGCGGCCGATTTGCGCTGGCCTTCCGTGCCATCGATAAAATTGATAATGGCGAGCCTTTTTCTTAATACCAGGGTATCCTGGCAAAATCCTTCAAAAGAAAAAGCGGACAAGAGCAGCAAGCATGCTGCCATACATAATGTCTTCATGGTAATTTTTTTGCTGATGACAACCCGGTCGGGCGCTACGGAAAATGCTGTTGAAAAAATCAACCTGCTAATAAAAAGAATGTGTATCATGGCGTTTGTTTTATATTATAACCAAACTTAAGATGCACAGGCGCACAAGGCAAGCGGGGTTTATTTTTTGGTGTGTATCGTTTATTTATCGCGCTCCCCCGCGCAATATTTGCCGGCAGGCGGTTGATTACATGAAGGGCATCCCCCCAAAAAAAACCGGCCGCTTTTTGAAAAGCAGCCGGTTGATAATTGCTGGTGACGTTGAAGGGCTATTCCTTCATCACTAATTTGTAGAATGACTTCTTCGTTCTTTCACTACTGATGTACAACAGGTAGCAACCTTGCGACCAGCCCGCAACGGGCAGTTGCCAGGCGCCCACCAGGTGTTCCTGCACGGCTAGTTTTTTACCGGTCATGTCATAAACAACCACTGCTATTTTATCAATGCCGTTGTTTATGATATTGATCACCGAGCTTGCCGGATTGGGAAACACGTTTACCGCGCTTACCAGCACCGGGTCAAACACAGCTGTAACAACTACGGTGAGCTTATCCGATACCGGGCTGGCACAACCGTTCAGCGTTACCTGCACCGTATAATCGCCCGCCTGTGTAGCCGTATAGGTTTGTGCAGTAGCCCCTGCCACCGCTACGCCATCTTTAAACCACTGGTTACCGGTGGTTGCACTGGAACTCAACTGGTTACCATTTTGGGTGATCACCGGCTTCGGCGGTACCGTACTAACGGTGATGGTTATGTTGGAAGAGGAGACCGTACAACCGGCGGCATTGGTTACCTGAACCGAATAAACTCCTGCCGCATTTACCGGGAAGGCCGCCGTAGTAATACCACTTAAAACAACTGCATCTTTCACCCATTGGTTACCGGTAGCAGCAGAGGAAGTAAGCACCACATTGCCACCCGCGCAAAAACTGGTAGGTCCGCTGGCTGTAATAACCGGAATGGGTGGCGCCGGGTTTACAGTTATAATAGCAGGAGCAGACAGGGCTGTGCACCCGCCCGCATTGGTTACCCGAACGCTGTAACTGCCCGCAGCAGTAGCCGTATAAGCTGTATTTGTTGCAGCGCTCACAGCAACAGCATCTTTCAGCCATTGGTTACCGGTGCCGGCAGAAGAAGTGAGCACCACGTTACCGCCCGCACAAAAAGTAGTGGGGCCGCCGGCCGTAATAACTGGCACAGGCGGACTGGTGTTTACAGTAACGGTTGTAATGGCAGAAACAGCCGTACAACTACCGCCATTGCTTACGCGAACTGAATAAGCGCCGGCAGCAGTAGCCGTATAGGTGTTACCAGCAGCGCCTCCTATATCGTTTCCGTCTTTTATCCACTGGTTGCCTGATGCGGCCGAAGAAGTTAATACAAGACTGTTGCCATTACAAATAGCAGTGCCACCGATGGTACTGATAACAGGTACCGCAGGGCCGGTGCCCAGCGTTATTGCAAGGGGTGCAGACAGTGCTGTACAACCACTGGCATTGGTTACCATAACGGTATAACTCCCGGCGGCTGTTGCCGTATAGCTGGCATCCACCGCACCGGCGATAACTACCCCGTCTTTTAACCACCTGTTACCGGTAGCAGCCGAAGAACGCAGCACCACATTATCTCCTGCACAAAATGCAGTAGGGCCGGCAGCTGTAAGGGTGGGCGTAACCGGCAGCGGGTTAACGGTAACGGTAAATGTTCTGGCGGTGCCTGTACCACAGGCATTCACTATCGCCACCGAGAGTGAATAGGGCGTTGCTACCTGTACAACCGGTGCGGTAAGTGAAATAGTATCCGTTCCCTGCCCTTTTACAATGGTCCAGCCAGTTGGTATGGTCCAGGTATAGGCGGTTGCGCCTGCTACCAGGGGGATGCTATAATTGGCCGACGCACCTGCGCAAGCACTATCGTTGGCTTTTACCGAAGGCTGGTCCGGAAGGGTACAACCAGGCGTAGAGAAAGTCTTACTGGTCCATTGCGTTATCGACCAGTTCTTATTGGTACTGTCTCTGACCCGCAGGTACAGCGAATCTTTTTTATTGGGCACCTGTGCCTGGGGGATGGTAAAGGAAAAACTCCCATCTGCTGCAGGCGTGGCAAAAACAATATAAGGTGCATTGCCTGCGCCGGGGTCGGTGCCAAAAGAATATTCAACACCAATGACTGCGTAATTGCCATTGGAATGCTGTATTTCCGTATTTCTTCTGGACGTGAGGCTCCATTTACCCTGCAGATCCTGCGTGCGGATATACAGTTTATGGTAGCCGGGCGCCAACCCCGCCGTACTAGCGTTAAAGTTGAAAATGCTGTCTGTAGATTGTGCAGACAGGTTAATGATCGTACCATTACCGACGCCCGGATCTGTATCGATGAAATACTCCGCCGCATTGATGCCATTGCCTTCCGGAAAAGGCACTTCTATATTCCGCCGGCTGGTAAGGCTCCAGTTGCCGTCTGTATCCAGGGTGCGGATATACAGTTTATGGTATCCCGGTGACAGCGCGCTGGTATTGGTAATGAAATTTTGTGTTAGGTCGGCGCCGGATATAACGGTGATGGACACCGCGTTTCCGATACCGGGATCAGTATCGTAAAAATATTCGGCCGCCACTACATTCTTTGTAGTGAGGCTGGCCACTTCAATGTTTCTTCTGCTGGTGAGACTCCAGTTGCCATCGCTGTCGCGCGTGCGTATGTATAGTTTGTGATAGCCGATCGGGATACCCGCAACATTAACGGTAAAAGAAAAACTACCATCGGCAACAGGCGCCAGGTTAACCAGGGTATTATTACCCGGCCCGGCATCGGTATCAACAAAATATTCAAGCTGGCTGACAGACTGCGCCAGCCCCGCAATATAAAACCAAACCAGCAGAAGAATTAAGGATAATTGCTTCATGGTGGTTATTTAATGGTTCTTGCTTTAATGGTTACGGGTAAGCCGGCCGCAGTAGCTACACCGGAGGTGCTGATATCATAAATAACAGGAATGGGTGCCAGGCCCGACAGTGTATAACGGCTGGTAACGGCTGCGCCACCAAAAGCGCCCCTGTCGCTACCATCTGCGCCTGGTGCAGAGCCCGCTTTTAACTGGTATTTACCATCTGAAGAACCGGTGGTAACAAACAACGTGGTCATATCTGCCACTACTACATTGTTGGAAGCCGTACCGAACGGGGTAGCCGAAGCAGCCGTATTATAGGTTACATTGAGGTTGGTGCCACCATTGATATCTACGGTAGCTGCCGGGTTTGTTAAGATATTATTCTGGAAGGACCCGGCATACAGGCGCAGCGAAGGGCTTCCAGTTATGGCCGGGCCTGCAAATACATTGTTCTTACACTCAAGCATGGTATAGCCAACGGGCAATACCAGGGTTCCCAGAACGATATTATTGTCGAATATAAAATCAGTTGGAAAACCGCCCGTATTGGTTGATATCATATTGGCTGTTGAAGCCCTGGCGAAGAAATTTTGTATGATCTTAATGTCAGATATAGCAAACAGAACGCTTACCGCATAATCGATCTGGCATCTTTTAATAAGGATATCACTTACGGTGATGTTCACGCCACCGGTATTATCACCGATATGAACACCTATCAGCTGGGAACCGGAAGAACCCGCATTAAACGAGATGGCATTTAAGATAGCCGGCAGCACATTGTTAGAGGTATTCGGATTTTCGTTCAGGAAATAACCAGGCCCGATAATGACCAGTTTTTTAGAGAGCGAACCACCATCATAATCAATTGTAGAACCTTCCAGGTGCACGGTATCGCCGGCCTGCACCAGGTTGGAACCTGCTGCATTGTTGGCGGAATTGCCAAACAATTGCTGAAAGACCGGGTAGGCAGCAGTTCCGCCATAATTTGAGCCGTTGGTGGCATTGGCGTTGTTGTTGACCCGCCATATTTTGGCCTCGGCCCTGAAAAAAAATCCGGTGGCAATGACTAACAGGCATGTAATTTTTTGTTTCATAAGAAAACTTTAAGGTGATGATATAATTATGATTAAGAATAAAAAACCATTGTTGTGCGGTTAAACTTTTAACAGATTGGCCGGGCACTTGCGTAGTGATAAAAATCACTGATGCCTGCTTCACCGGCGTTTCACTGGCTGCTTCCAATATGTTATAGATTGGCAGCTCCTGCCGGTAACTGCGCAGAAGCCTCCCCGGCAGAAAATTTCCGCCGTATATCATTGCCCAGCCGGATCTGATGATGTTGGATGAGCCTGCGCTTACGCAGGGGATAACGGGATTATTTAAAAGGTCGTATGGTGGAAGATTTCAGAGGATTGCGGGATAAACCTATTTGCCTGTTAAAGAAACTATGCCCCAGGCGTTTTTCCTAACCTGATTTATTTTTCGCAGGGTTTCATTTATTTTTTGAAAGAGACCTCCGGTACTTGAAAAAAGGGTTTATATTACAAGATACAGAACCCCCTCAAACCTCAAAAACATTTTATGAAGACTTTTTTACTGGCTTGCTGCCTTTTGTGGGTGGCATCTCCGGCTGGGGCACAGTCTAAGAAATCTCCCGCAGATTCATTGAAAGTCTTGTTAGGCAGCCACCCGGCTGCAGATACCATCCGGGTGAACCTGCTGTTGAATTATATAGGAGCGGCTATTTTTTCTTTTCCGGATTCTACCCTTTTTACTTATATAAACGAAGCGATAACCCTTTCCAGGAAGACCGGGTGGCGAAAAGGGGAAGCACTGGCCCTGCAGCGAAAAGGCGTCATCTATTCTTATATACTGTCTGATTATGTAAAAGCAATGACCTGTTTCCAGGAAGCATTGAGAATTAACCAGGTGGAGGGCAATAAATCATTTGAATGGGGCATGCTCAACAATATTGCCGTTATCTACTTTAATGCGCAGTTGTACGACAAATCGCTTGATTATTACCGGCAGGCAATGAGGCTGGCCAGGACCACCTCTTTTCCGGGGTTAAGCATTGCGCAGTCGAAGGGCAATATGGCGGAAGTATATGCCGAACTGCATGAAACAGATTCCGCCCTTCTTTTTTTTAACAGTGCTATTGATACCATTCGGAAATACCCTCAACCCCTGATGCTGATCACTTATCTCGGGTCCTCCGGGGAAGTTTTTAAAAGAAAAAAGGAATATGCCGCCGGTGAAAAAAATCTACTGGAAGCCATCCGCTTAACCGATTCTTTTCCCTTTCCATCCGGCAGGGCCATTTCATTAATCAACCTCGCGCTCATTTACGTAGAACAGGGCAAGGCCAGCCTGGCGCTTCCGCTGGTGAAGGAGGCACAGGCCCTGACAGCACAAATTAACACACCTCAATGGCAATCAAAAGCCTGGGAAGCCGCCAGCAGCGTATACTACAGCCTGGGTCAGTACAAGGCCTCTGCAGACGCTTTTCAGCGCTCTATTGCACTGAATGATTCGGTCATAAACGACGGCAAAAAATTGCAGCTGGGCCTGATGGAAACAAATTTTGCTTATGAAAAAAAAGAAGCGGTATTAAATACTACCCATACCGCAGCGCTGGAAAAACAAAAAACACTCCGTTATATTTACCTGGTCGGCGCCACCGCTTTGTTACTGGCCGCGGCCGTTTTCTTCTGGCTGTTCAAGCGCCGGATGGATGCCAAAACAAAACAAACCGAAGCAGAATTAAAAGCCGAAATATCGGATACCGAAATGAAAGCGCTGCGGGCGCAAATGAATCCTCATTTTATTTTCAATTCACTCAATTCTATCAGCGACTATATGGCCAGGAACAATACGAAGGTAGCAGATGTATACCTAACCAAATTTGCCCGGCTGATGCGACTGATTTTAGAAAACTCCGAGCAACGGGAAGTGCCCCTGCAGCAAGACCTGAAAGCCCTTGAATTGTATATGCAGCTGGAGGCACTCCGTATGAACGATAAATTCACTTACCAGATCACCGTAGATGCATCTGTTGATGCAGACAGTACCCTGGTACCGCCGCTTATTTTACAACCCTTCGTGGAAAACAGCATCTGGCATGGCATTGCAGGCAAAACAGGCCATGGAAAAATCCTGGTGCACATTACAAAAGAAGGTTCCATGATCAATTGCAGCGTAGAAGACGATGGCATTGGCAGAAGTGTTGCCGCCCAACAAGCCGCTGCTGATCCTACACAGGAAAAAAAATCAATGGGTATGAAAATTACCAAACAAAGGATCGACGTCATTAATAAACTAAAACAGTCGGCCGCCGTTATTCATTTGTTTGACCTGGCCCAGGGCACGCGGGTTGAAGTGAAACTACCGCTGGAAACAAGTTTCTGAGCGGCCGGGCCGTTCGGGCATGCAGCCATCAGAAATTCAGGCTGGCGCCAATCCGGGCAAAGGACACATCGTACCCGAGTTCTGCAAAAGCACCGAAGTTTTTTACAAAATTGTATTTGACACCCACAAATGCCCCGGTAACCGGGTACAGGGTATGGTTGGTATAATCTATATAACTGTCTTTGTATTGATAGATTCTTACGCCCAGCGTAATACCTGCATAGGGATCGAACTTGTTATTTTTATCCGCCAATACGGTCAGGTGATAAGTACCCCGCAGCCCGATAAAATAATTGTTCCAGGTGGCTTTTGATCCATCACCATAATTATAATGGGCTGTTTTAAGGCCTACCATGGCGCCAATACCAATGGTACCGGGCCCTATCTTCTCAAAAAAACCCTGGTCGTAAGTAACGGCAATGGCCGGCAATCCTGAATAGCCGGAGATATAATCATAGCCTACACCAAAACCAACGGACAAACCCAGGCTTTTAGAGCCTTTTACAAAAGGCGGTTCGCCACCCTGCGCGGCGGCAGACAGGGCAGAACCGGTTACCAGGCAAAAAAGAATCAGCGTGCTTGCTAGCAGTTGTTGTAAAGAATGGTTACGCATATTATTTTAATTAAAGGATGGCCGTTTTACCGGTTAATTATATTTATATTCAAACTTATTACCGGGCGCCGCATAAAACAACCATGGTTTATTTTCCGGCCCGGTTCATTTATTTTTTGCCCCAGATAGAAAAATAACCGCGGTAATTGCTGCCTGTTCTGTTCTGGCATTAAGTTTTTAGATTTACAGTATGATAAGAGCGCTGATAATTGACGATGAACAACACTGCATTGACAGGCTCCAGGGTCTGCTGACGGAGCATTTCTCCCAGGTGCTGCATGTGATGGACAGCTTCAAAACGGTGGAAGACGGATTGCAGGCCATTGCCAAATACAAACCCGACCTGGTATTCCTGGACGTGCAGCTGAACGGCAAAACAGGCTTCGACCTGCTGAAGGAATTGGGCGAAGCAGGCTTTGCCATCATTTTTACCACGGCATATGAAAAATATGCGGTGCAGGCTTTTAAATTCAGCGCGCTCGACTACCTGCTGAAGCCCATCGATCCCGACGATCTGCGACAGGCGATTACCCGGCTGGTAGAAAGAAACCCGAAAATTGAAACCACCCAAAAGCTGGAGACTTTGCTGGGTAATTTTTATGGCAATGGAAAAAGGATTTGTGTGCCCGTGGTAAACGGACTGGTGGTGCTGAAAGTAGACGAGATTGTGCGTTGTGAATCCGATATCAACTACACCACCATCTTTATGAAAGACAAACAAAAATTAACCGTTGCCAAGATTTTGAAAGACTTTGAAGAAATGCTAACCGAATATAATTTTTTCAGGGTACACAATTCTCATCTGATCAACCTGGCTTATATAAAAAGTTATAATAAAGGAAAGGGTGGTTTTGTAACCATGATGGATAATACAGATATTGAAGTATCTACCCGCCGCCGCGATGATTTCCTGAAAAAGCTGGCGCAGATCTGATCAGTTTAGATTATTTGATTCGCTTAAAACAACTACCATGAATGTGTATACGTCTTTGCTCACCGTGCTGGATAACAGCATCCTTATTATAACCGTTAACCGGCCGGATAAATTAAATGCGCTGAATAAAACAGTGATTGAGGAACTGAGCCGCGCCATTGACGAAGTGTACAGCAACCCGCAGATAAAGAGTGCCATCATTACCGGCAGCGGCCCGAAGGCTTTTGTGGCGGGTGCCGATATCAGCGAATTTGTATCCCTGAACGGCCAGGCGGGTAAAGCTTTGGCACAAAAAGGGCAAGACAATGTATTCAATAAAATTGAGAACAGTCCCAAGCCCATTGTGGCGGCGGTAAATGGTTTTGCATTGGGCGGTGGTTGCGAACTGGCCCTGGCCTGTCATTTCCGGCTTTGCAGTGAAAATGCAAAATTTGGGCAACCGGAAGTAAACCTGGGGCTGGTGCCAGGCTATGGTGGCACCCAGCGGCTTACCCAATTAACCGGCAAAGGAAAAGCCATGGAATTAATGATGACGGGCAGTATGGTAGACGCACAGGAGGCAAAACAATTGGGACTGGTGAATTATGTTACCACGGCCGAGGCATTGCTGGATAAAACAAAAGAGATCCTGCAACTGATCAACAGCAAGGCGCCCATTGCCGTGCAGCATGTGATTGCCCTTACCAACCTGGCGGCTCGCGGAGCCGAAGACGGCCTTCAAAAAGAAATGAATGCTTTTGGAGAATTGTTTGATACCAGCGATGCCAAAGAAGGCGCCGCGGCTTTCCTGGAAAAAAGAAAAGCCGTTTTTACGGGTAAGTAAAGTAAACCATTACTGCGGCACCCGCTGCCTATGAACAGCTCTTTGCCCTATTTTACAACGGGCGGTGCCGGCGGTTTAACAAGGCTGGTATCTGTTTGCAGCAGTGGCACCTGGTAGCCACCGGTATCTATCTGCACCCGGGCAAAATAAGGTTTGATAGTTATCCAGTCAGCCGCCATACTGCCGGTTTTGTATACATACACAGACCGCAGGGCTTCCAGTTTCTTCAATGCCAGCAAACCACTGGCGGTAATTTTCGTATTCACAAGGTTCAATTGTTGCAGTTGCGTAAGATGGCTGAGCGTGGCCAGTCCTTTATCTGTTATACCGGTGCTGTCTAGTTGTAAACGGCTGAGGTTTGTACACTGCGCAATGATGTCCATGCCTGCATCGGTAATATTTGTATGGCTCATTTTCAGCCAGATCAATTGTTTTTTAAGGGGAAGCAATAATGGCATGTCTTTATCGGTAAAGCGCGTCGCATTTACAAAACTGGCTGACAAATAATGACTGCTGGCAGATATGGGAATTATCACCACGCCCAGGTCTTTCAATTTCTTTACAGCGAGGTCATCTGCCATCGCCACCGGCGCCAATGGTACATCTGCCGGTTGTTTTTTTTCTGCCTGTGTGTTTTGCAAAGAAGCCAGTACAGTCGCCATGGCGGCGGGTTGTGGCAGATCCTTTGTTTTTTTGGTAAAAGAAGCGCCAGTGGCAATCCACCAATGCAGCAGGGCAATTTCCTTTTCGGTTGGCTGCGGCTTTTCCTTGGGCGGCATATGGTGTTCGTCTGCTTTGTCAAGCATTATTCTTTTTATCAATTCACTTTCAGCTGCTTTTCCGGCTTCAATGACCACGCCGTCTTTACCGCCTTTCATTAAAAGGTCCGCCTGGTCCATTCTCAGTTTCCCCTTTTGTTTGGTAGCCCCGTGGCAACTGTAACATTTGCTTTGCAGCAGGGGTTCAATAATATCGGTGTAGGCAATGGCTTCCTGCACGTTGGCAATGGGCTTCTTCACTACCACGGTATCGCTGGCGCTCATTTTTTTGAATGCGCCGGTCAGGTAATCACTGCCATGCGTAAGCGAACCGCCCAGGTGGCCGGTAATGGCTATCAGCGCAATCAGCAGAGTAGGTACTATCCATTTGTGGCGATGGATCAGCTGGTACCGGTATAATAGATAACAGGCAACCGAACCGGCGGCTACCGTAATTCCAAACCATTGATGGCGGCTCACCAGCTCTTCATCATAATCGCCGCTGCCGGAGAGCAGGTAACCGCTTATGCAGGATGCGATGGCCATGATCATGCCCCAAAACAGCGATAAGCCAACGGCCGGGCGCAGGCTGCTGTATTTTTCTTTTGCCGACAGCAATTGAAAAACGCAGGCCAGCAGCAATATGCCAATGGGCAGGTGAACAAGAACAGGATGTAAATGGCCAAGTAGTTCGGTCATGATGAAAAGCTGCGAGCGATGAGCTTTGAGCTGCGAGCAGGAACGCAGCAAAAATATCGGCTCTGATTATTTAATTTATTCATAAACCCGGTAAGCATCATGTTCCTCATCAAATCTTTTTGCCATATGGTAAGTTCTTTGACATCTCTCATACTATAAGTTTTAATACTTGGTTGATCTGCTCTTTGCTCAAATCTCTTAGCTCGAAGCTGCATATCGTTTCCGCAGCAGATGCATCATATGCGCATTAATGGCCCATTGGTCTGCCAGCGGCTGGCGGGTGTAAGGCAGTGTGGGCATATAATCCGGCGGACCAAACTCAGTAAGAATCGTCAGTCGGCCGCCCTGTTGTTTTTTTCGGGCTGCTACAGTATCCCACCAGTCGAAATGCTGTTTTACCACGGCCTCCCATTCGGGTGCGCGGGGATCATTTACCTGCGGACCTTCCGGGTGACCGATGCGTGCGTGGATATGCTCTACCCGGTCAAGTACCAGCCCCAGGGTTTCTGCCTGGTCCTGCAGCAGGGTTTCATGCACATTGCACCAGTGTGATACATCAAAGGTTAGTTTCAGTTCTGGTATCTTTTCAATAAAACCCCTGGTAATATGTGCGGCAAACATCATTCTTGAACGATGTGTCTCATGGCAAATGAGAATGCCGGTCTGTTTGGCCAGGGCGATGGTATGGTCAATAAAAAGTTTATTCTGTTCATAGGTAAAATGGTCGCGCCCGGAATGACAATTGATATACAGCGGGCGCTGCCGGGTATTGCCGGCCGCCGCATCAATCATTTCTTTAAATGCTGTAAGGTGTTCGGCGGGATCTGCCTGTGAACCACCGCAGAGAAAGCCAATCTCCAACTGGTGCGCTTTGAGCGCGGCAAACAATTCATCCTGGTCTTTTTTATGGAGGGGCCACCACATTTCAATGCCATCGTATCCTTCCTGTTTGGCTTTGGCGCAGAACGCATCTGTGGTACCGTTAAAGCCCCAGTTGGTACCCATGATGGTTAGTTCAAATTGATTGTTCATCATAAAAGCGGGTTTATGGGTGGCACTAAATGTATCCAGCGCCGATAATAATAATGCTGTGCTGCTGAGACCTAAAAATTTTCTCCGGTTAAAGGGCATCGTGTTTTGTATTGTGTTGGATGGTTTGCTTTTGCGGCTATTGCTCACCCACAGACGCACAGGGGGTCATAGGCACACTTATTTTTTGCTGTTCTTGGTCCATTTACCACGCAGAAGGCAGGTGGCGTAACAGGTTATCGCCGTTTTTACTGTGCGCAAAAGCTATGTTTGCCTATAACCCTATGCGCGCCTATGTGCTGGAAACAGACCCGCAAAGAGAAATCATGCAATGATATCCGTTAGCACTGTGCCTGCTACATCCGTTAACCTGAAGGGCCTGCCCTGGTATTGAAATGTAAACTGTTCGTGATCAAAACCCAGCTGGTTTAAAATGGTGGCCTGTATATCGTAGGGCGTTGTTTTACCTTCAACAGCGCCATATCCAATCTCGTCAGTCTCACCAAAACTGAATCCTTTCTTTATACCGCCACCCGCCATCCACATGGTAAAGGCATCTGTATGATGATCCCTGCCTTTAAAAGGCATTTTTTTGCCACCCCTGTTCTCCTGCATTGGTGTTCTGCCGAATTCACCACCCCATACCACCAGCGTTTCTTCCAGCATACCCCGCTGTTTCAGATCAAGCAGTAAAGCAGTAATTGATTTATCTACCTGCCTGCATTTATTTACCAGGCCGATGTCTACCGCATCGCCCGCACCGGTGCCATGGCTGTCCCAGCCCCAGTCGAACAACTGCACAAAACGCACGCCTTTCTCTACCAGTTTTCTCGCCAGCAATATATTGTTGGCAAAACTGCCGCTGCCGGGTTTGGTGCCATACATCTCGTGAATATAGGCTGGCTCATCATTAATATTCATGACTTCCGGAACAGATACCTGCATCTTATAAGCCATTTCGTATTGTGCAATGCGCGATAAAATCTCGGGGTCTTTAAAATCCTCGTACTGCTGCTGGTTCACTTCATTAATGGCATCAATAGACGCTTTTCTCAGATCCCGATCCATACCCGCCGGATCGTTGATAAACAACACAGGATCTCCTTCGCTTCTGCATTGCACTCCCTGGTAGACACTCGGCAAAAATCCGCTGCCCCAGACACTTTTACCGGCGTCGGGGTTTCTGCCGCCCGATGTCAGCACTACAAATCCTGGCAGGTTCTGGTTTTCCGTACCCAGCCCATAGGTAACCCAGCTGCCCATGCTGGGCCTGCCCAGCCGTGGAGAGCCTGTATGCATCAGCAGTTGCGCGGGTGCGTGGTTGAACTGGTCGGTGGTAACCGCCCTTAACAACGTAATCTCGTCTGCCACGGAAGCCAGGTGGGGCAAGTAATCGCTGATCCATAATCCGCTTTGTCCACGCTGTTTAAAGTTGGCCTGTGGCCCCAGCATCTTGGGTACGCCGCGTATAAAAGCGAAACGTTTGCCTTCCAGTAAAGACTGCGGACAATCCTGCCCGTCCAGTTTTATCAGTTCCGGTTTATAATCAAATAATTCCAGTTGAGAAGGGGCGCCGGCCATGTGCAAATAAATAACTGATTTGGCCCGGCCGGGAAACATGGGCATTTTAGGCGCCAGCGGGTGGGCTGCATCAAACACCACCGGGTTGGGAACGGACTTGCCTCCGCAACTGCCAAACAAGGATCCCAATGCAAGGGCGCCCAGGCCCATGGCACTTTCCTTTATAAAATGCCGCCGGGTATGCGCTTGCAGGTAAGCGTTAGAAGCTTCCCTGAGCAGCCGCTGGTTATGCAATTCTTTTTGTGTCATGCTTTTTAGTTCTTTGTTATCACCTCGTCTAAATTCAATATGGTATTAATGACCACTACCAATGCCGCGGTTGCGGCGGTTTCATTTTTACCCGCTTCCACACCGGCCATTTCACAGGCATTATTCTTATCGGCATTAAATTTCTGCAGGGCCTGGTGATATAGTTTTAACAGGGTGGCCAGTGCCGGCGATCCAACCGGGTGGCCGGTAGCCCTTTCGTACACAAGGGCAATCTGTTGCTGCGGGTTTTCCGGCAGGGCTGGTACCAGTCGCATGGCCAGCCTTCTGGCCATATCGAGGCAGGCTTCATCATTTAAACCCACCAATGCCTGTAAGGGGGTATTGGTCCGTATCCGGCGCGCGGTACAGACCTCTCTTGCCACGCCATCAAAGGTCATCATGGCTGGATAAGGCGCTGTTCTTTTCCAGTAAGTGTACAAGGCCCGCCTGTATTTATTTTCACCTTTGCTGGCTTCCCAGTTCCGTCCGTCGTAGGGCGAACGCCAGATTCCTTCCGGCTGGTAAGGCATTACGCTGGGGCCATACATTTTTTCACTCATCAGACCGGTAACGGTTAGTGCCTGGTCGCGCAATTGTTCTGCAGACAAACGCACGCGGGCCCCTCTTGCATAATATTTATTGGGTTGATCTTTTTCCAGTTGTTCGGCAGACAGTTTCGACGACTGCTGATAAGTAGCAGACATGACCATTTCTTTCAGCAGTTTTTTTACATCCCAGTTATACGTATACATAAACTGGTAAGCAAGATGGTCAAGCAATTCTTTATGCGTCGGTGGTATCCCCTGTGTACCAAAATCTTCCAGCGTTTCTACGAGGCCTGTGCCGAATAACTGTTCCCACAACCGGTTCACCATGGTTCTTGCGGTAAGCGGGTTTTGTTTACTGGTCAGCCACATGGCCAGGCCCAGGCGGTTATTGGGCGCCCCAGCCGGCATCGGGTTCAGTGCATGGGGGGTGCCAGGCGTTACCACGGCGCCTTTTACCAGCCAGTTGCCTCTCTCGAACACATTTGAAATACGCCGCATACCATCGGGGTTTTCTTGCATAACCGGGGTACTGGGCAATGGCATCGTTGCTAAACCCCAGTACCGTTTTTTCGCTTCCTCAAAACCAGATTGCTGCTCACCCGGAAAAGGGTTTGCAAAATAAAACCAATCGAATGTTACACCAATATCTTCCGGTTTTTTGAGCCGGGGATTGGTATAGCCCAGGTACAAATCATGGACGCCCTGTATGGGTGCAATAGTTGTTTCATTGATCGCCCATCCGCTTTTAACCGTATCTAATGCAATGGTGCTGATAACAGGACCGCCGGCACTGTCGAGCTGTATTTTCAATACCCCTTGCGGCAAGGAAGTATGGTAACGATAGATCAGCCGCGTTTGCCCCGCCAGCGTTGTATGTGGCATACGGCAAACACCGTTACTGCGAAAAGCGGCCCACTTGGTATCATCCAGTTCGCTGTTCACAAACTGGTCGCAGTACAATGAATTGATAGCCGGCTGCCAGGTTCGCAGGAAAAGATCGATTTCTTTTGCCTGTGCTGGCGTGGCGTATTGCTGCAACCAGCTATCTAATTTGTTTTTTTCCTGCTGTGCAGAATCTGTAAAACTGCGTAAAAGTGGGTAGTCTGCATAGGTATCTTCATCGCGGGTATTGTTGAAGAAAGCCATAAACTTGTAGTACTCATCGTGGCTGAAGGGATCATACGGATGACTATGGCATTGCACGCAGGCAAAAGTGGTGCCCATTAAAGCTTCCCAGGTGGTGTTCACACGGTCAAGCACAGCCGAGGTTCTGAATTCTTCATTATCGGTACCGCCTTCATCGTTGGTCATGGTATTGCGGTGAAAAGCGGTGGCAATAAATTGTTCGTCGGTGGGGTGGGGCAACAGATCACCCGCCAGTTGTTCCGTTAAGAAAAGGTCATAGGGCTTGTTGGCATTGAAGGCCCTGATCAGCCAGTCGCGGTATCGCCAGATGGTACGCGCATCATCCCTTTCATAACCCTTGGTGTCTGCATACCGGGCCAGATCCATCCACATAGCGGCCCATTTTTCTCCATAATGCGGCGAAGCCAGCAGGCTGTCTACCAGCTTTTCATAGCTGCTTTCATTTTGATCGGAGAGATATTGCTGCGCCAGCCGATCGGGCGCCGGCATACCAATGATATCGAGGCTTACCCTTCTCAACAGCGTGGCTTTGTCTGCCTGCTCTGCATGCGCCAGTTTCTTTTCTTTTAATTTTTGTAATATGAAATGATCAATATCGTTTTTTGCCCAGTTGTCTGTTGCGGATCCCAGAAAGCCGCCTATTTTTCCTTCTGTCGGAACCGGCACAGGTTGCACGGCCACATAAGCCCAGTGATTGCCCCAGGGCGCTCCCTGTTTTACCCACGTACGCAAGATATCTATTTCGCCGGCCGTAAGCGGTGCGTGTTTATATGGCATTCTTTCTTCGGGATCTTTGAGTGTGAGCCGGCGGATCATTTCGCTGTGCTCCGGATCGCCGGGAATGATGGCTGGCTTACCCGATTCTGTATTGGCCAGCGCCTCTGATCGGAACAGCAGGCTGAACCCCGCCTTGCGGCGTACACCACCATGACAGGTAATGCAGTTCTTATTAAAAATTGGTTTTACCTGTGTATTAAAATCGATGGCCTGGCTGCGGGTGCTGTAAATAAAAATGCTTACGCCCGCCATCAGCGTCCCTACAATCAGCAATGATTTTTTTTGAAGTAACTTTTTCACACTGCAGGCAATTAAGTGGTTTTAAAATTACAGATAGAACGTGGATTTTGAACGCGGATTTTCAGAATTGAACGCGGATTTCAGGATTTTAATGATTTAATTGATTATTACGATTACCTGATGACGAACCAGCTATAACTTTCTGGTGCGATGGTAACCTTTATCTGGATATGGTAATCCCGGTCTGCCATATATACAGTGGATTTGCCATCCTTTATGACCGTTGCTTTTCCGGCAAGGCCTGTATAATACAAAGGAACGCTGATGGTTCTGGTAATGGCCTGCTTTAACGGGTTAAAAAGCATGCCCAGTGCTTTATCAGGCAATTGCGGATTTACATGCATCCAGCCATCCCAGTCACGGCCATCGGCCCTGCGCAGGTGAATGATATCCGAATTAAGAATCGAAAAATATTTTTTATACCAGCCGATAACCGTGCTTACCACCTGTTTTGTTTTATCCGTATCATATAAACGCGGCCCCCGGTAACAGGCCTGCACGCCCGCCCCGTAATATTGCATCATCAGCTGGCGGTAATCTTCCAGGTGCTCATCCAGTGGTTCCAGCACGGCTTCGGGGCCGCCACCCTGGTATTTGGTAAGGGGTACAAAACCCCAGCTCATGGCAGGCGTTTTTTCCCAGGTGCCGTCGAATATGTTTTGCCTGTTCAGTATTTTTTGCTGGTCTCTCGGGAGGGAAAAATTTACTTCACGGTAGCCCAGTCCTATTTTATTTGTACCGTCTAAGAAATACCAGTCCGGCGCGTTTACATAAATACCATGTTCATTGCACCAATGGTACAGGCTTTTTTGTAACGCCATCTGCCGCCACTGGCTGTCTTCTAAACCGGTATGCCCGGGATGCGTGGTAGAAGCGCAGACATCGCCAGGGTAAGGTCCGTCGTTCTCAAAAAGATTGAATCCGGTCTGTTGCAAAAAATATTTTATGTTTTCCAGGTAAGCAAGTCCCCATTTGCTGCCGTAGCAGGGCGCATGGCCAAAAAAAGCGCCGCCGGGTTTACCCGTTGCAGGGTCTATTACATCGTCTTCATCGCTGATGCGCCTGGAACTGAACAGGGAATAACTGCCAATCAGTATGCCCTGGCGATGTGCATAATCCGCCAGTTTTTTCCAGTGCTGAATATTGATAGCAGCAGTATCTTCCATATTACAGTGGCTTCCGAAACTCAGTATCAATGCTTCGTAACCGGTAGCCTTGCATTGATCAACGGCGTGGATCACTTCCGCATCATTTTTACTTACCAGGTGCATAAAGATGGGGTTCTCCAGTGTCCAGGGCGCTACCAGTCGGTACATGGCACGAATGGCCAATCCCCTTCTTTCCCGATCGTAATCATCCATCAGCAATTCATATGTACGCACCGAAGTAAAGCTTTCACCGGGTTGCAGCGCAATGCCGGGTGCTTTTTCCGGGTATACTTCCAGCAGGCAGGGTGTCTGGTAATTATAGTTTACCTGCGAAGTATAGGTACTGTCTGCCTTCCAGTGCGTGGTCTGGTCGCTGATATCGTAGCGCATGGCATTGTTGAAGGCATAATTTGTCTCTACATAAATACCATGTTGCTTTTTCATTTGTTCCGGTGTGCCCACTACGGCGCTTTCTTCTTCTGTAAAAGCCAACAGCTCGTTCACTACCCTGTTCAGCATAAAAGACTGAGGGCCCTTGTTTTCAATGGTAAGCCATTTAACCAGTAGGGGTGCCGCATTATACAATTCGTAATGAACGGTTATTTCCAGTCCCTGCAACAGCGGCGCGCCTGCACGATACATAAACCGCAGTTCCACCCCACCGGCGGGCAATGGCTTCTTAAAATTACCGGAAGCGGGTTTCCATGCCAGTACCGGGCGAATGGCGTCCACGGTATATTTTTCAACATGAAAATCGGCAGCCTGGTCGGTAAATCCATCTACCCATGCCGGCAGCAGGTAGGCATTCTCGCGCTGGCCATATAAGCCACCTATGTTATACTCTTTTCCGTTAATGGTCAGCCTTGCCTCCGGTTTTACGGCGCGTAATAACTGCTGGCCATTGCGCAGGTTCTGGTAACCAGTGCAGGCAACGTTGGGGGATAACCGAAAAATTCTTTTTATCAGGCCATTGTAAAGGATGATGTCTTTTCCATTGTTGCCCTGGTAAACGGCAGCCCGTTCCTTTACCGGTATTACCAGCCAATCAGGTGCCTGGCTGCTTTCTTTTGCCGGGGGATAGACCGGTAGCCTGGTTTGCGCAGCAAGCAGTTGCGCGAGGAAGATGGACAATAAAGCAATAACTGTTCTTTTCATATATTAAATGACCGCACTATTATTGCAGGTGGAAAAGCATGCCTGCCGGAATAATCGCTTTTGCGCCGCCTTCCGGTTGCATAAATACTTTCAGATCATTATCGCCGGCACCGTCGTAATACCGGATGCTGATTTTGTGGTATCCTTTCTTCAGCGCCTGCTTGCCGGATTTTTCCACGCTGTTGTGGTCGCCGTCGTTGTCAACGGTTTCCTGGTCATCGATCCAAAGTTTGCTGCCGTCATCTGAGCTGGTAAAGAAAGTATAGAACCCGTCTTTGACAATCTTGATATAGCCGTCGAATACCAGCACAAATTTTTCTTTTCGCTGCTTCAATGCATTTGAGATAACCGTGGTATTACCTTCTTTTATCACCGGCGTATTGTCTGCCGACTGCAGGCTTATCTTACCAGCCGGTTCATAATATTTGTAGGAGAGCCCCGGAGACAGTTTACCGGTGGCCGCGGCTTTGAGCCACTCATATTTAACCACTTTTTCAGCAGCAATACTCCCGGGAAGGCTACCATCGGCAAAAACCTGTGCCTGCACAATGCTTGTCTTGTCAATGAAAAAAGGTTTTGTATACAGCGGCGATTGTTCCGTAGGCGCTGTTCCGTCTCTTGTATAATGAATGCTGCCATTGGCCGGTCCCTGCAAACTAACCTGCGGCTGCATGGCATTGTTATCATTCACTTTTATGACTGGTTTCTTTGTAAATTTTCCGTAGTTGGCTATTTTAATGGTATAGGCATACGGCGCTTTTATTTTATTAGGATCATAGGGCGGCAGGCTGATAACCGTATTACCGGCCTCCTGTTTCCAGTCCAGGGTTTCTTTGGTTGATAAAAAACTGACCTGCGCACCGGCGGGCAGCGCTATAGATTTCAATACCAGTTGCCGGTTGCCAGGGTATTTTGGCAGGATGGCATACAGGGCATTTGTTTTATCATTGTAAGTATAAAAAACTTCTTTTACTGCATAGCCGGGATCGGGATCGACGGTTAATTTCAGCAACAGGTCGCCACTGCCGCTTTTTGGCTTATACCCTTTCATGCCATCGCTCCATTGTGAAGGCGTTCTCCAGCGCACGGTGTTGTAAATAGCTTCTCCATTACTGCTCATCCAGTCGCCAATCTGCAATAAACGCTCCTGCATAATGGGTGGAATCTTTCCATGTTCATCGGGGCCGATATCGAGTAAAAAATTACCGCCGCTGCTCACCTTATCGATCAGTTGCAGAACCAGCGACTGTGCCGAATTATAATCCCAGGCATCTTCCTCCCGGTTATAGCCATAACTGAAACCCATGCCCCGGCTTTCTTCCCAGTAATGATCTTCAAAATCAAGATCGGGCTGGTATTCGGGGGTATAGATACCACCATGGTGAAAACGCAGGCCGGCGCCCCAGCGATCGTTTACCACCACCCGGTCTTTCACCGGGCTTTCATTGTATAACCAGGTTAAAAATTCCTGGCTTTTCCAGGTTTCGGCAGGCAGATCCCAGTCGCCATCTGTCCAGAAAACATCGGGCTGGTAGGTATTGATCAGCTCTTTCATCTGCGGCCAGGTATGTTCTGTTACAAACCTGTTTTTATCTGATTTCCACAATGGGTTATACCATTCGTACAATGAATAATACATGCCGGCGTGTACGGATGTTTTTCTAACGGCGGCAAAGAGATCTTTGATCAGATCTCTTTTAGGCCCCAGCGTTACGGCATTCCAGGGAAAGCCCCAATCGCGATCGGCTTCTTTACTGGGCCATAATGTAAACCCATCGTGGTGTTTGGAGGTAAGTACAATGTATTTGGCGCCCGATTGTTCAAACAATTTCGCCCATTCATCGGGGTTGAATAATTCTGCCTTAAACTGGTCTGCCAGCTGGTAATAGGTCAGGTCGCCAAATTTCTTTTTATGAAAGGCAATGCGTGCACTGTCATGGCCATTCAGGCCATTCTGGTACCATTCTGCATATTGTCCTTTGCTGCTGAACCCGGGCACCGAGTATACGCCCCAATGAATAAAAATTCCAAACTTGGCATCTTTAAACCATTGCGGGGTAGCACGCTGATCCAGTGAAGTCCAGTTAGGCTGGTACTCCTGCGCATACAGTAAACAAAAGAATCCCCCCAAAAAAAAGCTGAGCAGTAATTTTTTCATATCGCTTATTTTGTAAAGACCAGGGCATGCACAGGCATGCGCCTGGTATCTTTTTTTGTATTCCTTATTCGGCAGACTGTAGTCCGCTGATGGGCGTAGCCTGTTGCAATTGCAAATCAAAAACAACCATTTCATTCCTTCCTTTTTTGAGCCAGCCGGCGGGGCAGTACAATCTTTGCTGCGGCCCGTTGTTCCAGTACCGGCCCAGGTTGTGGCCGTTTACATACAATGAACCTTTTGAATATTCATGCATGTCAAAATAAGTATCCCCGGTTTGGGCCAGGTCAAAATTGCCTTTAAAAAAAACACCGGCGTGCAATCCCTCCGGTGCGGCGCGCGGCAGCGATGCGATCATCTTTTCGCTCAGTGATACAGGAAACATATCCCAGTCCATAAGGGTCATTCCATCTAGGGTAACCCTGTCCGTTATACCTTTTCTGTCGATCATATACTGTGCAAAATTAATATGGCCGTTTCCCTCCACTAGTATATCCAGTACAGGATCTGCCACATCTGATTTGGGCAGGTCTACGGTCCATTTGCCACCATTGCGTTCCACGGCACCTGTTACGGCGCCATTCAGCAAAATAAGGGCATAATCGTGTGGTTCTGTAATGGTAAGTTTACCGCTTTTGTGCCCTATTAGTTTGGTTCTGTAAATGACCAGGCCCTGGTTCTGGTTCAGCATTTCCATGGGCAGCGGTTGCGGGCTGTGTACCGGGGCAGACAGCACATTCCACACCGTATTAAAAGGTGCCAGTGCAACCGGCGGCACATCAATTGTCTTCACTGGCGGGGGAGGCGCCGGGAGCGGGTGCGCTGTATACTGCTGGATGAGGTTCCGCAGCATAAAATATTTGGGTGTTGCGCGGCCCTGTTCATTAATGGGTGCGTCATAATCGTAGCTGGTGAGATCCGGAAAGTATTCAGTAGCGGCAAATGCGTTGGCGCCGGCTGTAAAACCAAAATTGGTGCCTCCATGTATCACGTAGAGGTTAAATGATTTTTTATTCTTGAGCAACCATTCAACCTCTTTTTTCAAATCAGTCGTATCCGGGTGCGCCCATTTCTCACCCCAATGGGTTAACCAGCCCGGGTAGGTTTCACTGCTGAAAGAGGGCACGTTCGGATTTCTTTTTTTTGCCGCAGCAAAATCTTCCTCGCTGCCGCCACTGTCGAGCCCGATGGCCGCGCCGTCAATATTACCCGCTTCCAGCATGTAGGCGGTTGGGCCATCAGCCGTATAAAATGGCGTGTTGATGCCATTGATCTGCCACAGCGTGCGGAGTGCGGCCAGGTATTTTTTATCGTTGGCATAACTGCCATATTCATTTTCTACCTGCACCATTAAAACAGGTCCGCCATGGGTGATCAACAGCGGTCTTAATTCCTGTGAAAGCCGTTTTACATACCTGCTAACGGCAGCCATATAACGGGTATCCATGCACCGGATTTTTATATCCGGTATTTTTAAGAGCCAGTAGGGCAGGCCCCCGAAATCCCACTCGGCACAAACATAGGGGCCCGGTCGAAACAACACCCACATTTTTTCCTGCTGGCAAATACGTACAAATTCCGCGATGTTTCTATTGCCGCTCGTAAAATCAAAGACGCCCGGCTGTTGTTCGTGGTAATTCCAGAACACATACAGGGCAATGGTATTGCAGCCCATTGCCTTTGCCATTTGTATGCGCTGGCGCCAATAGGCCTGGGGGATGCGTGCAGGATGCATTTCGCCGCTGATGATCTGAAAAGGCTTTCCGTCCAACAGGAAATCTGTTTTGCCCAGCACAAACTGGTGGCGGGCCTGGCTGCTGGCAACCAACAATAAAAAAACAGGAAAGATCAGGGCGAGTATTTTTTTCATCTGAACATTTTTTGAATAGCTGCTTAAAAATAAGCTTTTCCGGCTGCTGATAACGGGTACCTGTCACCGTCGGGTCCAAATACTTTATTTTCGGTCCAGCTCTTCATTTTATTACCTTTGGTCTCCTCGGTTGGCATAGCATTTTTTATTAAAATAAAAATTTGTATGGAATACAGAATTGAAAAAGATACCATGGGCGAAGTACAGGTACCTGCAGACGCACTATATGGCGCCCAGACCCAGCGCAGCATAGATAATTTCAAAATAGCGCAGGACATCAATAAAATGCCAAAAGAAATCATCAAAGCATTTGCTTACCTGAAGAAGGCGGCTGCCATTACTAATTTTGAAGCGGGTGTACTAAGTAAAGAAAAGAACGACCTGATTGGAAAGGTCTGTGATGAAATACTGGAAGGAAAGCTGGATGCTTATTTTCCGCTGGTGGTCTGGCAGACCGGCAGCGGCACCCAAAGCAATATGAATGTAAATGAAGTGGTGGCTTACCGCGGCCATGTGCTCAACGGCGGACAACTGGCCGATAAAGAAAAATTCCTGCATCCGAACGACGATGTAAACAAATCGCAATCGTCTAACGATACTTTTCCAACCGCCATGCATATTGCCGCTTACAAAATATTAACAGACATTACCATACCCGGTATTGAAAAATTAAGGGATACATTGGCCGCTAAAAGTGCGGCCTTTATGAAAGTGGTAAAGATTGGCCGTACCCATTTTATGGATGCCACGCCATTAACTGTTGGACAGGAATTCAGCGGTTATGTATCGCAGTTAAACCATGGCCTGAAGGCGATCAAAAACACGCTGGCCCACCTGTCTGAACTGGCATTGGGCGGAACCGCCGTGGGCACGGGCATCAACACACCCGATGGCTATGCGGAAAACGTAGCCCGGCACATTGCCGCTTTAACCGGCCTGCCTTTTGTAACCGCCGAAAATAAATTTGAAGCACTGGCGGCACACGATGCCATTGTGGAAGCGCATGGCGCTTTAAAGACCGTGGCTGTAAGCCTCATGAAAATTGCCAACGATGTGCGAATGCTCTCTTCGGGCCCGCGCAGTGGTATCGGCGAATTGTTTATTCCTGACAATGAACCGGGCTCTTCCATCATGCCTGGCAAGGTAAACCCTACGCAGTGTGAGGCATTGACCATGATTGCTGCCCAGGTAATGGGCAACGATGTTACCATTGGCATTGGCGGCAGCAACGGCCATTTTGAGCTGAATGTCTTTAAACCCGTAATGATTTACAATTTTTTGCACAGTGCCCGCTTAATTGGCGACGGCTGTGTTAGTTTCAATGACAAGTGCGCCGTTGGCCTGGCACCTATTGAGGCCAATATAAAAAAGCATGTAGACAATTCACTAATGCTGGTGACCGCATTAAACACAAAGATTGGTTATTATAAGGCGGCAGAAATTGCGCAGAAAGCGCATAAAGAAGGAACCACGCTGAAAGAAATGGCCGTGAAACTAGGATACGTAAAACCGGAAGAATTCGATGCCTGGGTAGACCCGGCTAAAATGGTGGGACGGATAGACTAAGATGCAGATGAATGAATAGGATAAACAGGTTGGTGAAACAATCCCTGTTTCAATATTCATATATCCCGAAAAATTCGTCAACATCTACGTACAAGGCAGTATTTTGAGTGGTAAGTTATAAGCAATAAGTCTACGTACGTCTGTACTTTCAACTTATTACTTAAAACTTACAACTTAGTTAGTTTAACGCTCTTGCTGATGCTGGCACCGGTTATTTTAAGGTAATACACGCCTGCCGGTATTTGGCTGATATTAATTTTCATTTCGTTCTCTCCTTTACTGATCGATACCGGCCTTTGCATCACTGTTTTACCGGTAATATCTGTCAGCTGCCAGCTGGCTTTTTCCGCTACCGCTGCCGTTAGGGCAAGCGTAAACTCGTTTAAAACCGGGTTAGGACGTATGCTGATACCCGGTCTGGCATAGTCTGTATTGAATGACAGCACAGCCGAATAACTCGTTCTGCCATTGGCATCCGTTAGCTTTAAACGATAGTATACAACGGGCGCCGAAAACTGTGCTATGCTGCTGTCGGAAAAAGCATACAGGGCCTGGCCGGTTGCCTGGCTGGCCACCTGTTCACCAATCGCTGAAAAATCGCGGCCATTAAACCCACGCTCTACCGTAAAAAATTTTGTACCCGTCTCATCTTCTGTTGTCCACCGCAGCTGACCGGTATTATTAATCACTGACCCTTTAAAAGACAATGAATGAATGGGTAGCAGGGACGTTACATTGGCCATATAAAAAGTAGAAAAGGAACTGATATTTGCCTGCATCACATAACCGCCGGTGCCAAAAGAAGACTGGTTGGTGGTTGCAATGGCAGTTGTGTTACCTGCAAGGGCCGGGCTGCAGGCATCGGTATTTTTGAAAATAGATAGATCCGTAATGGCATTAACGTTACTCGGCTGCCCCATAGAATTGCTCGCATTCTTCAACGCGGTAAATTCTGCATTGTTCAGGTACAGCCGGATGCTTACCGGCGAAGCCGGTTGTGTTTGCGGCGTAATGGTAATATTCCTGTCAAGGTAAAGTGTTTTACTGCCTGCCTGTTCACGTACCGGGCCGCCATTGCTGAATACCGAAGTGGTTACGGTGCCCAGCACATTGCCATTGGCTTTTATTTCTGCAATCACATTGCTGTTGGTATCTGTTATGGGCACCCAGAGTGTATCGTTGAATGCATTGATGGTGATGGTGTTTGCATCTTCACAAATATTAGGCTTACCGGCGGCAATCGGAATACTGCCGGGAATGGCGCTGGTACCCGACACGGTATTATATCCCAGGAAGGTGAATTTCTGTACGCAACCAAGGCAGGACGGAAGCAGGGGATTGTTGGCACCGGTAGGCGCCGCACCAGAATTGGAATTATCGGTGATGGTATAAATGTCTTTACCACCGGGGCCAAAAGCCATATCGCGCAACCTGGGCACGCCGTCAAAATAAATAACGGTATCTGCCATGGTATTATAAGGAAGGGTTGCCATACCACTGCTCGCCAGCGGTGTACGTATCATACGGCCCCATTTCAAACCGGCCATCAGTAATGAATTCTTCCAGCCAGGTATGGCGCTGTAATTATAGAGGCCCAGGCCCGACCAGGCTTCAGAAGGCCAGCCGTTATTGCCGGGGTTTGTTGTCCAGATGGTATTGATATTTGCCTGTGTGGTCGGATAAGCGGCCAGCAGGGGATCTTTATAACTGGCACCAATAGCCGCTGCAGCAGCCACTTCATTTGTAATAACCGCCAGTGAAGAGTTGGCTGCCGGATAGGCGCCCGCGCTTGACCCGTTATAATTATTATCGGCAGCAAACCCAATCACCAGCGGGTGCCCGTAATTCCTGTTCCGTTCAATAATATTTACTTCATCATCACTGTAAGGCCCATGCGAAGATCCATATAAAATGTTCCTGACACTGTCGTAGGCAAAGCCCTGGTTATTACGAACGCCTATGCACCATACGGCACTCTGCGTGGCATTGTTAAAGGGATTATCGTTCGGAATCCACTGATCCAATGTTCCGCCATCTCCATCCGGCTCCAAATTGAACCTTAGTATTTTTCCCTGGTAATAGGTGCTGTCCTGTGCGTGGTTCAGGCGCTTGGCACTCGACAGCTGGCCGGCGCCCATATCGCCCGAGCCATAAAAAAGATAAGGTACTCCATTTACCGGTGCAATAATCATGCGTTGTGAATTATGATCACTGCTGCCGGGCAGGGTATCACAAAGTGAAACAGGGTTTTCCAGTAGGCCGGTGCTGGTATTATAGGAAAACCGGACAATCCGGTTCTTAAAAAAATAACCGCCGTTGGCAGTAGCAGAAGCGCTGTCATATTTATGAACATAAGAAAGATAAATATATTTCTTTGGCGCGGTCGCGTTCATAAAATCGGGATGGATGGCGAGCCCTGCAAGGCCGCCCTGCGGCCAGGGATTCTGTGTACCGGTAAACGTACGCAGAAAGGCAGCAGGTGTAAAACTGCTGGTTTCACTTAGATCGAGTATCATTGTTTTGGTTCCGGTACCGGGATCCATCCGGTACACTTTATAGGCTTTTGCATCTGTTATCCAGAGGTAGTTGTCGGGTCCGTAGGTAATTTCCCAGGGTGTGGTCATGGCGCCGCTTCCGGACAGGTTTGATTTCAGGAAAACCTCATTCATGCGCGATGAAACAATGTTCTGTCCGGAGACGGTACCAACTGTTATTAGCAGCAGGGATAATGCAAACGGCAGGGTAGAAATCTTCATTGGATTAATTGGATTTGGGATTTTAAAACGCCCTATAGCTGCCCGTTAGTATAACAACTAATTAATTTCACTATCACCTTATACTAATAAACACTTAGCAGGCGTTCTATACTAGCAGGAACAAAATAATAACTGGCCTGCACATATGAAATAGTAGAATCACGATCCAGTCATCGGGTAAAAAAACGGTTTAGTCGAATATAACCTTTCAGGCATTGCATCAGCAGGCTGGTTGAGCTATTTTTGTAACGAGTGCTTTAAGTATTTATATTTAGTTGCACCCATGGGTAAACACCAGTTCATTTGCATGTAAACCTTTCAAGACCGGTGTTTTTGTTCAATGAAAGATCTCAATCTATGAAAACGTATGTACCCCTTACCTTGCACAGGCGCAAGGCCTGGCTGATGTTGTTGATGATTATATTGAAAGGCATCAGTGCCGGTGCACAAGCACCCGCCAATGATGCCTGTTCAAACGCCATATTGCTGTCTTCGGCAGTTACCTGCAACAGCATTACCGGCACCCTTAGTGGTGCTGCTATATCTGTACCGGCTGTCAGCACTTCCTGCGGCACGGCCGGTGCCGATGTTTGGTATTCTTTTACAGCGCAAAGCGCCTATCCTACCATTACTTTAAGCGGCACGGGCAGCAGCCTGGGTACGGCCAATGCCCGGATTCAGTTATTATCTGGCGCCTGCGGTAGCTTTACCTCACTGGGATGTGTAATCGGAAACCTGCTTACCGTGGCCAGTTCTTACCCTACAGGCCTTGCAATCGGCACTACCTATTATATTCGTGTTTATTCAAATACTTTATTTCCTTCAGGCGGGGCCGCCTGGAATTTTTCGATTTGCGTTACCGATGCACCCGTGAATGATCTTTGCAGCAATGCAACCGCGCTTACCAGTTCCATCACCTGCAATACCACCGCCGGCACATTGAACAACGCAGCCGTGTCCAACCCTGCCATTACTACCGCTTGCGGTACGGCGGGCGCAGATGTATGGTATTCTTTTGTGGCGCAATCTGCTTATCCTACTCTAACCTTAAGCGGCACCGGCACCAGCCTCGGAACCACCAATGCGCGCATGCAATTGTTTTCCGGCACCTGTGGCAGTTTAACTTCACTTGCCTGCGCCACCGGTAATGTTTTCAGTACCACCGCTCTTTACCCCGCCGGTTTAACAACCGGTACAACCTATTATATCAGGGTCTATTCAAACACCAGTCTGCCTACCGGGGGCTCGGCATGGGATTTTTCCATTTGTGTTACAGACCCGCCGGCAAATGATCTTTGTGCCAATGCAGTTGTCCTAACATCCGGTGCTGTTTGTAATACAACGGCCGGAACACTGAACAATGCAGCGGTCTCTTACCCCGCCATAACCACTGCCTGTGGTACAGCAGGTGCCGATGTCTGGTATTCATTTGTAGCGCAATCTGTGAACCCGACCATTACTTTGAGCAGCCTCGGTACCAGCCTGGCGGGTACCAATGCACGCATTCAGTTGTTTTCAGGCAGCTGTGGCAGTTTAACCTCGCTGGGTTGCGTATCAGCCAGCACATTTTATACTGCCGTCAGCTACCCCACAGGTCTTATACCGGGCACTACTTATTATATCAGGGTTTATTCAAACACAACGGCACCCACCGGCGGCTCCGCCTGGGATTTTGCCATCTGTGTTACCGATCCACCGGTGAATGATCTCTGCAGCAACGCCATTACCCTTACTTCATCTACCAGTTGCAATAATGTAACCGGTACTACTAATTATGCCAGCTTTACCATTGGCACCGTTGCCGGTTGTGCCAGCAGTGTAAAATTCGATGTATGGTATTCTTTTACTGCGCAGACCGCCAATCCTACCATTACTTTAAATAATATAGAAGCCAACCTGCTGGCATTAAATCCGAGGATACAGGTATTCTCCGGCAGTTGCGGAAGCCTTACCAGCATTGGTTGCAGCAGCACTACCGCTTACACGGCACCACTGGGCTTAACAGTTGGTAATACTTATTTTGTACGTATATATGCTACCAGTGGATCGGCAGGTCCCGCTACCCTAGGCAATTTTGATATCTGCATACAGGACCCGCTGCCACCGGTGAATGATGAATGCAGTGGGGCCATTGCATTGAGCAGCAATATTACCTGTAACAATTTTACCAGTACCGTGGTAAATGCAACGCCCAGTACGGGTATACCGGTAGCCTGTTCCGGCACGGCCAAATACGATGTATGGTATTCCTTTGTGGCGCAGACCACCAATCCTTCTATAAAATTAAGCACCATCGGCAGCACCTTCAGCGGGCAATCGCCTAAAATACAGCTATTCTCGGGCAGTTGCGGATCGCTGGTCAGCGTAGGTTGCGGTGGCACCACCTATACGCCCACCGGTTTAACTGTTGGCGCAACTTATTATTTCCGGGTTTATTCTGTTACTACGAGTGCCGTGCCCGGCACACTGGGTAATTTTGATATTTGTATTACTGACCCGCCTGCACCCGCCAATGACAATTGTTCCGGCGCCATTGTTTTAACACCTGCCGCCAGTTGCAGCAGTACCAGCGGTACCCTGCTGAACGCAACTGCCACCACGGGTATACCCAACGATTGCGGCAATGCAGCTTCACCGGAAGTATGGTACAGCTTTGTTGCCAGCAGCATGTACCCAACCATTACGCTTGGCAGCCTTGGCGCACAGTTTACGGCCGCCGGCCCGCGCATACAATTACTTGCCGGCACCTACGGCAGTTTTACTTCACTGGCTTGTGTGAGCGGAACAACGTTTAATACGTACCTGTACACAAACGGTACCGGTTTAACCATCGGCAATACGTATTATATCAGAATTTATACCAATACGGGCGGCATGTCCGGCGCCAACTGGGGCTTTAATATCTGCATCACCGACCCCGCATCCCCCTCCATCGATTATGGAAAAAGTTACGTGAACATTACAAAAGGATCCGGCGGCGGCACCATTGAACCTGGCGATGAACTTGAAATACGTGCAACCATTGCCGTTAAAAGCAACTATGCATTTAATACGTCTTTTACCGGCATCGTTCCTGCCAACAGCAGCTACGTACCCGGCACCCTGCGCGTGCTCACCAATGAAGGAAAAATATATAAACAGTATACGGATGCAGCAGACGGAGACCCAGGAACCATCATTGGATCAACTATAACCATTAACCTGGGAACGGGGGCCACCCAAACCATCGGCGGCATTGTTAAAAGCGGCGATCACCCGGTTTTTGGTGGCGTTACCATACTGGTGGTTGCCTATCATGTAATTGTTACAGGTACATTCGGTAGCCTGGTTAGTGTTGGCGACGGCAATATTATATATTCCAATTCAGCCGGTACCATTACCAATATCGCATTCCCGTCTGTAACAGCGGCCGTTTATAAAAATTACGGTATCTGCGCAAATACGGTAGGGGGTAACGGCATCCTGTCTGAAAATGGTGGAACTTTTGGCGCAGGCAATACCAAAGACCGCACCGCGTCCCTGAACATACCAAACAATTATCTTTATACAGGCTTTGGTTCCAATTCCCCCGCCGATTATTATTATGGCATGTCGAACAACACCAGTACAGGAACCGGCACAGCCAACTACTCAATAGATCCGAAGGATCTGGTATCGGCACACCATGTGTTTGGTGTATGGGATATCATCGGTGATCATACCGGTGCAGCGGATCCCCTGGCGGGCAATCTTCCCGCAGATGTAAACAACGGGCAGACCGGTGGCTATATGGCCGTCATCAATGCCTCCTTCCGGACAGACACGGCATTTTTGGATACGGTAAGGAATCTTTGCCCTAATACATCGTATGAATATTCAGCCTGGTTCAGGAATATTTGTCCTAAATGCGGGGTAGACTCTGTAGGCAATGGCCCTTCTTCTGCTGGCTATGTACCCACAGGCCCCGGCGATTCATCCGGCGTGCATCCAAACCTCACTTTCAATATCAACGGATACGATTATTATACCACGGGCGATATGTCGTACACAGGCAAGTGGATAAAGAAAGGATTTACTTACCGTACCGGTCCTTCGGAAACACAAATGATCATTAACATCCGTAACAACGCACCCGGCGGAGGTGGCAACGACTGGGCCATTGATGATATCGGCGTGGCTACCTGTTCGCCCACACTCAACCTTACACCGTCTTCCTCTATCCTGAATGTTTGTTATGCAGACGGCGCTTCGCTTTCTGCCTCGGTGAACAGCTATTTTAACAACTATAATTATTATGTATGGGAAAGGAGCAATGACAGCGGTGTTACGTTTATCCCTACCGCATACAGCAGCAGTGGAACCGTTACGCCGGTATTCAATGGTTCCGAGTACCAGTACACAGCCACCGGTCCTTCGTTCCTGGGTGATTCTTCCGTGCACAATAATATTTTCCGCCTGCGGGTGGCCAGTTCTGCCACCAACCTGCTGAACGCCAATTGTTCGTTCCTGGCTTCCACCCAGGTACATGTACTGGTACACAATTGCAACTTTTTATTAAGTACCCATTTGCTCGGTGTCTCCGGTCTTTTGCAAAACAGCTTCGCTGTTATTCAATGGCAAACCACCAATGAAAGCGGCTTGGTAAGTTTTGAAATAGAAAAAAGCGACGATGCTACCATCTTCCGATCCATTGGAAAGCTGGCCGCCAACGCGGTAAATGGAAACGGGGCTTACCGTTTTACAGACCCCGTTACCCTTGCCGGTATTGGTTATTATCGCATTAAAATGGTGGGTGAAACAGGCTATACATACAGTAAGGTGATTGTATTAAGTGCCGGGCAAATACAGTTTTCACTACAAAACCTGGTGAACCCTTTTAACAACACCTTGTCCTGCACCGTACTGGTACCAGCCGATGGTGATCTGCGGGCCACTATCTTTGACATGTACGGACGGGCGGTAAAAACATATAAACAGCCGGCGGAAAAGGGGATCAACCCGTTGAAAATAGATGACATGAACAGGTTAAGCGCGGGCACTTATTTCTTAAAAGTGGAATGGCAGAACGAAAGCATCCTTAAAAAAATAATAAAGACTAATTTCTAGCAGTCAACACCAAAGAATCAAAAAACCTTTACTTAGCTGGTTTTACCGTTTGGTTATCAGTAGCTAAGCAAAGGTCTTTTTGGGTGTTGACTTTTGAAATCTGACTTTTTCTACTAAGAGGATTAACCAAATTTTATAGGTATTACTCCGATTGCATTTGTAGCGCCGGATGGTTATTTTTGGATACGGTACCAGCTGTAAAACGTTTGTACCCCATTCAAAATCCCAACCCCATGAAGACAACGCTACCCACTACTTTTTTATTCATCTTGCTGATTGGCCTGGCGGCCTGCCTGTTACCGGCAACCGCAACATCGCAAGCAGTCGATTACGGCAAGAGTTATATTAACCTTACCAAAGGCAATGCCGGCGGCACCATGGAGCCCGGCGACACCCTCCAGATAAAAGCCACTTTTGTGGTTAAATCGGGCACCCTCGACAGTTGCGCCTTCTTCGATAATATACCAGCCGGAACCAGTTATATACCCGGCAGTCTTTCTGTACTCACCAATGAAGGAAAAATCTATAAATCTTTTACCGATGCCCCCGGCGACGATTGCGGCTGGATAAGCGGTACAAACGTAAACATCTACCTGGGCTATAATACAGCTGCGGGCAAGCAGGCCAGCGCTTTCAGGCGGGGAGAAATAAAAAATACCGACAAGCCTTCTTTTTACAGCAACACCTGCATTATGGTGGCATCGTATAAAATCAGGATCACCGCAACATTGGGCAACCAGATCAACCTGGGCAGCGGCTCGGTAACCTATAAAAACGGAACGAATGTCATTACAACCAGTTTCTTTCCCACAGACCAGGTAGCTGTTTTTTCCAATTACGGACTTTGCTCCAATTCAGTAGGTGCTAATGCACTAGGCACAGAATTCAATGGAACTTTTGGATCCGGCAAAAACAAGAACCGCGGCGTTTCTTCGAATGTGCCACCCAGTTATACCTACGCACCTTTTGCGGCCAACAACCCCAATGATTATTATTACGGCATATCTAATAATACCAGCACAGCGGGCGCAGGTTATAGCATTGTAAACAACTGGCCTAAACCAGATCCTTCGGCTACCTCTCACCGGGTATTCCAGGTATGGGATATTATTGGCGACCATACGGGCGCTGTAAATGCCGCACTGGGCAATCCGCCGGCAGATACTGTAAACAAAAGCAATGGCGGTTATATGCTGGTCATCAATGCCAGTTACCGGATAGATTCTGCCTTTTACCAGACCATTTCAGGACTTTGCCCCAATACCTATTATGAATTCTCGCTCTGGATCAGGAATATTTGTTCCAAATGCGGTTGCGATTCAAATGGAAAAGGTGCTACTGGCGGTGCCGGTTATATACCCACCGCACTGAATGATTCATCAGGCGTAAAACCCAATCTTACCCTGGCGATCAATGGCATCGATTATTATACCACCGGCGATGTGGCTTATAACGGGCAATGGATAAAGAAAGGATTTACTTATTTAACAGGCCCCCTGCAAACTTCGCTCACGGCGATGGTGCGCAACAATGCACCCGGCGGCGGCGGTAACGACTGGGCCATCGATGATATCGCACTGGCCACCTGCACGCCCAACCTGAATCTGCAACCATCGCCCAACCTGATGGTCTGCGCGGGCAACCAGGTAGATATGTTCAGCATCATCAGCTCTTACTTCTCTAACTATACTTATTGGGAATGGGAAAAGAGCACCGATAACGGTGTAACCTGGAACACGACCGGTGTAACAGGGGTTGGCTCACCCACGCAGGTAGCCGGGCAATGGCAATATACCGCCAGCTACCCTTCTTTCCTGGCAGACCCTTCGCTCAATAATACCATGTTCAGGATCAAAGTTGCTTCTACGGCGCTCAACCTGCAGAATGCGGCCTGCTCCTTTACCGCCAGTACTACCATACAGGTTTTAACCAGCACCTGTACCGTGCTGCCGGGCAATATGCTGGTATCGCTGAAAGGCAAAGAAGACAAGGCTATTGCGCACCTCAACTGGGTAACCAGCAAAGAGACATCCGACCTGTTTTTTGAAGTGGAAAAAAGCAGCGACGCCGTCCATTTCCAGAAAATTGCCACCGTTATGGGCGGGGGCAGCGAATCCGGCCAGCATTATTTATTTACCGATAACGAACCGCTGAAGAACGGCGCCACCTGGTACCGCATCAGGCTGGTCAGCGGCACCGGTTTCAAATACAGTTATACGATTACGTTATATGCCGGGGATCTTGATTTTGAGATCAGGTCGCTGGTCAATCCCTTCGATAATTATATTTCATTTGATGCCATTGCACCGGCAGACCTGTCTGCAAAAATATCGCTGTTCGACGGTTTTGGCAGGCTGGTCACCCAGAAACAGGAGCAACTTAACAGGGGATTAAATAAAGTAACTATTACAGACCTGGGGCAGTTGGGTGAGGGCACTTACCTGCTGCGTGTGCAGGCCGCCGGGGTGATAATTAATAAACTGCTGGTAAAAGCCAGGCAATAAAATCGCTTACTCTCATGTCAATGGTAAAGACCATGAGTTGTTGATCTGTACCCGTACCGCATTGCTCATCAACGGTGGCCGGGCCGCTTCGCAGTTGCAAAGGCCGCCCTGATTTTTAAAATGCTGCTTACGGAAGTACGGCCCCGCCTTTTCAGGCGGGGTTTTTTTCGTCTCGCATTCAGCACCCAGGCGCATAGGTACACATGGGTGCTGCCATAGCCCTTTTTTTTGATGTACAAAATCTGGACAGCTATTTAGGGCAACACGTAAAGCGATGCTAACCGATGCCCCTATGAGCCTGTGTAATGTAACAGCCCGGAATTACACAAAAAAACCCGGCCGCAAGGCAGCCGGGCTGTATATGGTCATAAAAAATGTTCGTGTTAAACGCTGTTATCTAATATCAGACCTGATTATATCCATACCCAGGTCGGGTGTAGTGAACGGTGCCGTATGGTACTCCAGGTATTTAATAACGCCGATGCCTTTTGCAAACCATTGCTCAATCCGGAAAGCTTCTACCGTATTACCCTGTACAACGGAATAGAATGAATTCTGCACTTTGATCACATTGATATATTGCTTACCACTAACCGTTACCGTTACATTCTTTTCTGTGATCTTACCATCGATCTTTGCCGTTAAGGCTGTTCCCTGGATGGTGCCGGGTACAGCGGTAGCATTGAAGACCGCGCCTACTGCCTTGGTGGTATCCAGCATTACAAATTCAAAACCGGTTGGCTTATCGAAATTAAAATAATTTGCGCTGTCTGTGAAGTACTGGTAATACAGGCCGGTACCGGTTTTGCGGTAGTATAAGGTATCGTTGTACTGGTAGGCATAATCCACATAGCCGAATACATTGTACACGTTACCGGCAGCACCCAGCTTTTGCCCGGTGCTGTAAGTAACGGCACTGTCGCCAGAGGAGCCGCCTTCGTAAAGGCTCGCCCAGTTAGAACCAGTAGTCGTAGGGAAATAATCAACGCCGGTAACAGGTGGTGTGGGTGTTGTTAGATCTACCTGTACCTTGGTACAAACATTTTTCACCACGGTTACGGTACCGTTTATTGAATCCGTACCGCATTTGGCTACGATGGGATAGGTACCCACCGGTAATTTTAAGCTGAACGCGCCTGCCGGATCGCAGGTAGCGGGCTCGGTACTAAAGAACTGCGTGATCTGGCCGGTCTTGCCGCCCACCGATACGGTAATGGGGCTGGTACTGGTGCCGCCCCCGCAACCGGCCTTGCTCCACAATACCACCTGGCCGCTGTCTGTTGAAGCAGGCGTGGAAACCGTGGCGGATTTGAAAACAGCAGAAAATTTACCATCAACAATGGTTCTGTATATTTTAGCGGTATCGTAGGCCTTACCGCTGAAAGTACCAGTGATGCCAGTGCTATCCAGCTTGGTAATGACAATGGTAAAAGAATCTACGGCTGTCTGGTTGGTCTGGTAAATAACCACCCCGTTGCGCATATAAGCAAATAAGCTAAACGGCGTTTTATAAGTACCGGTTTTTACGTCGGTCCCAAATACCTGCAGGGTAATCTGGTCTTTATTATCAGTAGAATGTCCGTTCAGCGTAAGAAATTTATACCCGCCAATGGTGTCTATATTAACCGTGTCTACCGGTCCTTTAAACTGGGCGGATCCTTCCGTAAAGGACCATTGGGCGGTACCGGCAACGCCGCCGGTATTGTTTTCAACACTGTATTCTTTCTGGCAGGAAAATACTGCCAGGCTAATGGCTAGCAAAGCTAACAGACGCTGTAAATACTTCATTTTTATTTGTTTATCTTTCTACGGGTAGACCTGGTCAAGCGGGAACAATCATTTTCTGATCGTTGTTTTTGTTTATACGAAGCAACAAAAAGAACGGTTGGTAGATATTGGGACTAAAGTTACAAATGTTTTACAAGACAATCAGCCGGCCGCCATCCTGCTTTAGCCAGTCGGCCTATTTTAATGTTTGATTAATAACGAACGATCACTCTTTTTAAAATCGCATTTCCCCTTCTCATTGGCACATTAATAATTTACAACACCTGCATATTATCATTCACCGGCGTGTTGGTCTCTGCTACGGCATGTTGCTCTACTTCGCCTTCCTTTTTGAAAAAGCGTCTTTGAAAAACCAGTATGGCTATTACACCGGTAGATATGGACGCATCCGCAATATTAAAAACTGGACTGAAAAAAGTAAATCTTTCTCCGCCAATAAATGGTACCCAGTCTGGCAGCAATTTGTCTTTTATGATAGGGAAATACAGCATGTCTACCACTTTACCATGTAAAAAACCGGCATAGCCTTTCGGGGGAAAGGCCGTTGCGACATGCAAACGCGTGCTTTCGTCGAAAAGCAGGCCGTAAAACATGCTATCGAGCAGGTTGCCCAATGCCCCGGCAAAGATGAGTGCTGCACAGACAATGAAGCCTCGATGGTATTTTTTCTGGATAAAATTGCGGAGAATAAAGACCCCGGCTATTACTGCTATCAGCCGGAAAAGCGTAAGCGCCATCTTACCCCAGTTACCCCCCCG
>CAXTMV010000015.1:0-41875 GCA_964245425.1 uncultured Flavihumibacter sp. | reverse complement strand
GCAGATCCGTATTTACCGGCACGGGCCTTTCTTCAATATCATACACGGGCCTCCCGGTTTCCCGTTCCAGTACAAATACAAAACCCGATTTTGTGGTTACGGCCACGGCGTCCAGTTGTTTTCCATCTTTTGTAAGGGTAACCAATGCGGGCGGAGAAGGAATGTCCCTGTCCCAAACATCGTGGTGCACGGTTTGAAAATGCCAGATGCGTTTGCCGGTAGCGGCATCCAGTGCCAGAATGCAATTGCCAAAAAGATCATTACCGGTTCTTTTACCGCCATAAAAATCGTATGACGCAGAGCCGGTGCAGGCAAAGAGCATTCCGCGTTTTTTATCGATGCTGAAACCACTCCAGGCATTGGCACCACCGGTATACTTATAAGCATTGCTGTCTTTCCAGGTCTCGTATCCGTATTCACCGGGGTGTGGAATGGTATGGAATATCCATTGTCTTTTTCCGGTGCGCGCATCGTAAGCACGGATATGGCCGGGCGCGGCATGCTGCCCCTCGTCTACCCTTGTACCAATGATCAGTAACTTATTAAAAACAATGGGCGGAGAAGTAGAGGTAACAAAGAGATCTTTTACATCGCGGTCGAGATCATTGTGCAAATCAAGTTTCCCGTTGTCTGCAAAACCGGTAACCAGTTTTCCTGTTACTGCATCCACGCAATATAAATTAGAGCCTGCCGTGTAAAATATTCTTTTATCTGCTGCGCCATCACTCCACCAGGTAACACCCCTTGAATTGTTCAGGATAAAAAACATTCTTTTATTACTGTCCATCGAGTCGAATGGATTGAACTGCCATTTCGGTTTTCCTGTTGCGGCATCGGCGGCAAACAGTTTCAGCCTGGGCGATACGCCGTATAGTACGCCGTTCACTACAATGGGATTGCACTGTATCTGCGAACTGTTAATCGTATCCGCATCCCCGGTATGGTATTCCCAGGCAACCTGCAATTCCTTTACATTACCCGTGTCTACCTGCGTAAGGGATGAGTATTGTATGTTTTCATCTGATCCTTTGTATTGACCCCAGGTATCATACGACTGTTTTGCACTACAACCGACCAGGAGAATACATAAACCGGCCAAAAAAAATTTGATCTCCTTATTTTTCAATACCATTTTATAATAGTTAGCATTGTGTATGTAGGTTCGGCATTCATAGTTCGATGATTGGGAAGTTCGATGGTTCGTTTGCCAGGTTTTAATGCGGAGCAACGAAATTCCGACCCGTTAATTTTAGAATAAGGAACTATTGCGTGATGCCCGGCCAGCTATCTGTACGGAAAGGAGATGCCGGCAGGCCCTCCTTATTATACAAACCTGCATCGTCTGGGTTATTACCCCAGGCATAGCGTACTGCCAAAGGGTTTTGTACCGTGCTGCTCTGCACAATTATTTTATCGCCTGAAATAGTAGCCTGTGCCCAAACAAACTGATGATTGGCACCGGCAATTGAAAACCCTTTAAGGTAACCGTATTTGTCTTTTGCCCACAGGCCACCGCCGGTATTATTAAAACTAACAATTATCTTATCGCCTTCTGTTTTCATCGATTGGTAGACGGGCCCGGAATAAACAATGTCTTTGTTATACATTATTTTTTCTGCTGCTAACGCCAATCGGTATCCCACATCCTGTTTGTTTTTTGGATGGATATCGGCTGCTTCACCAATATCAATGATAACGGCCTGGCCGGTTTGCGGAAGCTGCAGGGTCATATTTTGTGCTTCCCGCAGTTCGGCCCAGTCGCTCTGCACCGGCAATGAATCAGCTTTCATAAAATTGGCCAGCTGCACCCAGAAAAAAGGGAAGGCATCGCCCCAGTTGCTACGCCAGTCGTTTATCATAGCAGGAAAAAGTGTTCTGTATTTAAAGGCCTGCCCGGTATTGGCTTCGCCCTGGTACCAGATGGCGCCAGCCACCGGAAAACCGATGAGCGGTGCTACCATGGCATTGTATAATTGCGAAGGAAAAGAATTAGGACCTCCGTCTGCCAAACCAAAACTGGTATTTAATACAGAGGGCTTATACTGCCAGTCGCCGGCCAGTGCCATTTTTTCAGCACCGTATTGAAGATACAATTGCTCCGGCTTTCCGTAAATACCACCGCCACCGGCATTGTCTGTTACTTTTATGATAAGGGTATTCTTACCGGCCACCAGTATTCCCGGGTCAATATCGTAGAACCGGTCTGTATTCCAGCCGTTAATGGCACCCACCTGCTTTCCGTTGATATAGCTTACATCGTTGTCATCTATGGGCCCAAGGCTGAGGGCTATTTTTTTTCCCGCAACAGAAGCGGGCAATTCAAATTCTTTCTTAAACCATACCGTACCATCGGCATTACCAATTTCTGTTTGCTCCCAGATCTTTGGCAACACAATATGTTTCCAACCGGTAACAGGTGATGAAGGCTCGTACCATTTTTCAGCATCACCCTTATCATTTTTCAGCGATTCCTGGAACTGCTGTTGCTTTTTTTCCGTTTCTGCGTGCTCGGATTCCATTTTCGCCAGGTCTACCTTGCTGTAATCAGCCGTCTTGGACATCAGATCCCAGCTTGTCCAGGCTTCAATATTGGTGCCTCCCCAGGAAGTATGGATAAGACCGATGGGGATATTGATATCTTTTACCAGTTTCCTGGCAAAGAAATAAGCCACTGCAGAAAAATCGCCTGAACTGGCCGGCCCGCATATTTCCCAGGGTGCTGCTTCCACATCTTTTTTTACAACAAAGCTGGTTGCTTTTTTTACGGTAAACAGCCGGATATTCGGATAGCTGCTGGCAGCAATTTCAGCGGCCGACTGGTTGGCATTCTTCAGTGCAAATTCCATGTTCGATTGCCCGCTGCAGATAAAGACATCCCCTATTAATATATTGGACAGCACCGTCTTGTTTTTTCCTTCTATTGTCAGCTCAAAGGGTCCGCCCGCAGGCATCGCCGGCAGCGTAACCATCCATTCTCCGTTGGCACCGGTTTTTACAGTTGCTTTTTCTGTGCTCAATTGCACGGTAATTTTTTCTCCCTTATCTGCCCAACCCCATACTTTAACAGGTTTGTTGCGCTGCAAGACCATATTGCTGCTAAACAGTTTGGGCAATACAACGCCTGCATACAGGCCTACATGGCAAAATAGCAGCACGAAAACGAGTATCTTCTTCATATTTCTTATTTACTATCAAAAGCTTTCAGGTTCGGTCGTTAGATAATTCGTTGCCTTCGCGTTAACGCCGGGCAAACGAACCATCGAACTTTTGAACTGCAGAACGGTGAATTTGAATGGAAACCATTATTTGATTTTATTCACCGCATTATTATATAACGCAGCCGTTTCCATAACATCCGGTACGCTGTGGTACCAGTTTGATTCGTGTTCAATAGACAACATGCCTTTAAAATGCTGGCGCTTCAGTTCTGCAAAGATGGGATCGAAATGAATGACGCCTTTTCCTACCACGGTATCGGCGGCATTGGTATTATTAAACTCGGTGATATCTTTCAGGTGTACGCCGAAAATATGGCCTTCCAGTTTTTTAAGGCATTCAACCGGATCCAATCCATTGCGTGCCCAGTGGCCCACGTCAGCGCAGGACCCGATATGTGAATGGCCGGCCACTGCAGCCAGTACGGAATCGGGGTGCCAGTATACATTTGGTTTTGGATGATCATGAATGGCAATCCTGATATCATACACGCCCGCCAGGCTGTCAACCACATCCCACATGTTCTTCCTGGGTTCTGCGGTGATATAACTCAGGTTGAAATCTTTGGCCAGTTTAAACGCCTCTATCCATTCCTCTTTTGTACCGGGAGAAATAACCCCCATGGCCACCATCCGGATACCATGCGATTTCAGCAGGCCCTTCAGCTTGTCCCTTCCCGCCTTGGTCATATGGATACCAAAGGTTTCTTTTTTATCATCGTCCAATGCCTGGCCCCAAAAAGCCTCTACGTATTTTATACCGCAGCTGTCTACCTTTCGCAGGGCTTCGGTCATCGTAAACACGCGAAAGGTCCATAATTGCACGCCCAATTTCCAGTCGCTCGTTATTCCGGCCGTGTTTACTGTACTTGCCGCCTTGCTGCCTGTGCTGGTTTTGTGTGCCGGTGTGGTATAGCCATACAGAATAACCAAAAGCAGGGCAGCCATTATTCCTATAAAACCGTTCAATTGCTTTTTCATGAAAGAGATTTATTTTAAATGAAAGAAAAGAAGCAAGGCGTAAGGTATAGGGTGTAAGGTTGAAGGCCATGGGTGTAGGGCTGTTCGATTTAACGGATCAGCTAATCAACCAATCAACTAATTCACCTCCAGTCCGTCTTTGGCAGGCAGTTTTGGAAAATAACCGTGTGGTTCGCTCTGGTACCAGAAAACAGTGGAGGCAATATCGTCCTGCAAAGGAAGATAGCGGCCGCCGCTGTGCCAGCCCAGCGCCTGTATAGTAACCTTCAGGCTTTTCTCGAACCGGATGGGATCGGTTATATGCCAGCGGTACAGGCCAAAACGTTGTGCAATATTATAATGACCATCTCCTTTTATCACTTGCGCCAGACCGGTATAAGGCGTACAGAATTCCGTGTAGTTGGATTCTTCGATGCCTATATTGTTTTTTTTACGACTGTCAAAATCGTAGGATCCGCAAAAATAGTCTTCCGTACCCGTGCCACAAATGGTTGGGTATTCCGTATCGCCATCCATAAAAAATTTTATCTCTCCTTCTCCCCACCATCCGTTATTGTGCACCCCCCAGGCCAAATACGTGCCCACATACTGTCCCTTCCCTTTGATACTATCTGTGAGCACATAGTCGGTTTTCAGCGGCAATGGATTTATTCTGCGAAACTGCGCATGAAAATAGCCGGCATCGTTGGCAACTTCCGTTAATACATAGTCTACCTGGTAATACAATACCATGTCTTTATCGTCTATGTTCTCCATTGTTATTTTACATTTCTTCCTGAAAGGCATGGGCCAGTAACAGTTAAAAGCACTCCCGGGATTTACACATACTGCCAGCGATTGCAGGGGCGCATATTGTCCCCAGCCCATTCCGAAAAAATCACCCACCGGCACTTCTACAGAAGGCGTAGCTTCATCATCCCAATAAAAACGCAGGATGGAATAACGCCAGTTCCCGGTGGGCGTCATCCAGATATGCTGCAGTGAACCCGGGCCTTCTATTTCTGCCACCGTGTAGGTGGTTTTTGCTTTTATCACCACGCTCGGGCTTACCTTCCAGCCACGACCCAGATCCCTCGACGGTCCGCTGCCGGTACCGGTAGTGGCCATTCCACCCTTCCCTTTTTCGCCGCTAAAATTTTCCGGGCTGATGGAACGCGATTTTGCATCGGACAACCGGTACAGGTTACCCATATTGTTATCGATGCCGCCAAATTTTTGCTGCGCCAGAGAAGCAAAGGTCAGCAGTAAAGCGATTGCCAGAGGAATGATATTTTTTTGCATAGTAGCTTTTTAAAACGATGATTAGCCAGGTAATTCCAAAGCAGGAAAATGGCCAGTCATTTATTTATTTCTTATCTGTTCCAGTTGCACACCCAGCAGCTGTTGCGCCAGCCATTGCAACCCCGCATAATCACCCTGAAAATGACAAGTGGTTTGCCGGTAGACACCCCGTTCTGATTTTTTTAGTTCCATGGCCGCCGATGATGATTCTATTTCTAGAAAAGGCCCCATCTGGGTACCGTCTGCCAAAGGGCCGTCATTATATGAATTTATCACATCGCCTTTATAGGGTTCCTGCTGCAGCTCCCATTTACTATTAACATAGGCAGCTTCTTTGCGGACCTGCGGGATCAAAATGGTAAGCAGGTTCTTTTTGAAATCAAAGGCACCGGCAACCTGTTTGGCAATGAGGGGCGACAGGCCAATCTTGCTCCGGTACCGGCCATCGCAGGTAAAATACAGCACACTATCGGTTATCTGTAGCCGTTCTGCAGGAATGGGACCAAAATAATTGGTCGTAATATGTTTCCTGGCATCCGGCAGCGGGTGAAAAGGGATAATCACTTTTGTCTGGGGGCCTGGCGTAAACATACCCAGCAACCAGACAGATAAAAGGCCTTTTTCTTTGGTCCAGTCGGCAGGCCCGGTATTGGTAACAGCGTTCTCGGTTTCAAATGCTACAAAATGAATACCGGGCGGAACAGTTGTTTGCAGCTGTTGTTGCAGACTTTCTTTTGTTAACAGGCTAATCTTTCTGTCTATACTTACGGAAAACGGGGTACCGCTGTAATTGCTGAAAGCGGCGCTGGCAGCAAAAGTTGCGGAATGCTTGTCTGCCTGCACCATTTTATAAGAATCGGTATCAATAAAAGAAGGCACCTGCCAGTTGGCAATGGTGAAGGAATCGTTTTTTTTAAAATAGATGGAATACTGTCCGCCTTCCGGCCCCATCCAGAATCTTTCTTCCCCACCCACCGGGTTAAATTGTTTCCTTTTTTGTTTTGCAGCAATCAGGTCATAGTTCAACCACCCGAAACTGTTGCCACTGTCGCCTGTAGCAGTACTGCTCATTACCCGGCCCTGGTAAGCGGCAGACAATAAAACTTTCGACATGCCATCATCACTGGTCAGTTCTAGCGCATCACCGGTATGTTGTTTCAGGAAAACGGCATCGTATGCATAAGATCCTTTTGCTGTGGTACCTGCCGGCCGGCCGGCGCCTGTGGTTTGCATGGAAGAATTATTACAGGATAAAAAACACCCTGCCAGGCCAGCCACGCAAAGCGCTTTCACAGCAGGTTGTAAGATATTCATTGGCATATTTCTTTGTATGGCAATCTTGTTACAAGGAAAGATATGCTAATATACGGCTATCTGAATTCAAAATACCAAAGTGAAAATGCAAAACGTAAAATGCGAAGTCAATAGGTAAAAGCCGACATTCAACAGTAAAAAATCAACAATCAAATGGTTGCCCTGGTAATGGGGCAACCTTTTTTGAATTTTTATTTTTGAATTCCATTTACAGCAAGCGTACGGGTCATTCCCTTGCTGTTTGTTACCTTAACGCTGGTTACGTTTGCATCAACGGCACAATGCCGGGCCGACTGAGACAAAAAACCGTTCCCATAATAAAACTCTTCCTTGCGTGCGCTGCCGTTTTTATATTGTAATATGGCAAACACATCATCTGGCAATAAGGGAAGCATTGTTTTTTTTGACTGCTGCTCAAACAACAGCAGTGGTCCGTTGTTCTGGCTGGCAGCTACCAGGCCATTGCCATTACTACCGGCCAGTTTCACCAATGCTTTTCCATTGCCCGGAATATAGATACCGCTTTTACTGATCGGGATTGCTGAAAAATCGCCCTTGCCATTGCCTTTCAGCAACAAACCGTTTAAGGCATCGAACCGTCCTATAGACACATCTGTTCCAAAATCATTGCCGTTCACCAGCAGGTCCAGGTTGCCATCGCCATCAAAATCACCGGTTACCATTCCGTTCAGCACAGATACCTGTGCAGCAACCGGCAGGGGAAACAGCGTAAAATGTCCGTTTCCATCGTTCCGTACATAACAAGACTGAAGCATGGTTGCTTTCAGGCGTTGTGCATCCTTGCGCATGTCGGCCGGGAATACATTGTCCATGCTGGTATTGGCATAGGTGCCATAATCATTAAAGCGTTTACGCATGGTGGGTATCCTGTCCAGTATATCATCCCTGTTCGGTGCCGGAAATTCCTGCAGGCGGCCGTCCTGCCCGGGCAAAAACAAAGACAACACGGCTACATAACTGCCGTTGTGATCAAAGTCTTTGGCTGTTACATATACGGGGTACTCTTCGCTGGCCTGGTAAAGCGTGTTCAGCCCCACATTGCCGATAATATAATCCGTTCTGCCGGTGTGTCGAAAATCGCCTGCTGCAATGGAATTCCACCAGCCGGTACGCCCGGCAATGCCCGAAGCCGTCGTAACGTTTACAAATTTTCCACCCGTATTTTTTAGAAATGTTACCGGCATCCATTCACCTGCCAGTATCAAATCCGGCTGGTTATCGTTGTCAAAATCGGTGAACAACGCGTCGCAGACCATGCCTATGTTCAGCAAATCCGGTGCTACCGTTGCCGTTACATCTGTAAATTTAACCTGGCCATTTTCAGAATCATTCCTGAAAATAAAACTGCTGACTGGCTTTGGATATTTCCAGGGATCTACCCGGCCCGATACAAATAAGTCCAGCTTACCGTCATTATTAAAATCGATGGCCCGCACGCAAAGCTTGCTGGTATGGTTCAGCGGCAATGCATCGGTGGCCAGGGTAAAAGCGCCCTTGCCATTGTTAATGTAGAGCCTGTCCTGGTAGTTGGTACTGGTATCTGCATACTGGTAACCCCCGCTGGCAATATACAAATCAGGGTGTCCGTCACCGTTGGCATCAAAGAGCAATAAGCCTTCATCCTTGTAAAGATTACCATTGTTTTCTATCGCATTCAGCAAAGGTTGTTGTGTAAATTTGCCGTCGGGCTGCTGTAAAAAGATAGTGGCCGGCTTGTCTTCGTTTCCGCCGATCACCATGTCATCCAGCCCGTCTCCGTTAATGTCTGCTGCCGCCAGTGCGGGACTGTACTGCGAAAATTTATGGGGGAGGGTGGTCTGTATATTAAAGTCGATGAAATCTGCTTCCCGGTGCTGGTAGCTGATGCCTGCGGCGGCAGTTGTTTCTGTAAACAATGGCAGCGTTGCAGGTGTTGCAGGCTGCCAGTCATAGCTTTCCTTTGCGTTGGCAATATTTACTTTTAAAACCTGGTTGGCCGGCACCTCCTTCAATATTTGTTTATGGCCGCCCGGCCACCTGATGATAACCGAATCAATAACGGAAGCCGACCCCGTACCAAAATGGGCCATCAGCTGGTTGGTAGAAAGGTAACCGCGGTAGGGATTGTTCTCGTATACCTGGTGTTTGCCGCCTTCGTAATAAATATCTGCAAAGGCGCCAAGGCCATTGATATTTAACTTATCGCCCCTGAAAACGACTTGCAGAAAATGCGAAGCGGTATCTGCTTTTTTACGCAGGGTATTCTCGTAAACAAATGCCTCATCATTTATATTATTGACTACCATATCGAGGTCGCCATCGTTGTCGAGGTCTGCATATACAGCCCCGTTGGAGAAACTGGGCACTGAAAGTCCCCAGTCTGTACTTACATCGTTAAAGCTGGTACCATCTTTATTTTTGAACGCATAGTTAACCAGTTTGATAACGGGTATTTTTTCCAGCATTTGCAAAGGCGTTTGCAGGTTCTGCGATTTATTGCGGTAACTGATAAAGTCATGGTCGGATACATCTCTCGGAAAACCGTTGGTGATAACCAGGTCGCGGTAGCCATCATTGTCGAAATCAACCACCAATGGCGTCCAGCTCCAATCGGTTTGCGACATGCCGCTCATAAACCCGATCTCACTGAAAACCGGCGCACCGGTGCTGTCATTGCCCGGGCGCAATCCCTGGTTGAGCTGAAAGGTATTGCGCGCATACTGGAACTGGTAGTTGAGCCGGCTGAAATTCTGGTAAGTATTGTAATTATTGGCATTCAGCATCATTTTCTTGCGGCGATTGTCGCGCGGATTCATATCCAGCTCCACCACATCTGCCAGGCCATCGTTGTTGATGTCAACAACATCCTGTCCCATCGCATTCAGGGACGTATGTTTGAAATATTCTTTTGACCGGTCGGTAAAGGTTCCGTTGTGGTTATTGATGTACAGGATATTGCTGGAGATAAAATCGTCCGTTACATAAATATCTTTCCATCCATCCTGGTTGATATCACAGATGGTGGCCGAATGGCCGAAACCCGCCAGTGTAATACCCGCCTGTTGCGAAACATTATGAAATACGCCATGCCCAGAACTGCTGTCCATATCGTTCCGGTATAATCGCCCCAGGCTGGCCGTTGCACTGCCTCGCTGCTGAAATACAGAAGAACTGTAACCGTTGGAGGCTTCGTTAACGGTGAGGTACATGTCCAAATCGCCGTCGTTGTCATAATCAAAAAAACTGGCCATGGTAGACTGTACATGAATATCAAGGCCGTATTCGGCTGCCATATCCCTGAAATGCGGAATCCCGTCTTTATCAGTGCCCTGGTTTACGTACAGGATATTGCGGCGGCGCATAGAATCGTTATAAATGGTATTGCAAACATACAGATCCATCAATCCGTCGTTGTTGATATCCACTACTGATACACCTCTTGCCCACCGGCCCATTCCTTCCACACCGGCTTTTTCTGTTATATCGTCAAACACCAGGTTGCCGCGGTTCAGGTACAGTTTACTGGGCACCATATTACCGGTAAAGTAAATATCAGGCAGTCCGTCATTATTGAAATCGCCGATGCCTACACCACCGCCGTTGTATAAGTTCACCACGCTGATTGGGTTCATTGAATCGCTCTCGGTAATTTTGTTGTTAAAGTGTATGCCAGAATGCGCAGCTGATACCTGTTGAAACAACACCTGCTTTTTGCAGGCAAGCAGCTGCAGCAACAGCAAAACAACAATGGCGGTATACAATCTCTTCATATTGAAAAATTAGCAGCAATTTATTGATAAATCCGCTCCAGTACTTTTTTAACCTCCTGCGGGTAAACAGCAATGCGATGGGTATGCACCAGGAATTGCACAAACGGCAATGTATCGGAGACCTGTACGGTAATTGTTTTGGTGGGGAGTGCCGGCATATGGCAGCTGATGCAATTTGCCTCCAGCGCGTCCTTGCGCAGGCTGTCCGTCATTTTACAATGGGTTTGCTGCTGACCCTGGTGACAGGCCAGGCATTTCTGCGTATACAGCATACGATTGCCGCGGTTGTTCTGGTGTGTATCGTGGCAGGTGGCACAATCCATATTGCTATTGATAAAACATTTACTGCTTTGCAGCAGTTGCAGCTGGTTGCCATGCACATCGGTGTGGCCTGTATCTTCCGGGTGAAAAAATCCCGGCAACCTGAATTTGGCCAGGGTATCGCCCGGTAAGAACTCGAAGGCAGAACGCAACATCACGCCGGGTTTACCAGAATGACAGACGGCGCAGGCATCCAGCTTTTGCCCCCTGCTCAGGTTACTAAACTTTGTTATAAAGGAAGCGGTCTTTACAGCAGGATTATTTATTTGAAAGTTTACATGTTGTGCGCCGGGGCCATGGCATCGTTCACAATCGATGCTGTAGACCAGTGTATGCTTATCAAATTTCTCCAGTTTGTCCAGTGTCTGGGCTTCGCCGGGCAGGTTATCGATATAAGAAGCGTGGCATTCCAGGCAGCCTTTTCCGATTGACCGCAGGTGGGGATAGTCAAGAAAGTCGAATTTATATCCGGGGCTGGTAGACCATTGCCGTTGCGCGCTGAAATAAGACAGTGGCAGCTGGTACAACTCATCCTTTTTCCAGTACAGGTAGCTTTCTCCTTTAACGCCGCCGAAAACGATATCGAAGCGATATTGGTCTTTTAAGGTTCCATTTAAATAATAAGACTGAAAAAGATCGCCGTCTTTTTTTTCCATCACCACTTTCTGTGTCTTATTGACATTGAAAACATTGCTGCCCGCTGCAAAACTGCCGTGCACGGTGCTTTCTGCGGCCGGTGCCGAGGCCAGGTAATGCGCGGTATGCAGGAAAGACTGATAAATATTGCTATGGCAGTTGGCACAAGCCTTTGCACCTGCATACAAACTGCCCCGGGGATCTGTTGCAGTAGTGCCGGTTTTACATTGTACAAATACCATCGTTGTTATTGCAACGCAGATACCTGTAACAATGATCGTTTTTTTCATATCAGGCAATAATAGTACGATGAAAATATTCCCGGATTTTTATTAAAGGTAGCCGATGAAAGGCAAAAGATTACCGCAAAACCAAGTTAAAACAGGCTGTTTGGCTGGCTCGCTCAGGCACAAGCGTCTGCTTGCACCTGTTGAAACACATTTATAAAAGCAAGAGGCTGTCTTCTAGATGGAGACAGCCTCTTCAAACCAAATAGATGTATATCAATAACCCGGATTTTGGGTCAGGTTTGGATTCAATCCCCTGGCTGCCTGTGGAATGGGCAACAGGTCGCGCCCGGCTGGAAGCGTGGTACGCCAAACGCCGTGCAACAGTCCATCGGCCGTGGGGCCATATGGATAAGGTTGTGGTGTAGTGGTACCATCGGTGCCATACGTTTTTTGAATAAAAGCAGATGCCACGCCGGGGCCTGCACGGCGCAGGTCGTAGAATACAGAATATTCTCCGGTCAGTTCGTGCCGGTATTCGCTCAGCACCATTTGTAAAGGATCGGTAATAGGCGTGGAAGCGGTACCGTTATAATTAAGGCCGTCCTGCATAACGGTGGGCGATGTGCCACCCCAGGCGCGGTCTCTCACTAATTTAAGATCTGCCATGGCACCGGCATTGTCGCCCGTCCGTACTTTGCACTCTGCACGGTCAAGCAACACTTCTGCATACCGGAGTAAAATCTGGTTTTGCGAACCAAAAATGGTCTGGTTGCCGGAATTGCCGTTCAGGTTTGGATCACGCCATTTCTTTGCGCAATAATAACCGGAGCGTTTTGAATCGGAACGGCCGTACCAAGGACGGATAACGGTACCAACGGTATTGATAATTTTTCCATCGAGACCAACTGCTTTATTGTGGTTGGCCGTATCGGTTGGTTTGGTATCGCCAAAATCGGAGATTACCTGCGGGTAACTCCTGATACCGCCCCTGGCAATAATACCGGGGCTTACCAGTGAATCGCCAGGGCCTACAATAGTGGCCAGTTTGCGGGTATCGCCGCTTTGGTAAGAATACCAGAGACCGGGATTGCCATAATCATAACCGAAATTAGACAGTTCTTCCGGCCAGCTGAAATCGTCTATCCAGGCAATTTCACCACCGTTCTGCCAGCTCCCATCCCAGCTTTGGGAACCACCGCTGGGTAAATCGAACTGTATTTCAAACAACGATTCGTCGTTGTTCTGGTGATCAAATTCATGCACATTGATAAAGTTGGGCAGCAGGTGATAATTGGCCGTCAGTTCCGGGTTATTAAACGCCGCCAGCGCACCGGTATAATTCTTTAACCACATCTGCGCCGCACCTTCAAATCCATAAGCAGCGCCTTTGGTAGCCCGGCCCAGATCGGCAAGGGCAAGGGTTGTTTTTGATTGCAATAAGGTTTCTGCCTTTTGCATATCGGATACCACCTGCATAAACACAGAATCCTGCGAAGACCGGGGCGTTAATCCATTGGTGATGGCGCTTAATTCCAATGGCACGCCGCCAAAAGAACCGGCCAGGTAATAATAAGTCATACCGCGTAAAAAATAAGCTTCACCGGTTAACCGGTCTGCGAGGGCCGGTGTAACCACTCCCTGCGACTTTGCCGTGGCAATGATTCCAAAGGCCGAATTGGCCCGGGCAATACCGATATAGGCATTGTTCCAGAAAGTAGACAAAGCGCCAAAGTCTGAATTGATCTGGTAATTGTTCCAGACAATATCGGCACCATAATTATAGAAATCATGGGTCTGAAAATTGGCATAATACCAGATTGATTTTTTCAGCAGATCGGCATTCTGGTAACTGTCGTAGATACTATTTACCAGGCCCACCACATCGGATGATTTCTGAAAGGTAGCACCCGAGGTAGATTGAAAAGTATTGGTCTGTACCAGGAAACTTTTCTTACAGGCCAGTGGCACCAACGCCACACAAATGGCTATGACAACAATGATCGTTTTAGTTATTTTCATATCGTTCGTATTATCTTGTCTTTCTTAAAATGTCAGATTGATACCCATGGTGTAAAACCTAGACGATGGATACGTACCGCTGTCCACGCCATTCTGGGTGGCATTGCCGTTCTGTAAACCAATCTCGGGGTCAAGTCCGGTATATTTTGTAATGGTAAACAGGTTTTGTGTAGAAAAATAAACCCTCACTTTTGTTATGGTCAGCCTTTTCAGTAAATCTACCGGTAATGTATAGCCTATTGTTACATTCTTTAATTTCAGGAAGCTGCCATTTTCTATCCAGGCGCTGGAAGGAACATTGCTTTCCACTGCATCATCATTATAAGTGGCCCTTGAATAAGTATTTGAGGGATGTGAGGGCGTCCAATGGTTGGCGTAATAATCCTGGCTCACATTTTCAACACCTACAAAACTCCTGTTCTGAAAACTCTGCAGGGAGCTCTGTACATAGTTCAGTATTTTATTTCCGTATACACCATAGAAATAAAGGTTGAAATCAAAGGCCTTGTATCCGCCGTCGAAGTTGATACCACCGAAAAATTTGGGTTGGGGGCTTCCCAGGCTTATTTGGTCGTCTGCTGTAACCTGCCCGTCACCATTGATATCCGCAAAATACCGGTCGCCAGCAGCGGTAGCCGCTTTCTGGTAGAACGGATTACCGGGGTTTTTGGTGGCTGCGGCGGCGTTCAGTATATCCAATTGCCCCTTGGTCTGAAAAATACCCAATGATTTATACCCGTAAAATTCACCCACCGGCTGACCGATATTGGTTTCGGTAAAGGTAGACCAGCCGAGGCCCGCCAAGGTAAGGCCGCCAAAATTCGTTACAAAATTGGTACCCGAAGTAATACTGGTCAATTTGTTTCTAACCGAAGTGATTGTCAGTCCGATGCCGTAATTAAAGTCTTTTGAAGGACGGTTGGTATAGTTCAAGGCTATTTCTATTCCTTTATTGGTCATGCTGCCCACATTACGGGTAATGAAATTGTAGCCCGTTTGAGCGGGTGCCGCCAGCGTTAGCAGAAAGTCTTTTGACCGGCGATTGAACCAATCAACCGTCAGGTTCAGGTGGTCATGCAGAAAAGAAGCGTCCATACCAATATCTGTCTGGTAATCGGTTTCCCATTTCAGGTTGGGGTTGGCGGGCTGTGTTTGTGTAATACCACGCTGATAAATTTTATCGAACGGATAACCGTAATTATTAGGATTTACATTGGCAGCGCCACCGGTAGAAAACAAGGCCTGGTACTGGAACAGCCCGATGGAACCCTGGTTACCTACCAGGCCATAGCTGCCGCGAAGTTTCAGGTCAGACAACCAGTCTGTATGCTGCAAGAAAGATTCTTCTTTTATTTTCCAGGCAATGGCGCCTGAAGGGAACACCCCGTACTGGTGGCCGGTATCGAACTTGGAGGAGCCGTCGCGTCTAATGGTACCTGTTACAATGTATTTGTCGGCAAATTTATAGGTAAGCCTTGCAAATTCAGATGCCAGTGAATAGACCTGCTGGCCATTACCCAGCGCATCCAGCTGCAGGTTGGTTACCTGTGCCAAATCACGGATGGAAGCGTTTGGTGGGATACCTTGTCCACCCATAGCGGTAGAAGTATTTTTCTGCGCGGATAAACCCCCTACAAAATTGATGGTATGCTGGCCGAATGTTTTGTCATACGACAGCGTATTCTCCCAAAGCCATTCAAAAGTCTGGTTCAGGTGCTGGCTGTAAAAACCATTTTGGGTAGGACCGCCCAGGCTGTACTGCTGGTCTAAACGATCATCTTCCGGTTGGTAAAAAGATCCGGAATAATTGCTGGTATTGATACCGGCGTTGGTTTTAATTTTAAGACCATCTATAATAGATACTTCTAAGGAAGAATTGGCCAGGAAATAGTTGTTAATGTTCCTGTACTGGTTATTTTCGATGGTATAAACCGGATTGCCATATTTGGCAACATAGGTACTGGTTGGATTGTAAAATCCGTAATTGCCGCTGGCATCTTTTATCTGGCTGGTTAATTTGTTACCGCCGTCCAGCGTAGGTGGCAACTGGGCCAACTGTACCAGCGAGCCGGTACCGAAAGGATTATTAGAGTTCTGGTAGGTATATTTTGCACTGGTGGAAGATTTCAGCCATTTGGTAGGCTGGTAATCCAGGTTCAGCCCCATGGTGATTCTTTTGAAAAAAGAGCCCAGTACAATGCCTTTCTGATCATAATAGCCAACAGAGGTAGCGACCTGTACTTTATCACTGCCGCCCCGGATGCCCAGGCTGTAATTCTGTGTTAATCCGCCGCGGTACAGCGCATTCTGCCAATCCACACTGGTGAGCGATGATGGGTTGCTCCATTGCGGCAGCTCTTTAAAATTATGCTGCGAGTCGGCGGCGGCCACTTCATTGGCCAGTCCTGCCCATTGCTGCGCATTTAATATTTTATATTCTTTGGGTTTGCCCTGGAAAGCTTCATAGGCATCCAGCGACACCTGCACACCATCTCTCCTGCCTTTTTTTGTGGTAACGATCACCACTCCGTTGGCGGCACGGATACCATAAATGGCAGTGGCCGATGCATCTTTCAATACATCTATAGAAGCGATATCGCTGGGGTTGATATTATTAATGCCCGTGCTAACCGGGTAACCGTCTATTACATACAAGGGCCCGTTGCCGCTGCTGGCCAGGCTGCCTATACCGCGTATCAGAACGGTAATATTGCCACCGGGTGCCCCATCATTATTGGTAACCTGCACACCGGCTGCCCGGCCCTGCAGAGCCTGTTCTACGGTAACCACCGGCACTTTTGCAATGGTAGCGGCACTAACACTACTGATAGATCCGCTCAAATCCTTTCTTTTCTGGGTACCATAACCTACCACCACCACCTGGTCCAGCTGTTTGGCCGCAGATTCCAGTTGCACAGAAACGGCGGTGCGGTTATTTATGTTGATTTCTGCATCGGCATAACCAATAGAACTGAATACCAGTACCGCGTTGGGCGCCGCCACAATAGAAAATTTGCCATCCTTATCTGTCTGGGTAGCCGTTCTGGAACCTTTAACGTGTACCGTTACACTTGCCAGTGCCGTATCGCCGGAGCTCACTTTGCCCTGAACCGTGATGGTTTGTGCCGTTAGCGCCTGGAAACAAAAAAGTATGCCCAGTAGCAACAATAGATTTTTCCAGTGAAGAATAGGAATGTTAAAACCGGCAGCAGGAAATAAGGGGGACAATATTCCGGCAAGGGACGGGCCTGTTTTCTTTGGCATAAGCAATAGTATTTATAGTATGTATGTAATCAAGTTAAAATTAGATCAATATTGGAATGGTTATTAACATTTTTCGATCCTATACTGATACTTTTTTTGCAAAGAATGACTAAAGCCCAGCACCCGCCTTCAAACCACGCGTTCCAATCGTTGGCCAACGGATAGTAGAAATTCGGTTGTCGCTTACCGGTATAGCTTGCGTTGAGGAAGCGTACAGCCAGAGGGTGGTGGTAGCAAAAGGTCTTTTTCAGGGAGGGCACTTAGGCCCTGGCGGGAAGAAATTCTTATACCGGATGGGCGAAAGTAGTTGTACTTTTTTATCCCGGATTAATACAATCCGATCCATTTTTTCACTTCCCTGCAGCCGTCATTGGCTCAAAAAAAACCTACAATCGGTTGCATATATAAGGAAGACCACCGGTAATAGAAATATGCTGCATTCAGAAGCCACTAAAATAAAAGGGTATTGCTGGGGGCCGACTGATTCCCGGCTAAATCAACTGCTTGTATATAGAAACCATCACCTTTTTTACAGTTGGCAGCCTGTATACTATAAGAAAGCAGGGGCGTAAACCCTATTTTCAATTTATTCCGGTAAACATTATAGCCAGTTGTTTCGGGGCTGTTGCTTTTTTTGACCCATTGCAGCAACAGGTTGCCGTTTGTATTTTTAATCGCCAGCTGCTGTGGGGCTGCGGGTGGTATGGTGTCGGGTTGCAGCCGTTCGATACAATTTACAAAGGCGCGCAATACATGGTAGGTTCCTTTCCAGATATTTCCTTTGGTGCCTTTTTTTTGGTTCGGTTCTTTGTCGAGCCCGCCCGAATACCAGTCGCCATGTTCGTGATCAATGAGGTAGGTTTTTACATATTGCCACTGCTGCACAAATTTGTCAAAATAATGCAGGCTGTCGGCTGGGTAATAATCGCTCATCATTAGCAGGGTATTCAGGCCTTCTGCCTGCGCCCACCAATTCTTAGAATCCCTGATAATGGAAATGCCAGTGCTGTCCTTGAAATAATAGCCTTCATCGTAAAAGCCCCCTGCTGCGGCATCCCAGCCATTGCGTAAGGCATGATCGATCATTTTTTTGGAGACCGTCCGGGTACGGTCATCGTTTTTAATCCCCAGGGCATGCGAGGCTTCCAGCAACAGGTAGGCAGTTTCCACATCGTGCCCAAAAGAAACATGATCCAGGTTATGGTGTCCCAGGATGGTGCCATAAGAAGAATCCCTGAAAGAAACCGGCGTCCAGTCGGGCTGCAGAAACAGCACCAGGTTACCCCTTTCGGTAACAATGGTATCCCTTATCAGCCGCAACATTTCCTGCAGCCGGGTTGCCAGCAGGGCATCCGGCCATACATCATATAATTCGGTAAATGCTTCCAGCAAATGAATGGAGCTGTTCTGGTCCTTGTAACCGGTCTCTGCCAGCGAAGGCGTGGCCGCCGTTCTTTTTACCGGCTTTCCATCCAGCTGCATGTGCTGAAAATAGCCTTTGTGCAAGGGGTCATGGCTGTGCTTCTCCAGCCACCAGAACGTTTGTTTGGCCAGGCCCAGCGCGGCTGTATCGCCAGAGCAGCGATAATACGCTGCCAGTGCATAGATACCGAATGCATTGCCATAGGCAATTTTATCGCCCAGGCCGGAAGGAATCCATTTCCCGTCGCGCGTGAGCAGGGTATAAAATCCGCCATTTCTCTTATCCCAGAAAAAATCCCGCAAAAAATAAAATCCCTGCTGTGCGCTTTTCTTGTAGAAGGTCTTTTGCGGGTACAGTTCTGCCGCGCGGGCATTGGACCATACATGCCGCGCCTGGGTTACAATCATTTTTTCCTGCGCGCCTTCCGGTTTAAAATCATAGGTAAAGGTGCTCAGGAAACCGCCGTACACGCTGTCTACATCTTTAGGATACCAGGCATCCAGCAATTCTGCCTGCATGGAATGTTTCATTTCAGCAGCAATCTTTCTTTTTTCCGTTACCGTATTTGTAGGAGATACAGCGTTACCAAATAGGAGCGCTGTAAAAAGGATGAAAGCTATTTTCATAAAAGCAATTTTTTCGTTAGCGTGAATCGCCCGTTATGAGTCGTGAGCTATGTCAGCAGCCACTTCCGGTGTACGCCGATTGAGCAGGTCTGGCGTCTCACGAATGACAACTGACGCCCCTGGTCTCCGATTCACTTATCTTTATAAGAATGTACACACGTTTGCAACCTGCACTTATTTTTTTTAGCCTGATCATCGCTGTTGCTGCAGCCGGGCAGCCAATGCAGAACCCGGTTAAATTTAGGGATGCCGTTTTCAAAGAGGTGCAGGTACAGGCAAATGTAGCTTATAAAGAAAACATGCCGGCCCGCATCAAACAGAAATATTATCGTTTCGATTTCTATGAGCCAGCGGGAGACAGCACCCTGCAGCGCCCCCTGATCATATGGCTGCATGGTGGCGGCTTTAAATTCGGCTCAAAGAAAACCGGTGGCTTGCCGCTCTGGGGTAAAACATTTGCGCAACGGGGTTATGTCTGTGCTGCTATTAATTACCGGCTCAGTAAGAAACATCCTTTAAAAAATTTCTCCGACCTGGTGCAGGGTTGTGCAACAGCCATTGAAGACGCGCAGGTGGCCATCCGGTTTTTTAAGCAGCACGGCAGGCAATACCGGATAGACACTACCCGCATCATACTGGGTGGTAATTCCGCCGGCGGGATGATTGGCCTGCAGGCGGTGTACAGCAGCCCGGCAGAAATGGCCCGCTTAATACACAGCGGAGATTCCACCAGCATTGGCTTACACAACCCGGAACGGGTGGCCGCCGTCATCAATTTCTGGGGCGCCCTGTTTGATCTGAACTGGCTGAAGAATGCGCGGATACCGATTGTAAGTGTGCATGGCAGCAAAGACTGGCTGGTGCCTTACGATGATAAAAAACCACCCATGTACGGAAGCCTGGCCATACACCGATCTGCCGATATTGCGCAAATACCCAACAGGGTTAAAATATACGAAGGCTATTCGCATGAACTGCAAAAACATTTCTTTCCCCTGTATGCTGGCCGGGCCGTAAAAAAAAGATGGCTGGAAGCCGGGCAGTTTGCCGCGGATTTTTTGTATGAACAACTTTTTCTGAAGGCCCCCTGAATTAACCGGTGGGGCACTTTTGCAGCCATACGTTGTGCTTTCTTTTTTTCTTCTCTTTGTCCTTTAGTTACCAATAGACTTTTATCTGCTCTGCATGTTCCCAACCGGCGGGTGGCGGGTACTGTGGCGCGGGCTGTTCTGTATACGCCAGGGTATTCGGAAAATAGTTAAAACAAGCTACAAATTTATCGGGAATAAACTGCTGCGCGGAAATTTGCAACAGGTAAGGGGTGATGCTGTAAGGAATCAAAATAGCTTTGCGGTGTGTTACAGCAGCGGCCGAAAAATAACCCAGCGCAAAATCCTCCGGGTCGGCGGCATTATACACATTTCCTTTAATGGCCGCCGGCAGCGGATCCAGAATACCGCCGGTACGGGTAGCCTGCGCCTGGTAAGCTTCCCAAAACTGGTACGCTTCCCGTGTCAGCGAAATCTGGCCAATATCAATATAAGGGTTGAAATAGGTATAGATATAACAGGAGCCTACTTTCTGGTTTTTGATCTCATTGCCATTGATGTTCGCGTCAGACATCAGTATAACGCTGTTATTGACAAATCGCTGAAAACAATACTGAAACTCAATGCAGCCGATGCCACACCCAACGCCATGTGTTTCCCGGCCAATATAGCCGTCAAAGGTCCAGCGATAGTAGTTTTCTTCCTGTGGCGGATCTTTTGTGTTTACGGAAACCACCAGGCTGGTGGGTACATTGAAATCGAAAAAGCTATTGTATTGCACCCCGATGCTATCGATGGGTACCGGGTTCTTCATTTTTTCCGGCGTAGAAATGAATTTTGTACCATCCTTCATAACAACGGTAACCGCATAGGTTCTGCCTGCCTGTCCTACAAAGCTGCTGTCTGTAGTGGTATATACCCCCTGGGTGGTGTAAGTCAGTGACGTGCTTTTTCCCTGGTCGTCGCTGATGGTTACTTTGGCATCTTTTTCCAGGTACTGATCCGGGATCTGATCAGCATACGGAAACGGCCCGGAATAAGTTATGCGAACCGTGTACGGCATTGAATCGGTAGTGATGTTTCCCTCCACCACCAATATCGGTTGTACATTACGGGTAGGAACCGTTACCTGTTTAATGCAGGAAAAAAATCCTGTACAAAAAATGACCGCCAGTATTATCTGCTGTGTTATTCGCATACCCCTAAAAATTAAAATTCCACGAAATGGATGGAATAATTGATCCGAGAACCGACAGGCGGTAAGATAACAGCCTGTCCTGGTCGCGCTGAAAATAAATTGAATACGCATTCTGGTGCGCATACAAGTTATAGAATGATATATTCCAGATGCTGTATTTCCGTTGTTCCGGGTATCGCTTGGAAATATACACAAACCCAACGTCCAGCCGGTGATAAGCAGGCAACCGATCCAGGTTGCGTTTGGAATAATTGGTTACAATGGTGCCGTTGTAGGCATAGTTTCCGTCGGGGTAAGTGGCCGGCCGGCCGGAAGTATAAATAAAATTACTGCTGAAACTCCATCCGCGGCCCAGCTTTATCTTTCCCACAATGGCCAGGTTATGGGGTCGGTCTGCATCTGAAGGGTACCAGGCGCCGTCGTTTACACGCTCGTTCGGAAAACTGGTCAGTACCTGCACCTGCGATTTTGAGTACGTATAATTAACCTGCCAGGTAAATTTGCCCACATTCTTTGCTAAACTGAATTCGGCGCCATAAGCACGTCCATGACTGTTTAACAGGGCGCTTTCGATATAGGGGTTCAGCAGCAGCTGCGCGCCGTCTTTGTACTGTACAATATTTTTGGCCGCCTTATAATAGCCTTCAAAAGAAGCTTCATACTGGTTGCCGCTGAAGCTTTTGAACAGGCCGGCCGCGTACTGGTCGCCCACCTGCCGGTTAATATAGTTATCGCTTAATTTCCAGAAATCGACCGGCGAAATAGCTGTTGTATTTGAAATCAAATGAAGAAATTGCTGGCCACGGTTATAACTCAGTTTTACGGTAAGTTCATCGCTGATCCCTATCTTAAGTGCGATGCGTGGCTCCAGTCCGCCATAATGTTGTATGCTTTTATTTGTAGGATAAACGGTGCTGTCTGTAATGGTTTCTTTGGAAAGCGGCACACCCGTTGCATACTGGTAAACGGTTTTTGCGCCCAGGTAGTTGTAGCCCGTGTAACGCAGGCCGGCTTCCAGTGAAATACGATCGGTAACTGTTATGTTATCCGTTATAAAAACCGCGGTCTCTCTGCCCTGTTCGTGCTGAATGGAGATCGGGTTGGTGCTGCTGCTGTCTGATGAAGGTGTTTGTGCACCCGGTGAAATGGTATAGTGGATATAGTCGACCCCCAATTGTAATGTATGCATGTTGTTGAGCGCGTAGGCAAAAGCGGCTTTTGCCTGTTTTTGCACAATGGAAGAGCGCAGCCGGAACGCATATTCTGGCTGCAGGCCATTGATGTCCGAAACAAACTGGCTGTAGTTGGCATTAAGTTTAAAAGACAGTTTGGAACTGATCTCGGATGCATAGTTCAATGTTACCAGGTTGGTTTGCCATTGGTACGAGGTAGCTGTATCAAACCTGAATTTGTCGTAACTGCGATAGCCCGTAACCGATAATTTATTTTTTTCGTTAAACGTGTATTCAGCTTTTATAATGCCATCGTAAAAGAAAGCCCGGCTGGCGGCAAATTTATCAGCCAGCTGATTTAATATGAGATCCGGGTAGGCGGCCCGCCCGCCGGCGGTAAAAGTCAGCTTGTTTTTGATCAGCGGCCCATTCATAAAAAAACGGGCACTCATAGGGCCAACGCCGCCGGTATATTGAAAGGCATTGGCATTGCCGCTTTTAATTTTCATGTTTAACAAAGAAGACAGGCGGCCACCATATTCAGCCGGCATGCCCCCTTTGTACAGCGTAATATCCTGCACGGCATCTGTGCTGATGGACGTATAAAAACCCAGCAAATGAGAAGTATTAAACAACGGGGCGCCATCTACCAGCACGAGGTTCTCATCTGCATTGCCACCCCGCACATTAAAGCCGCCGGCGCCCTCGCCGGAGGTGGTAACCCCAGGCTGTAGCGCGAGGGCTTTGATAATATCGGCCTCTCCCAGTACCATCGGGCTTCTTTTGATGAGCTCGGGGTTGATCTTCACCACATTCATTTCCACCGATTTTATTTTTGTATTTTCCTTATAGGCATTTATCACCACTTCATCCAGTTGTTCGTTTGCTTTTTTCCGGAGCTCAATAGAAAGGGGTTTATTTTCTTCCAGCAAATGGAGTTCTTTGCTGCTATGCACATACCCGACTGCAGAAAAAACCAGGGTTTGATCGGGTGAGCGAAGCACGATGCTGAAATAGCCACTGTCGCTGGTAACCGTACCAGCCCTTGTCTGGCGGATGGTAACGCTGATATTTTTCAATGCTGTGCGGGTATCAAAATCAATGACCCTTCCTTTTACGGTAAAGCTCTCCTGCGCAGCAACGGGCCATGTAGAAATAAGAGCGAGTAGTACGGGGCACAGGCATCGGACAGTTAGTTTCATCTGGCTGGCAATTTAAATAATACGAAATATAAGCAATTCCCGGCTGTAAAAGTCCCCATTGGGTGAGGATTAGGGGGCACTCGATCTATTGCCACTGAAACGCAAAATAAGTACAGGGGCCGGTTCCTTTATTTTCCAGCGCATGCGGAACACCGGTTGGCAAAAACACCAGGTCGCCTGCGGTAGCGGCATAGTGCTTATCGCCTATCTGCATAGATACCTGGCCGCGCCTGATCAGAATAATTTCTTCCTGGCGGTGGGTATGCGGCAGGTGGCTGACAGCCCCCTTGTTGAGCGTGGTGGCATGCATATCAAATTTTTCAAACAGTGCGGTAGGACGGTTAAAAAACTGTCTCCGTTCCCCCCTGTCTGTTTTTTCTACCGCTGGTTCATTCCAGTTCTGCAAAACAGAGCCACCGGCCGTTTCGCCCCTGGCCTTCATTACAGGATTACGCGTGGTATACTTTATTATATAGTACGATGCTCTTGCCTGACCGGTATTTACCGCACCGTGTTCATCGCCGGGCAAAGACAGGGCCAGTCCGCCTGCAGACAGTTGCTTGCTTTTTCCTGCAATGGTTACCGTTAGTAACCCCTCTTTTACAATGATCAGCTCTTCCTGGTTGCTGTGCGTATGCGGCGGGTGCGCTGCCCGCCCGGGTTCCAGTATGGTTAAGTGCGATTCCAGGTTGGCCAGTACGCTGGTGGGTCCATCCATTAGGTGGATGCGGTAGCTGCTGGAGTCTTTTACAGTGGATAATTTGGCCAGGTTATATACCCGCCCCGGCAGGGTATCCTGGGCATTTATCATACCTACAACCAGCAGGCAAATGCATAAAAAGGGCAATCGTTCCATAGATTAAATATAAGAAGTTCGTGGTTTGAAAGTTCATAGTCTGTTTGCTGGTTCTTCCTAACCGGGGCAGGCCTTTACTGCCGCAAAAACACTGAACGCCCAAACTATGATCGGAGAACTGAAAACTATGAACTGGTATTTACTAAATTTGCGGCATGAAGATTCTGATGGTTTGCCTGGGCAATATTTGCAGGAGCCCGCTGGCAGAGGGCATTTTACAGGAGAAGGCATGGAAAGCAGGATTGTCATGGAGCATAGAAAGCGCCGGCACCAACGGCTATCATACAGGCGAGGCACCGCACCGTTTATCGCAAAAAGTGGCGTTGCAGCATGGCATCGATATCAGCCAGCAGCGGTCGCGCCGTTTTATGGCGGCCGACCTTGATCATTTCGACAAAATTTACGCCATGGCAGGCGATGTGCTGGACGAAATGAAACAAATGGCCGGGAATAAGTATAATGAAAGCAAGGTAGACCTACTGATGAATGAATTATACCCCGGCAAAAACAAAGATGTGCCCGACCCCTGGTACGGGCCCGAGTCCGGCTACCACGAAGTATATCATATGATGGAAGCAGCCTGCGAAAAAATAGTCGCAAAAGCAGCGGCCACTAAGCATCCAACCTTTTAATATTTATTTCGCACAATGGCAAAAGTACATGCATCCATACCACAGGGCACCAGGGATTTTGGGCCCGATACTGTGCGCAAACGCAATTATATTTTCAATACCATCAGAACCGTATTTGAGTTATACGGGTTTCAGCCGCTGGAAACACCTGCCATGGAAAACATAGAAACCCTGATGGGCAAATATGGGGAAGAAGGGGATAAATTAATTTTCAAGATCCTGAACAACGGGTTAAGCGATCCAAAAAATACAGATAAGGCCAAAGCCGCCTTTGGCCAGGCGCTGGCCGGTAAAACCAACAAAGACTTAACGGAGCGCGCCTTGCGCTACGACCTTACCATTCCGTTTGCGAGGTACGTGGCCATGAACCATGGCCAGCTAACGATGCCGTTTAAACGCTACCAGATGCAGCCGGTGTGGCGGGCAGACCGGCCGCAAAAAGGCCGTTACCGGGAGTTTTACCAATGCGATGCAGATGTGGTAGGCAGCCGGTCGCTGGTCAATGAAACAGAACTGGCATACATCTACGCCACCGTTTTTGAAAAGCTGGGCATTCCGGTAGAAATAAAAATAAACAGCCGTAAGGTACTGGCCGCGCTGGCAGATCTGTGCGGCGGCGCGGATCAATTGACAAATATTACCATTGCCATTGATAAGCTGGATAAAATTGGAATGGATAAAGTAAAAGAAGAACTGCTGCAACGCGGTTTGCAGGCCACGCAGGTAACTACCATCGAAAAATACCTGTTGATTGAAGGCAGCAACGCTGAAAAAATAAGCCAGTTAAAAGATCTGTTCCGGGCCGGCAGCCAGCCGGCAGATACAGACAAAGGAATTGAAGAAATTTCTTTTGTACTCGGCTACGCAACACCTGGCACCGAAGCCTTACCCTCTACAGCTTCTGCCCCAAACCTTAGCATCGATTTCACGCTGGCCCGCGGGCTTAATTATTATACGGGTATTATTTTCGAAGTCAAAGCCTATGGTGTACAGATCGGCAGCATCGGCGGCGGCGGCCGCTATGATGATCTCACCGGTACTTTTGGGGTACCCAATGTGCCAGGCGTGGGTATTTCTTTCGGAGTAGACAGGATCTACGATGTAATGGAAGAACTGAAACTGTTTCCGGCTGCTGTGCAGACCGGTTCGCAGGTGCTTTTTTTCAATCTGGGCGACGCCGAAAGCAAAAGAGCTTTTAGGCTGATGCAGGCGCTCCGCAGCAGGGGTGTCAGCTGCGAACTCTACCATGAGACCGCCAAATTCGATAAACAGTTTAAATACGCCGAAAAGAAAAACATCGGCTACATTATTATTATCGGCGATACCGAACTGGCCAACCGTACCTGCAGCATTAAAAACCTGCAAACCGGCCTACAGGAAACCATCTCCCAAGACAACCTCCCCCAGTTTAGATTTTAAGCGTTTGCGATTTTGCCGCGCGGCAAATAAATCCCCATTGCTCAAAATTCCGAAATCAAGAAATTGTTGTTAAAATTCTTCTTTTAATGACTTTTTAATGTATATCTTAGTCCCATCAGCCATCTCCTTTTAAAACTAACCTAAGCCAGTATCCGGGACCACCTAACCTATTAACCCCTGGATGCTTATTACAGTCATCGCATATCCATTTTTTGCCGGTATACGGGCAACCGCCTTGCGCGTTTGCCTGGTGGCCGCGGGCATTTTCCTGCTGCTGCCCGTATCGCGCGCGCAGGAAAAGCGTTTGCATGGCAGCGTTACCAACCAGTTTACGCTTGAAAAAATACCCTTCGCCAGCCTGGTATGGAAAGTATCCGGCAAGGGAACGCTGACAGACAGCCTGGGTAATTTCAGACTGGAAACCAGTACTGCCAAAACAGATACGCTGGTAGTGAGCTATGTGGGTTTTAAAAACCTGGTCATCCCCTTTCATGCAAGAAAAGATACTGCTGCATTGATACTTTTTTTAAACCAGGGCAAGGAAGCAGACAGCGTAATTGTAACACATACCTATAACAAGGGCCTGCTGTGGTGGAAAAGGATCGTAAAGAACAAAGCCGTCAATAACCCCTACAAATTCAATTCCTACCAGTACGGCTTGTACAGCAAACTGGAATTTGATATCAATAATATTAACCGCGATGGATTTAACCAGTACAAACTGTTAAGGCCTTTTGGCTTTGTACTGGATAATATAGACAGCGTTTCCGAGAATAAGCCTTTCCTGCCCGTATTCATGACAGAGACGCTTTCCGATTTTTATTGCAGCAACAGCCCCTACCGCACCCGCGAAGATGTAAAAGCCGTACAGACAACCGGGCTAAAAAATGAGACGCTGCTGCAATTCATAAGCGGGATAAACCAGCGCATCAATGCGTATGAAAATTACATGCTGCTGTTCGGAAAGGAATTCGTTAGCCCTTTGAGCAGCCAGGGCGACAATTACTATAATTACCGCGGAGCCGACACCCAGTACATTTCCGGGCAACGCTATTTTCATCTTTTCTTTTACCCGAAACGCGAGGGAGAAAACACTTTCTCCGGCGATTGCTGGGTGCATAACAGCAGCTGGGGCATCCAAAAAATAAACCTGTCGATTTCTGCCACCGCCAATATCAATTATGTAAACAAGCTGAGCATTGTACAGGAGTTTGTACGGCAAAACGACAGCAGCTGGGTTTTTGGAAGGGATAAATTTGTGGCGGACGTATCGCCCATGAAAAAAAACAAGCTGTCACTGATTGCCCGAAAAACCAATCTCTACAGCCAGGTACAGGTAAACCAGGCTTTTACTGAAAAAGCCCTGCAAAGCAATAAAGAAAAAGAACATGTGAATACGGCAGACAGCGCCCACCTGCATACGGCTGGCTATTGGCAGTTAAACCGGCCGGAACCGCTAACCGCCAATGAGCAGAAGGTATATAAGATGATCGATACCCTGACCAGCATCCCGCTTTTTAAAAAATACACCAATACACTATCATTTATTGTTGATGGCCGGAAGAAAATGGGCAAGATTGAAATTGGCCCCTGGTATAAATGGATAAGCCGCAACCAGCTGGAGAAAATGCGCGTCCGGTTCGACCTGGCCACTACCGAAAAATTCAGCAAACCGCTGTTCCTGCATGGCTACCTGGCGTATGGTTTTGGCGATCAGGCGCTCAAAGGCAAGGGAGAGATCAATTATAAGTTTCCCGGTGCGGGCGGCTACTCGGTGCACGCTTCCTATACGCGCGATCTTGACAATGGGCGTGCCCGTTATTCGGATGAAGAAATTACCACCGACAATGTTTTCAGCCAGCTGATTCGAAGGCCGGGCATCCGGCAAAAATTCATGATGGTGAATGAAGTAAAGGCAACGGCCATGAAAGAATGGCCCAACAGCTTCTCGGTGCAGCCCTTTCTGTTGCGAACCAGCTATGAAACCTTTACGCCATTGCCGCATACCGATTCTCTTTTTCAATCGGGCAAAGCCATCACGGGTTCTGAGATCGGTCTTAAAATGCGGTATGCACCGGGAGAGAAAAAGATTGAGACCCATCGCAAGGATATTAAAATACACAGCAACCAGCCGGTATTCGACCTCCGCTTTTCAGTTGGTATAAAAGGATGGCTGGGTGGCCAGTACCCTTATGAAAAACTGCATGGCATGATCTCGCAGAAATTCAGGCTGCACGGCTGGGGCACGGTCAACTACCAGGCATATGCCGGAAAGATTTTCAGCAAGGCCTTACCCTTTATGCTGCTGGAGCTACACCCCGGCAATGAAGTGTATTATTACAACAAGCAGGGCTTTAACCTGATGAACCGTTTTGAATTTTACAGCGATGAATACGCCGGTTTCAATATTGAGCATGATTTCGAGAAAAAACTGATCAACCTGTTGCCCTTTATGCGCAAGACAAGTATGCGGCAGTTCTGGAACGTTAAAGCAGTATGGGGTGATCTGTCTGATGCAAACAGGCGGCTCAACCACGTGGACTATGGCAATTACCGCCTGCGTACCTTAAAAGGACATCCATATGTAGAAACCGGCACGGGCATCGACAATATATTCCGCTGTTTCCGGGTTGACCTGGTCTGGCGTTTTGCACCCGAACTGGTAACGCCTGCCGGTGTACCCCCGCCGCTGTACAAAAACTCCAGCAGCACTTTCGGTATATTCGGGAGCTTCCATTTTCAGTTATAGGCTAAGAGAAAATAAGAAAATCTGCTCTCTTAGCTATCTTATTCAACCACGCCATCCGGGCTGATCATATTGCGTTTACGCCTGCCCGGTATATCGCCGCTTGCCATGAGGTATTGGGTACCCCATACAGCCGGGCCCGCAAATGTCATTTCCTTTTCCTGCAGGCCGCCGGCAACAATGGCAGCGCCATCTTTCACCCCATCCAGCACATACCCGCTGGCATCAACATGCACCCCGATCACTTTTTTGGCATCATTCCTTTTAAATACGGCCGTACCATTAAAACTGACAATATTGAAACTATCGCCTTTTATCAGTTCCAGCACGGAGGTACCGGCAGAAGAATTCATGGTTAGGCCGCCATTTTCGAAGCCAACCACTACCTCGGTAACCACACTTCCGTCGGGGAATTTGTATTTGCCCAGCAACTGGCTTTGCGCACTGTCCTGGGCGAGGGTGGTTAACGTTATGCTGCAAAACAAAACGAATAAGGTAAGTCTCATAAATAATTAAGTTTGCTGTAAATTAAACCAACCCCCAGAAAACAAAAAATTAAGTTTCAGGCGCCAGCTGTTTCCAGTGATGTGCCAGATGAGCTACATAATCGCCAATGATCCAGGCAAGGGTTTTCATTTCATTGCTGGCGTATTTCGGGTTAACCGGATAATGCAGCTTTTCAGCCGGGATATTTTCCACCACAAAAATAATTTGCCGGTTCAGCGATTGCCATAACTGTACCAGGTGTTCGGCCGGCAGCGCCGCGTAATGGTTTACCAGCACCAGTTCATTTTGCTGATAGGCCTTCACGATATAAGGTTGCGGCAAAAATTGCACCTCCGTAAAACGTTGCAGGTTGTTGATAGCGGAGTCTATTAAATGCCCCAGTATTTCCTGTTTACTCCATTTACCGGGGGCAGGTAATGCCTGCTGTTCTGCCGGTGTCAGTCTTTCGAATAACAACGGAAGCTGTTCTATGTAATGGTCCAGTTGTTTCATGGTTAGCTTCGTATCGGGTTTACCCGTTAAAAATCCTGCATCCTGCCACATAGAAGTTGTACGTTTAAAGTTATCGGTTTGAAGTTCGTTTACGGCATTGGTACCAGGCTGCCTTTGTTGGTTACCAAGGATACTTTTTAAGTTCGTTTGGCTACTATCCGCAACTGTTTGGCAAACGAACTCTATACTTAAAACGCCTGTCACTGGCGTTCATAGATCATAGCTGCGCCCTGTCCAACGCCCACACACATGGTGGCCAGCCCATACCGGGCGTTTCGTCTTTTCATTTCATGCAATAAAGTAGCAGAGATGCGCGCCCCGCTGCAGCCAAGCGGGTGCCCGATGGCAATGGCGCCGCCGTTTACATTCACTTTTGCGGGGTCCAGTTCCAAATCATGCATGCAGGCAAGCGCCTGCGAAGCAAAAGCCTCGTTCAGTTCTATGATGTCCAGATCTTTTACCTGCAGGCCCGCACGCTGCAAAGCTTTGCGGCTGGCAGATACCGGCCCAATGCCCATAACAGACGGATCTACGCCTGCTACTGCCATCGATACAACCCTTGCCATCGGCAGCAGCCCATATTGGCGCAGCGCTTCTTCACTTGCCAGCAACAAGGCTGCCGCGCCGTCATTAATGCCGCTTGCATTGCCGGCCGTTACCGTACCCTCTTTCTCAAAAGCGGGTTTCAGGGCAGCCAGTTTTTCCATGGAGGTTTTGCGCGGCGGTTCATCCTTGTCAAAAAAAATCTTTTCGTCTTTTCCGCCAAAGATCTCTACCCCGGCCAATTCATCTTTCCAGCTGTCTTTACTGGCTGCGGCAAAATACTTTTCCTGGCTGGCAAGGGCAAATGCATCCTGCATCTCCCGGCTGATCTGCCATTGCCGGGCTACCTTTTCGGCTGTTTCGCCCATATTATACGGATGATAGGCGGCTGCCAGTTTTTTATTGGTAAAACGCCAGCCGATGGTGCTGTCATACATTTCTGTACTGCGGTTCCAGGCCCCTCCCTGTTTGGCCATCACAAAGGGCGCCCTTGTCATGCTTTCAACGCCGCCCGCCAGGTACAGGGCGCCCTCTCCGCAGATCAATGCGCGGGCGCTATCCATAATAGCCTGCAAGCCACTGGCGCAAAGGCGGTTTACGGTGTTGCCCGCAACCGTTACCGGCAGACCGGCCAACAGGGCCGCCATCCTGGCCACGTTTCGGTTGTCTTCTCCTGCCTGGTTGGCATCGCCGGCTATCACGTCTTCAATGGCATGCACATCAATACCCGGGTTGCGTAGCAGCAGGGCCTTCAATACGTGCGCCAGCAGATCATCAGGCCGTATGCTGCTGAGCGCACCCCCGTATTTGCCAACAGGCGTTCTAACCGCATCTATAATATAAGCTGTTTTCATTGTCTGGTATTTATTAGCCCCTGTTCTTTATTAGTGCATTAGCACATTTATCACATGAGCACCGCTCCACACTATTAACCTGCAAAGATAAGCACGTATCTTTGCGGCATGTCAGAAACAGCAAAGAAGAATATACGGCACCTGGAGCTGATGGAGCTGGAACAGTATTTTGAAACCCTGGGCGAAAAAAAATTCAGGGCCCGGCAGGTGTATGAGTGGCTGTGGCTGAAACAGGCACACAGTTTTGAAGCAATGACCAACCTCAGCAAAGAAACCAGGATCAAATTGAGCGATCATTTCAGTTTGCCTGCCCTGCATACAGACGCTGTGCAATACTCTGACGACGGTACCGTAAAAAGTCGTTTTAAAACGGTTGACGGACACCTGGTAGAAGGTGTTTTAATTCCGACCGACGAAAGAAAGACCGCCTGCGTTTCATCCCAGATCGGCTGCTCGCTCAGTTGTAAATTTTGCGCCACTGGTTATATGCAGCGCCGACGCAACCTCGACTTTGATGAAATATACGACGAGGTATCATTGTTAAACCAGCAATGCGAAAAAGTATACCAGAAAAAGCTAAGCAATATTGTTTTTATGGGCATGGGCGAGCCCCTGCTGAACTATAGAAATGTTTTAAAGGCCATTGAAAAAATAACGTCGGCAGACGGATTGGGCATGAGCCCGCGGCGCATTACCGTATCTACTGCCGGTGTGGCCAAGATGATCAAACAACTGGGCGACGACCAGGTGAAATTCAAACTGGCGTTATCGCTGCACGCTGCCAATGATACCAAGCGGCATGAGATCATGCCCATCAATGACAGCAACGATATCAAATCACTCATAGACGCGCTGAATCATTTCTACCGGCAAACCGGCAACGAAATAACACTGGAATACATCCTCTTCAAAGACTTTAATGATTCATTAAAAGATGCGGATGAGCTGGTGAAAGTCTTCCGGCAGGTACCGGCCGACCTGGTAAACATCATAGAATACAACCCCATTGAGATGGCCAGCTTCCGCAAACCCGAACAGGACGTAGTGGAGAAATTCATGAACCACCTGGCCAAACACCGGGTTAACGCCCGTTTAAGGGTAAGCAGGGGCAAAGACATCGACGCCGCCTGCGGACAATTGGCCAACAAAGCCTAGGAACGGCATTTTCGCTCACCATTTGTATTTCATTTGTTAAACCCAGCTCGGTTGTTAAACCTGTGTTGCCACCCACCGTCTATTAAGCTGTACTAAAAAACAATAATATGAAAAAAATAATAGCCGGCCTTGCAATAACACTGCTGGCAATGGCGACCGTGCAGGCGCAAAAGCCCGAACAACCCATGCAGCAGCATCGTTCTTTCAGGCAGCACGGACGAGAAGGTTTTGCAAAATTGCAGTTCTCCGATCAGCAAAAACAACAACTGAAAAACATCAACAGCGATTACCATAAAAAACTGGCGGACCTGAATAAGAACGAAGATATTACCGTGAGGGAATTTAAAGCCCGTATGGCCAGCCTGCACAAAGATCACCGCAGCCAGCTTCAGGCATTGCTTACGCCCGACCAGAAAAACCAGTTGGCTAAAATGAGGCAGGAAAAAATGCAAATGGCAAAAGTGGATGCCAGCGCCAGGGCGGAAAAAATGAAAATCAAGCTGGGCCTTAGCGATGCACAGGCCGGACAGTTAAAGACCATCCGCACTGATATGGTGGCAAAAATGAAGCGCTTGCATACAGATAGTACCCTTAGCCAGGAACAGAAACGTGCACAAATGAAAAACATCGTGCTGCAACAGAAAGATCAACTGAAGAATATATTAACCCCCGAACAGATGCAGCAATTGGAACAAATAAAAAAAGATGGATTTCAGCGGCACAGAAGAGATTTTACAAGATAGTAGTTGGTTGTTGGATAGAAAATGGGCCCTGCTGTTGCGGGGCTCTTTTCGTATCTTTGCAGCTCATTACTGTTGTAAAACAGCAAACAACCCACCATGAGCAAAAACCAGCAGTTTCAGAAATTTATTACTTACAAGAGCAACGCTGCCAAAAAAGAACAATTCAAGCAGGAAAAGAGATCGGCCAAAAAAGAAAGGGCCGCGGCTATCGATAAGCGATTTGAAGAAAAACGGAAGAATAAGTCGGGAGCCGATGGCCAGGAACCGGGCGTTAAAAACCAACAGTCGAAAGCCAAAAGTCAAAAGCCTTTGCCAGCCAATGCGCCGCCGGCTGCTTCTCCTGCAAACAAATCAGCCGCCAGCCAACCGGCATCAACCATTTCTCCCGCAGGCAAATCAGGCATCCGGCATCAGCCATCAGCCGCATCCTCCGGGCTACCGGCTAAAGACGCCCGGCTAAAGACTGATCTCATGCCCCTCAACAAGTATGTTGCCCACAGCGGTGTTTGTTCAAGGAGGGATGCCGCCGACCTGATACGCAAAGGCGAGGTTAAAGTAAATGACCAGGTAATTACAGAACCGGGCACCAAGGTTTCGCAAAAAGACAGCATCACTATCAAAGGGAAAAAGATAACGCCTTCAAAAAACCTGGTGTACATCCTGCTCAATAAACCAAAAGATTATATCACCACGCTGGATGATCCCGAAGGCAGAAAAACCGTGCTCGACCTGATCAAACGCGCTAATGATGAACGGGTGTACCCGGTAGGACGACTGGATCGCAATACATCCGGCGTATTACTGATAACCAACGATGGTGAGCTGGCACAAACGCTTTCGCATCCTAAAAACCTTATTAAAAAAATTTACGAGGTAAGGCTCGATAAGCCGCTGGCAAAAGCAGATTTTGAAAAATTACTGCAGGGTATAGAACTGGAAGACGGTTTTATTTTACCCGATGCGCTTGGGTATACGGATCCGAAAGACAAGACCATCATCGGGATAGAGATTCACAGCGGGCGCAATCGCATCGTACGCCGCATTTTCGAATACCTGGGATACGATGTCCGTAACCTCGACCGGGTAACGTATGCCGGCCTCACCAAAAAGAATGTACAGCGGGGCAAATGGCGTTTTCTCACAGAAAAGGAAGTGCGCATACTCCGGCATTTTAATCCACAGACAAAAAAAGATAAAATCAAAAAAACTGCGCCTGCAGCACCGGCAACCGGCGGAGCAAAAAAAACAACCCGGAAATAATATGGAACAGGAGCCAGAACAAAAGGGCGCAGACAGGAATGTTTTCAGGGGCATAACAAGTATCACGCTTTTTGAAAATGACGATTATATTGTGTTGAACAAGCCTTCCGGCATGTTGTCCATTCCTGATCGCACGCAATCGCAACCTTCGCTAAAAGATTTCCTGATAGACAAGCTGGGAGGCATTTTTACGGTGCACCGGCTGGATGCCGCCACCAGCGGGGTGATTGTGTTTGCCAAAAATGAGGCTATGCATAAACATTTGTCGCAGCAATTTGAAGAAAGGAGCACCCAAAAAAATTACCAGGGGCTGGTAACCGGTAAACTGGCAGCGCCCACCGGGGTGATTGATGCGCCCATTGCAGAACATTACGCGCAAAAAGGGACGATGATGACCAGCGACAAAGGCAAGCCCTCTGTTACAGAATATGCATTGCTGGAACAGTTCAGGGCTTATAGCTGGATGCAATTCCATATCCTGACCGGGCGCACGCACCAGATACGCGTGCATATGAAACACCTGGGCCATCCTATTGCCTGCGATGAACTGTATGGCGACGGGAAAGCCATCCTGCTGTCTTCATTCAAAAAGAAATTCAACCTGGCCAAATCGGCGGATGAAGAAAGGCCGATCCTGAACCGGCTGGCCTTACATGCCGCACAACTGGGCTTTACAGATAGGGAACAACAGCAGCAAAGTTTTGAGGCACCGCTTCCAAAAGACCTGCGGGCATTGCTGCAACAATTGCGGAAATGGAATGGCTGAGATCAGGATTGATGCCTTCATGAATGGCCAGCCTATAACAGCCGCTGTCTACCAGCCTGTTGCTATAAATGCGTTTTACTTCGCCCTGGTCCTGGCAACCCAGCGCACCAGCGCCAGATCATTCCCGTTTGTTAATTCATATCAGCGTAAGCAAGACTCATATGAATCGGTTTCTTTACAGGTAATTCAATTTTGTTGAGAAGTTCTGTTGTAAAATACCAGAATAATTGGCTTATTTTCGTTGCTTAGAGCGTTAAAAGACCAGCCCTTTATGAAGAGAATCTGCCTTATTTTGTTGGGAACTTGCATACTGGCTTCTTCCTGCCAGAAAAGCGTCAGCGATTTCGATCCTTCTTCCAATCCCGGAACCGGCACGGGCACCATGCCTCCCACTACGGGCAGCGGAAGTTTTGTAGCCACCATCAACGGTAAGCAATACAATTTCAATATTACGGCGGCATCTTTGCTTCGTTCCACGGCCAGCAACGAGAAGCGAATGGATATCACCGGCACTTCTACCGATAATACCCAGCGGATTATCCTGACACTGGGAGAAGAAACCTCGCAGGGCAATGCGGTATCTGTAAAAAGTTATGCGTTGAACGCTTTTCCGGTTGACGATCCCAACACCCCCAATATAGACGAGAGCCTTTATACGCAGGGTTTTACCACTTATGGTACCGGCACCAATAACAATTGGATATATGGCATTTACGATGAAAACGGCGCCTGCACCATAACCAGCTGCAACGCTTCTACCCAGCTTGTTTCAGGCAATTTTGAGACCCAGCTGGTAGACATGATTGATCCTACCCATGTTGTTCAGATAACCAAGGCGGTATTCAGCAATATCAAGTACACAGTGCTGAATTAATGCTTCCCGCAAAATCAATGGGCCGTAAAAATGCCGGAAGCCATTAATGATCGGTTATTCATAACCGTTAGGCTGATTTTTACAGCCCAGCTATGGCCGTCTATTTTTGTTCCTTCAATGGTACCTGCCACCGGCCTGGTAGCGTCCGGCATATACAATACATTCCCGGCACTGAAATAACAACGGGCAGTGGTTAAATCTTCCGAATTGCTGATGCTGAAATGACCCGTACCGGGGTCCGCCTCAAACAGCAGTGTTTCATAGCTGCCCCCGTCGATCATATTGGGACAGGCAATATAATAATGATGATAAATAAATACCAGCTTGTTGCCGTTGCCGGCGATGGCCGTCAGGGCGGCAGCGGGCATTCTTACCGTATCCACCGCCGCATTGCTTTTAAACTGACATTCCTGGGTTTCGGAGGGGCAATCCTGTTTATCGCTTTTTTTGCAGGCTGTTACCATTATACAAAGCAGGCATAGAATAAAAAAGGGTCGCACCATACGATTATTTATGCTCACTGACAAAGACCTGATCCCCGCCGTTGCTTCTTAACAAAAACATTTTCTGCAGGCGGCTTACTCATTCTTATACACCATGCCTTCTTTCATTACAAATTTTACCCGGCCCATGCTTTGAAGATCTTTTACCGGATCGCCCTCTACGGCTACAATATCTGCCAGCTTGCCTTTTTCAATGCTGCCGATGCTGTCGCTTAGTCCCAGTAATTCGGCTGCGCTCACCGTAGCAGATTTAAGCGCCTCCATTACCGGCATGCCGGCTTCATTCATGTATACAAATTCCATCCAGTTTTTGCCATGTGCATATACGCCGGCATCTGTTCCAAAAGCGATTTTTACGCCGGCCTTATAGGCCCGGGCAAAAGTGGCCTGTATTTTTGGCCCAATCAGCAATGCTTTTTCAGTAATGACCGCCGGGAAATAACCGGGCTTTTTTGCAGAATCCGAACTTGATTTACCGGCAATAATAGTGGGCACATACCAGGTGCCGTATTTTTTGAATAACTCGATGGCTTCATCATCCATCATGGTTCCATGTTCTATGGAGGTAACGCCTGCGCGGATGGCGCGTTTAATGGCTTCCGCACCGTGTGCATGGGCTGCTACCGGCATGCCGTAGTCTTTGGCCGTTTCCACAATTGATTTCATTTCCGCTTCTGAGAACTGCGGGCCCGAGCCATCTTTTTCAAGGCTCAATACACCGCCGGAGGCGGTAATTTTTATAACATCTGATCCATCTTTGTACCGCTGGCGTACGGCTTTCCGGCATTCATCCACGCCGTTGGCCACACCATCGTTCGGACCGGGGTCGCCCATCAGGTCTTTCCGGTATCCGTTGGTGGGGTCTGCATGACCGCCGGTAGAAGCAATGGTTTTGCCGGCCGTAAGTATGCGGGGGCCGATGGTGATGCCTCTTTTTATGGCATTTCGAAGAGCGATATTGACGCCTGAGCCGCCCAGATCACGAACGGTGGTAAAACCGGCCATTAAAGTTATCCTGGCAAAACGGGCCGCTTCAAATGCCACATCGGCGGGGTTTTGCGTAAACCCTTTTATTTGTGCATTCGGACTGGTTTCGTGTTCCATGTGCACATGACAATCTATAAGGCCCGGCATGACGGTCCGGTTTTTCAGATCGATTGTCTTATCAGCTGCACCGGCAGTAATATACCCTTTCTGCAGGTCGGTAATTTTATTGCCCTCTATGATAATACTTACCTGGTTACTGGTTTGACCGGCCTTCGTATCTATCAGCTGGCCGCAGTAAATAATAGTTCTTTGTGCAAAAGACGCGGTGGCAGGCAGCAGCAGCGCCGCTAGTAATAATTTTCTCATGTGCAGGTAGTTTACAGCAATATAAACAATAAGCCCTGCCTAAAAAAACAAAAGGCCCATGGGGCCTTTTGCATCAACGGTTATTGAAAAGAAAATTAATCCAGGTTGGGTTGTGGTGTATACCGCAGATAGGGCTTCACCACTTTAACACCCTTGGGAAATTTTTTAATGGCATCTTCCGTAGACACTGCCGGAACAACAATTACATCTTCACCCGCTTTCCAGTCGGCCGGCGTAGCCACGCTATAATTGGCCGTCAGCTGCAAGGAATCGATTACCCTTAATACCTCGTGAAAATTCCTGCCGGTTGAAGCCGGGTAAGTAATGGACAATTTCAGTTTTTTATCTGGGCCGATGATGAACAGTGAACGCACGGTAGCAGTTAAAGAAGCGTTGGGGTGGATCATATCATAGAGTTCAGCCACTTTGCGATCTTCATCTGCAATGATTGGAAAGTCTACAGAACAGTTTTGTGTTTCATTGATATCTTTTATCCAGCCCTGGTGTTTGTCGAGCGGATCAACGCTAACGGCCAGTGCTTTTACATTGCGTTTCCTGAACTCTTCCTGTAGCAGGGCGGTTTTGCCCAGTTCAGTGGTGCAAACCGGTGTATAATCTGCGGGGTGAGAAAACAATACACCCCATCCATCGCCAAGGTATTCATATAAATCGATGTCGCCGGCGCTTGTTTTAGCCTGGAAATTGGGAACTGTGTCCCCTAAACGTAAACTCATATAGAAATTTTTTAAGTTGAAAATAGGGGTACAAATATATCAATTCCCTACCAATCAGATAGACTATTTTTTTGATTTTCCCGTCGCTTTTGTTAAAAATCCCTTTCCGAACCGGGTTTTCACACCGTCAATAGCCTTGTACAAGGAAGCTTTTTTACTGCTATCGGAGAAGAGGTTGGTCTGTACCGCTTCCGCGGTGAGCTCGTTTAACCGGACCCCCAGCAGCCGCACGGCCTGTCCTTTACGGTAAAGCTTGTGAAACAGGTCTTTGGCAACAGGTATCAGTTCGTCGTCGTAAAAAGTATAAGGGATGGCCACCTGGCGGCTGGTGGTCTCAAAATCTGGATACCGGATCTTGACAGCTATGCAACCGGCCATTTTATTTTCCTGGCGCAGTTCAAAGGCAATCTTTTCCGTCATCCGCACCAGTTCATTGAGCAGGAAGCCGGTATCTGTTTTATTTTCTTCAAAGGTGTTTTCGGTTGATACCGATTTGGCTTCATGGTATTCCTGTACCAGTCCGTCGTGGCGGCCATTGGCCTTGTGCCATAATTCAACACCGTAATTACCAATGTACCGTTCCAGCATGTCAACCTTGGCCTCCCGCAGTTCACGGATGGTTTCAATACCCACCTGCAGCAGGGAACGGAAGGTCTGTGCACCTACGCCCGGAATCTTGCTTACTTTCAACGGATCCAGGAAATCGGTTTCCCTGCCATGCGGTACCCAGAGAAACCCGTTGGGCTTGGCCTCATCGGTAGCCATTTTGGCGATCATCTTGTTGGATGCGAGCCCAAAGGAGATGGGCAGTTTTGTAATATCCATGATTTTTTCGCGCAGCTGCTTCGTCCATTCCAGCGCATTAAAATACTTGTCCATTCCCGTTAGATCCAGGTAAAACTCATCGATGGAAGCCTTTTCAAACAAAGGCGCTTCTGCCGCAATGATCTCCGTAACCCAGCGGCTGAACCTGCTGTATTCTCCCCTGCTGCCGCCCACTACCGTGGCCTGCGGGCATAATTTCATGGCTGTTTTCATGGGCATGGCAGAATGGATGCCGAATTTGCGGGCTTCGTAATTGCAGGCCGCCACCACGCCTCTTTCGCGGCCGCCCACCAGCACGGGAATGCCCCTTAGCGAGGGATTGTTCAGGGTCTCCACACTTACAAAAAAAGAGTCGAGATCAAAATGCGCTATGGTGCGGGGAGGAAGAATTATCTTGAGTGTTGAATGATAAATTGGCTACGCACCTTAAAGTTACAGCGGATTCGCTTCGCTCATCCGTGATATTTTTATTACGGAGTTAAAAGACAAAGCTATTACCGGTATACGTCCAGCAGGCCATCGGGCAGTATTACATGTACCTGCTTTTTCTTTTTGTCGATTTTCTGCAGGCTTTTTTCATGTAAGGGAATGAGTGCTTCTTTGCCTTCCAGGTCTATCCGGGCCAGCAGCTGGTGGGCTTGTTCAATGATCTCCAGCATAGCGCCCCGGTCGGTGCCTTCATCTATCAGGTGAAAGCCCAGCAATGAAATAACAGCCGATTTAGCTGAATATTTCTGAAAATGTTCCTCCGTCAGCCATACTTCTTTTTGCCTGAGTTTACCGGCCGCTTCTTTTGTATCCACGCCTTCCAGTTTCAGGTAAATCTCTTCTTCACTTTTTATTTTTGCCGATTGTATAAAATAGGGCAGCATCTCATCTTTGGCAACTTCAATAAACAGGACCTCCAGTCCTTTTAAGGAAGTCTTTTTGCCCAGATGGTGTTGCAATATCAAATCGCCTTTTACACCAAAACTGGCCACTAATTTTCCGATGCTCATGTATTCCATACCAGATTCGCTACACTCCTGAAGGAGAATTTTATCGTTTGTGAAGAATGTTTTTCGTTACGCATATTGATCCCTTTTCAAAACTAAACCATCGCCAATCATTTCCCTATATATGTTCTTGCTTTAAAGAACAGCATTTTTTATTGAAGGGCCATACGCCCCTTCAGGTGATGGTGGTAAAAAATATCCCGATAGTTTCCTATCGGGATATACAAAAATATGAATATGCAAGGTGAATGATTGTACTGGTATTAAGCACCTCCTTCTGCCGGCTTTCTTTCTGAAGGACGACGATTACCTGCACCCTGCGGCCTTCTGCCACCACGCGGGTTAGAACGGCGGTTTTCTTCCTGGCGTTTCAGGATCTGGGCTTCATGCTCTTTGTGCCATACTTCAAATTTTGTCATGGCAGTTACATCATCAAACAAACCAAGTTTAACACCACGCAGCAAATGTTTCAGGTACAATACCCCTTTAAAAGAAAGGATACGGCGTACGGTGTCTGTGGGCTGTGCACCTTTGTGCAGCCAGTCTAAAGCACGCTGACGATCTAACTGAATGGTGGAAGGAACGGTTAACGGGTTATACGTACCGATCTTGGAGATGAATTTACCATCTCTGGGAGCGCGGGCATCTGCCACTACTATAAAGTATAATGGCCTTTTTTTAGACCCATGACGCTGGAGTCTCATTTTTACTGGCATTTTAAATAGACATTTAAATGCGTTAAGAAATAGGGTTATGTCTCGTTGCTTAAAAGCAAGGATTGCAAAATTAGCTATCCTTATTTATTTTCCAAATATAATAATTGATTGAAGAACTTTTATACTTTGTTTTAACCATTTAAATAATTTTTTACAAACGGCATGCTTTATTAAAAAAACATTAAAGCTAACGCCTTCCAA
>CAXTMV010000014.1:0-42651 GCA_964245425.1 uncultured Flavihumibacter sp. | reverse complement strand
AATGACCATTTGATAATTGCTTAGTCAAAACGTTCCACTGTAAACGGTGTCATATCCATACTCGGTGGCTGTTCATTCATGATCTCGCCTACCAGTTTGCCCGTACCGGCGCCAAGGCTTAATCCCAGCATGGAATGACCGGTGGCCACTACCACGTTGTTCCATTTTTTTACCCGTCCAATATAAGGCAATCCATCTGCAGAACAAGGCCGGTACCCAAACCAGATCTTGTCTGCCGCCGGCAGGGGAATATGGTATTCGGGAAAAAAGCGTTTTACAGCATCCAGGATACCCTGCACACGGTTCATGCGCGGCGCTGTGGTGGTAGCCGTTATCTCCATGGTGCCGCCAAACCTGATCTTGTTACCGTCCATGGGTGTTACAGCTGTTCTGCCTTCCACCAGGATGGCCGGGTGATTTATTTTGTAGGGCGAATCTTCCAGCGTAACAGAATAGCCGCGTCCCGGCACCAGCGGTATCCTGGTTTGCAATAAAGCAGCCACTTCGCGGCTCCAGGAACCGGTAGCAATCACCACCGCATCCGCGTCGTATGCCTGCCGGGTGGTTATTACTTTTCTGACCGTTCCCGCCTGCCGCTCAAAATTCACGACTTCTTCTTTTGGCACCAGCTTTACCCCGCGCTGTTGTAGCAGTGCTATCAGGCCGATCATTAATTTATTGGGATAGAGGTGCGCATCGCATTTAAAAAAAATGGCGCCGATGCCATTGATGGTCAGCTGCGGTTCCAGTTGCTGTAGTTGATCAAAGCTTAACAGGTCTACATCAAGCCCGAGTTCCTTTCCTTTTTCAACCGTATGCCTTGCGTGTTCGGCTACCGCTTGGGTTTGAAATATTTCCAGCAGTCCTTTGTGCTCGTACGAAAAATTAAAGGAAGGAATGCCTGCCCATTGCTCATATTCACGCTGGCTGATGATGGCGATGTCTCTCAGCGGGATGGCTGCAGCAGCCACTTTTTCGGGTGTGGCGCTGCGCATAAATTTTAGGCCCCAGTCGATCAGCGCACCATTCAAACGGGGTTGTACATAAAAAGGACTCTTTGAATTAAACATCCATTTTAATCCCTGTTTTACAATGCCCGGTGTGGCCATAGGGATAAAATGGCTGGGACAGACATACCCTGCATTGCCATACGAACAATTATTGAGAAAGTCTTCTTTGTCCAATACCGTTACTTCCCAGCCAGACTGATTCAGGTAAAAGGCTGCGCTCAAACCCATAATTCCCCCGCCGATGATCACTGCTTTCATGTCGTTTTTTTGGTACCAGCTGCAAATATACCCGCTATTCGCTTATAGCTCATGGCTGTTTGTATCGAAAGCGGACAGTTGTTGTATCGTAAACGAACTCTTTCGTATGTACCTTTTTCTTACTCTATTGCAAATCACGCCATTAGAAAAAGGCACAAAATTAGCCGACCAGCCAGTGCGCTGGTTTACCCATTTTACAATAACAACATAATGGATATGAAAGCATTCTTCTCTGTATCAGCAGGACTTGCCCGTTTTTCCGTAACCGCACAAAAAAATATTTCTCTCCATCAATCCATGAAAGGCCGCAGCAGCCAACCCCGTATAGTTGTTACGAACTGCGTAAGAAAAGAGGCACATACAATGTCTCATTTTAGATTTTGAGATTTGATCTACCGTTGAAGGCGCAATAAATTGGTTAATCCTGGGATGTCTGATGGTTGATTTTTTGTGGCCTAGGGTTGGGGAACAACCAGCCATCATTACATCAGACATCGCAATAAATTATAAAGCATGCTAAAGAATTATTTCAAGATCGCATTCAGGAACCTGGCAAAACACAAAGTATATGCGGCTATTAACATATCCGGGCTGGCAATCGGTATTTCCGCCTGCCTGCTCATCTTTGTTGTAGTGCAATTTGAATGGGGATACGACCGTTTCCAAAACAATTACGACCGTATTTACCGCGTGGTAACGCAAACAAAACACGGCGATGCCAGTATGGACCAAAATCCGGGCGTACCGGCCCCTGCGCTGGAGGCATTGAGAGTGGATTTCCCGCAACTGGAAAAAATAACCGCGGTAAATGGCGCCAACGGCAGCCAGTTCACCATTCTGGGGGATAACCCGAATGCAGATATGGCCGCCAGCAAAAAGATACTGGAAGACAAAGGCGTCGCCTTTACCGAACCCGCTTATTTCAGCATATTCAATACAAAATGGCTGCGTGGCACCGCGCAATCACTGAACAACCCGGGCACGGTGATTTTGGACAGGTCAACGGCCGTAAAATATTTCGCAGACTGGAAGCAGGCCACCGGAAAATTCATAAAGCTTGATAATACGGTGTTGCTGGCCGTTACCGGTGTGGTGGAAGATGCCCCCCAGAATTCTGATTTTCCGTTGAAAATATTTATCTCGCATGAGACGCTGAAACAATACGGTGACAAATACGGATACAGTAAAGAGTGGGGCTCGCTCAGCAGCAACTACCAGGTATATGTGTTACTGCCGGCGCATACAACGATTGCCAGCCTGCAACCACAACTGAACAGTTTTATAAAAAAACACTACCCGGAAAACAGGGGTGGCAACCAGCGGATCAACCTGTTTCAGCCATTAAAGGAAATGCATTTTGATTACCGGTATGGCACCATGGGCGATCACAGCAGCAGTAAAACCATTTTGCTGACACTGGCGCTGATCGGCGTGCTGATCATTATTATGGCCTCCATCAATTTTATTAACCTGTCAACCGCCCAGGCGGTGGGCCGCAGCAGGGAAGTAGGTATCCGCAAAGTACTTGGCAGCAGCCGCGTACAACTGGTAGCCCAGGTAATGGGTGAAACATTTTTGATTGTACTATTATCCGTTCTGCTCGCCGCATCGCTGGCAAAACTGGCGATGCCTTTTCTTTCGCAGGTAGCCAGTGTGCCTGACAGCATCGCACTTTTCAGCAAGGGCAGCAGCCTGTTTTTATTGTTGGTACTGGTGCTGGTTACCCTACTGTCGGGCATTTATCCTTCCATGGTACTGTCTGGTTTTACACCGGCACTTGCCTTGAAAAGCAAGATCACCGCTGCGAGTATTGGGGGTGTTTCGCTGAGAAGGATATTGGTGGTGACACAGTTTTCCATTTCACAAATGCTGATCATTGGCACCATTGTGGCCGTTGGCCAGATGAATTTTGTACGTCATGCTGATCTCGGTTTTAACCGGGAAGCGGTGATGGTATTGCCGGTATCTGCCGACAGTGCCAATATTGCCCGCATGCTACCCTTAAAACAGGCTTTGCTGCAGCATTCCGGCATTACAAACATTTCTTTTGCCAGCGACGAAGCCTCTTCCGATAATAACTGGGCTTCCAATTTTGCATTTGATCACCGGCAGGATGAAGACTTTCCGGTGTTTTTTAAATATGCCGACGAAGACTACCTGAAAACCTTTGGCCTGCACTTGCTGGCGGGCCGTTGGTACCAGCCCAGCGATACCATGCGTGAAATGGTAGTAAATGAAACCCTGCTTAAAAAAGTAGGTATCACCGATCCACAGAAAGCCATCGGTAAAATGATGCGGATGGGCAGCAGCCCCTGGCTGCCGGTGGTAGGCGTGGTAAAAGATTTCAAAGCCAATTCGCTGCGCGAAGAAATTAAGCCGCTGGCCATTACCAGCCACCGGAAAGACTATTATACGATGGCGGTAAAAATGCAAACGACCCACCTGGCCCAAACCGTGGCGCAGGTACAGCAATTATGGCAGCAGACTTACCCGGAATATGCTTTTAACAGCCATTTTTCGGAAGATACCATTGAAAGATTTTACCGGCAGGAAACACAATTGTCTTTACTGTATAAAATATTTGCGGGCATAGCCATCTTTATCTCCTGCCTCGGGCTTTATGGGCTGGTATCATTTATGGCGGTGCAAAAGACAAAAGAAGTGGGCATCAGGAAAGTGCTGGGCGCCAGTATTGGCAGTATTGTTATTATGTTCTCCAAAGAATTCACCCTGTTAATCAGTGTCGCTTTCCTGATTGCCGTACCGGCCGCCTGGTATTTTATGAACGGATGGCTACAGAGTTTTGCTTATCATATTCACATTGGCCTGGAGATATTCCTGCTCGCCATACTCTCTTCATTACTGATTGCCTGGATAACCGTCGGATACCGCGCCGTAAAAGCGGCGCTGGCCAACCCGGTGAAATCGCTTAGAACGGAATAGCGCAAATGGCTGATGTTGGGAGGCTGGATGTTGGGATGGCGTTTAACAGACAATGGGAAAATCACAAAATCGCGCAATCACTCAACTGCAAAATTAGACACAACCATATAACATGATCAAAAACTATTTTACGACAGCCTTTCGCAATCTCTGGCGGAACAAAACATTCTCTTTTATCAATGTGCTGGGGCTGGCCATTGGCATCAGTGCCTCGCTGGTAATCTTCCTGATTGTTCATTATGAAAGCAGCTATGATACATTTGAAAAAGATGCGGGCAGGATCTACCGCGTAGTGCTGGATGCAAAATTCAATGGCCAGGAAGGTCATTCTGCCGGCGTACTGGCGCCACTAAGCACGGCCATGGCCAATGAAATGACCGGTGTTGAACTAACGGTGCCTGTTATGAGTTTCCAGGGAGATGGCAATGCAAAAATCTCCATTGAAAGAGAGAATGCCCATCCGGTTGTTTATAAAAAACAACCCTTCGTGGCTTTTACCAATCCGGAGTATTTTCAGCTGCTGCCCTACCAATGGATAGCCGGTTCATCGCAGACCGCCCTGAAAAATCCTTTTAGCGTGGTACTGACGGAAAGCCGTGCAACGGCTTATTTCCCCAATACGCCCGTTGCAGACATCATAGGTAAACAAATCGTTTACAACGACGACCTGCGCACAACTGTTTCGGGTGTTGTAAAAGACCTGCAGGACCAGACTAATTTCCGGTCGGCAGAATTTATCTCTTTTTCTACCATTGCCAAAACCAACCTCCAGCACAATTTTATGATGGATGTATGGGACGACTGGATGGCCTATTCACTGCTGTATACCAAATTATCAAAGGATGTTACGGCAGCAAATGCCGAAGCCCGGTTGAACACATTGCTGAATAAATACAATAAAAGCGCTTCAAAAGATGCCAATAATTATTTACGGATTCACCTGCAGCCATTGAGCGATATCCATTTTAACCAGTTATATGCAGCTTTTAACCAGGTTAAGATTGCCAGCCGGTCTACCCTTGCCGGGTTACTGGTCATTGGCGGTTTCCTGTTATTGCTGGGTTGTATCAATTTTATCAACCTCGCTACCGCGCAGGCATCCCGCCGTGCAAAGGAAATTGGCATTCGCAAAACCATGGGTAGTTCAAAGCCGCAGCTGGTAGCACAATTTTTAGGCGAAACCTTTTTTATTACGCTTATCGCTACCCTGCTTTCGGTGGTATTGGCGCCGGTTCTGCTGGGAATGTTCAAAAATTTTATTCCGGAAGGACTTAATTTTGATCTGCGCCGCCAGCCATCCATTGCCTTGTTTCTGCTGCTGCTGGTGGTAGTGGTTAGTTTTTTATCAGGCATATACCCCGCGCTGGTACTGGCCGGCTATAAACCGGTATTGGTTTTAAAAAACCAGTCTTTTCCGGATAATACTTCCACCCGCGGCGCCTGGATAAGAAAGACACTGACGGTATCGCAGTTTGTGATTGCCCAATTCTTTGTTATCGCTACGGTAATGGTAAGCAAACAGATCAATTTTTCGCTCAATGCAGATATCGGGTTTAATAAAGACGCTGTTTTCACTTTTGAGCTGCCGCGCGATTCAGTGAAGGCACATGGCCAACAGTTGCTGGCCAGTATCCGATCCATGCCTGGTGTAGCAGCAGCCAGTACCGGTTTTATGGCCCCTGCCGGTAACGGTGTTGCCTACGTTAATATATCTTATTTTGATGGCAAAGAAGAAATACATCCCAACCTGAATGTGCAGATCAGGTGGGGCGACACCGCCTTCCTGCACGTTTACCAGATACCACTGCTGGCGGGTAGAAATGTATTGCCCAGCGACACCATCAAAGAATTTATCATCAATGAAAAATATGCCCGCGCGCTGGGCTTTCAGCAGCCGCGCGATGCCATCGGCCAGCAGTTGAAATGGAATAACAAATTTGCACCCATAGTAGGCGTGGTAAAGGATTACCACGACATTTCCATGCGCGGCGAAATCAATGCGCTGGTGTTTGGTGGCGGCAACGGGTCTACTTTTCATATCAAGTTACAGCCCAATGCGGGTGGTGGCGCCTGGACAAAAACCATTGCACAGGTGCAGGCCGCCTATAAACAGTTGTACCCCGCGGAGGATTTCAATTACCAGTTTGTGGATGAGAATATCGCAAAATTCTATGAATCGGAGCAACATACCGCCAGCCTGCTGGCCTGGGCCACCGGACTGGCTGTCTTCATAAGCTGTCTCGGCTTGCTGGGACTTGTTATCTATACCACCAATATTCGCACCAAGGAAATCGGTATCCGAAAAATTTTAGGTGCCTCCGCAGCCAATATTGTAACCATCCTTTCAAAAGATTTTGTGCGCCTAGTATTACTGGCTTTTGTTATTGCTGCTCCATTGGCCTGGTGGACAATCTTTAAATGGTTACAGGACTATGCATATAAAACTGATATGAGCTGGTGGGTATTTGTGCTCAGCGGGCTGGCCATGCTGTCGATAGCCCTCCTCACATTAAGTGTGCAAACCATTCGTACAGCCATTTCCAACCCGGTAAAGTCGTTGCGAACAGAGTAAAGATGGCTGATGCCTGCTGTTGGGATCTTGTATTCCAAACAAAAGACATCAGGCATCAACACATCAGGTATCAGACATAAAATTTGACAATGCTAAAAAATTATCTCAAAATCGCGTGGCGGAACATCACCAGGAGTAAAGGGTACAGTTTCATTAACATAGCCGGTCTGTCGGCGGGTATGGCTGTTGCGCTCCTAATTGGTCTTTGGGTGTATTACCAGGTCTCATACGATCGGTTTCTGCCCGGTTACCAGCATGTTTATACAGCCCGTATACGGTACAATGAAAATGGGGTACCTGCCATAGGGCTGGCAACACCCCTGCCATTGGCAGCCGCCCTGAAAAAAGATATACCCGGGGTGAAATATGTGGCCCAGACCGACTGGATGGGTGCCCATTCACTGGTAGTGGGAGAAAAAAAGATATATCCCGGCGGGGCCATGGCGGGCGCCGATTTCCTGAAAATATTTCAATACCCTTTTTTGCAGGGCAATGCAGATGCCGCGCTGCAATCAACCTATTCAATTGTCTTAACGGCTTCTACTGCCAAAGCGCTGTTTGGCAATGAAGACCCGATGAACAAATTGGTCCGCATCGACAATAGCCACGATTTGAAAGTGACCGCTGTGTTAGCAGATGTGCCTGCCAATTCTACCCTGCAGTTCAGCTTTATTGTTCCGTTTAGTTATTACGAGCAATACGACTGGGTAAAACAAACCGCGGGTAACTGGCGTAATAATTCTTACCAAACCTTTGTGGCGCTGGAGGCTACAACAGCTTACAGCCGGGTAGAACCGAAGCTGAAGCAAATAATGAAATTATATGATCCGGAAGATTTTGCAGCGGCACAGCTGGAAGTGATGTTCCAGCCGATGCAGGATTGGCATCTATACAACGAATTCAGCAACGGCCTGCAGTCGGGTGGCTTTATAGATTATGTAAAAATGTTTGGTATCACCGGCCTGCTGGTTCTGCTGATCGCTTGTATTAATTTTATGAACCTGTCCACCGCCCGTTCAGAGAAAAGAGCGCGCGAGGTGGGCATCCGCAAAACAATAGGCTCGCGGCGCAAAGACCTGGTACTGCAGTTCCTGGTAGAATCGGTGCTGATGAGTTTTGTGGCGGGCCTGGTTGCTGTTTTACTGGTACAACTGGCACTCCCTGCTTTTAATACCCTTACCAAAACGCTTGTGCGGATTCCTTACAGCCATAGTCTTTTCTGGATCTGCATGCTGAGTTATATTGTTTTTACCGGCCTGCTGGCCGGCAGCCGACCGGCATTTTATCTTTCTTCCTTTAACCCTATAAAAGTACTGAAAGGTACCATCCAGACAGGACGGGCTGCTACCCTGTCGCGCAAGGTGCTGGTGGTGCTGCAGTTTACCTGTTCCATCGCATTGATCATCGGAACCGTGATCGTGTACCAGCAGGTACAACATGCAAAAGACCGGGGCACGGGATATAATAGTAACCGTTTGCTGATGACGGATGCCAGCGGCGACTTAAACAACCACTATACCGCTCTTAAAAATGATTTGCTGCAGAGCGGGCTGGTGTCGGCCGTTACCAAATCATCGAGCCCGGTAACGGATATCTGGGCCCGGCAGCGGATCGACAATTGGGAAGGCAAACAACCGAATGAATCACTTGGCCTTGCCACGGTAGGTGTGTGCGATGCAGATTATTTTAAGACGATGGGCATGGAAATCAAAGAAGGACGGAACTTTACCGGTAATGAAGGCGCAGACTCGCTGACGGTCATCCTGAATGAGGCAGCTGTAGAGCGTATGCGGTATAAACAACCGCTTAACCAGGCCATTACTTGGCACGATGTTCCGCAGACCGTGCATGTAATTGGCGTAGTAAAGAACGCGCTTATGAATTCGCCTTTTGCGGCACCCGAGCCAACTATTTTCATCTATTCGCCGGGCTGGTCCAATATTATTACCTATCGGTTGGCTGCCACCGTAAATACCCATGCAGCCATTGAAAAACTAACAAAAATATTCGGCGGGTATAACCCCTCTTATCCTTACCTGTATCATTTTACAGATGATATATATGCCGCTAAATTTGAAATGGAGACGCTGATAGGAAAACTGTCGGGCTTGTTTGCAACATTGGCTGTTTTTATTTCCTGCCTGGGCCTGTTCGGGTTGGCAGCCTATATGGCGGAGCAGCGCAATAAGGAAATCGGCATTCGTAAAGTGCTGGGAGCCTCTGTTCCGCAGGTTTGGTTGATGTTGTCGAAAGACTTCATAAAATTAGTAGCCATCAGTTGCGTGCTGGCTTCGCCGGTAGCCTGGTACTTTTTGCAGCAATGGCTGCAAAAATATACTTATCGCATAACTATTACGCCGCTCGTATTCATAGCAACCGGGGCAGTAGCGATTGTCATTACCATTGTTACAGTCAGTTTCCAGGCCATCCGGGCGGCACTGGCCAACCCAGTGCATTCGCTGCGATCGGAATGATGAAACATGGCAGATTTTGGATGGAGGTTTTACTGTTGTTAGGATAAACTTTTAATAGATTGGCCTCGGGCCGGCCGGGCGCTCGCAGCCTTTTCGATGCTGCGTTTTGCTTTGAGGAGTCAACTCAGCATTGTCAAGTGTTTCAGCCGACATATTATCCAGCTGTAGAATAAAGCTGACGCAAAGCCGAGGCATCTCAAAGGCCACTGATGTCCATTTGTAGAAAACCAAGCCGCGGAATTTGAGAATTAATGAAAATACTTGATGCACCTGTCTATAATTGAAAAAATTATTTTATTCGGACAACAGTAATTACCAAATCTTAAAATAGAAAGGGAACATTAAAACAATATCTGATCATGATAAAGAATTATTTTAAAACCGCCTGGCGCGCGCTTGGAAGATACAAGATGTACAGCACGCTCAATGTACTGGGCCTGGCCCTGGGCATCGCCTCCTGTATTATTATTTTCCTGGTGGTGCAGTATGAACTGGGCTACGATGGTTTTCATAAAAAGGCCGACCGGATCTACCGGGTTACCTTAAACGCAATTGATTTTAACCCCAGCGTTTCCATGGCCATCGCCCCTGCCCTGCGCACCAGTTTTCCTGAACTGGAGCAGGTATCGCAGGTCTGGCACCAGCAAGAAGGCATGATCACGATCGGGCAAACCCGTTACAGGGAAAAAAGTTACGCCTATGCAGACGCTGCCTTCCCGAAGATCTTCGATTATGAATGGCTGAGTGGCAACCCGGCTACCGCACTGGCAGAGCCGAATACTGCTGTGCTTACGCAAACCCTGGCCAGGAAATATTTTGGCGATAAGGATGCGATGGGACAGGTGATCAATCTCGACAATCAATTCAGCCTGAAAGTAACCGGTGTAATAAAAGATTTGCCCGGCAATACCAGCTTTCCCTTCAACTTCCTGGTGTCTTTTGAGACGGTAGCCAACGAGGTAAAAGGAATGATGAATCAATTCTATGCCATCGCAGGTGGAAATACGTATATCCTTGTGCCGCCTGGGTTCGACATAGAAAACCTGCATAAACGAATGCCCGCATTCATCGCTTCTCATTGGGGAGAAGATATTGCAAAAGGCGCCAGGCTGCCCCTGCAACCCTTGCGCGATATTCATTTCGACCAGCGGTACCTGAACAGCGATGTGGCCCCTACTACTTCTAAAGACAGCTATTGGGCGCTCACTGCCATTGCTGTTTTCATTATCATCATTGCCTGTATCAATTTTATCAACCTGGCTACTGCACAGGCCATCCGCCGTGCCCGCGAAATAGGTGTCAGGAAAGTATTGGGCTCTAGCCGGTCGCAACTGGTAGGCCAGTTCCTGGAAGAAACCACGCTGATGGTAGTCATTGCACTGGCGCTGGCGATGACCATCATCGCCTTATTTTTACCTCAGCTGGCAGAATGGCTGGATATCCGCATTAACCTGCGGCAACTGGCCGCCCCGGGTGCGCTTGGCCTTATACTGGCTGTCGGCATAGTAATGGTTCTGCTGGCCGGCCTGTACCCGGCCTTTGTTCAATCAGCTTTTAACCCGGTGCAGTCCTTGAAAAACCAGGCCGCTGTGCCGGCCGGCAGATTGAACCTGCGCAAGATACTCGTCGTTGTACAATTCTCTATTTCGCAAATGATGATAGTAGGCACACTGGTGGTGGCTTACCAGATGGATTTTTTCAAGAACCGCGATTTGGGTTTCGACAAGGATGCGGTTATTTCCGTGAACATACCGGCGCGGGAAAAAAGAGAGACCTTCAGGCAGCAGCTGGCCAGCAACCCGGGCGTAAAAGAATTCAGCTTTGCGTCGGGTGCACCGGCGTACAACAGTTCATATACAGATTTCAGCTCACCTGAAATGGGAATAAACAAAGGTGATGTAACCGAAATGAAATTCGTGGATGAAAAATATACGGGGATGTTCAAACTGAATATGCTGGCAGGCGAACCCATTGCCCGGAAAGACAGTTCCGATACCACGCACCAGGCCGTGATCAATGAAACCCTGATGCAGAAATTGAATATCACCCGTCCGCAACAAATGATTGGTAAGCATATAATGATAAACGGGTGGTATACGGCGGTAACGGGCGTGGTACAGGATTTCCAGAGTGAATCGAAACATAAAAAAAGAAGGCCCTGCGCCCTGCTGTACCGGTCGCGCAGTTTTTATAATGCCTGTATAAAACTGCAACCCGCAGGTATGCAGTCTACGATTGCCAGAATAAACAGCGACTGGTCTGCTTTGTTTCCGGATGAATTGTTCCGTTATGAGTTCCTGGATGAACATATAGCGCATTGGTACCGGCAGGAAGAAAAACAATATACCGCCTTCAGGTTATTTGCCGGCATTGCCATCCTGATTGGCTGCCTGGGCTTATATGGGCTGGTGGCATTTGCCGCTGCGCAAAGAACAAAAGAAGTAGGCATCCGAAAAGTGCTGGGCGCGTCGCTGGGCAGTATTGTATTGTTGTTTTCGAAGGAATTTGCCCTGCTGATTGCCCTGGCTTTTTTAATTGCTGCGCCGCTGGGCTATTATGTCATGCACAATTGGTTGCAGAACTTTGCTTACCAGGTACCCATCCATGCGGGCATATTTATTATCGCCATTGCGGCATCCGTGATCATTGCGGGCGTAACCATTGCTTTCCAGGCCATCAAAGCAGGGCTGGTAAGCCCGGTGAAGTCGTTGAAGTCGGAGTAAACCCTAAAAGGTGAATATGACCGTTTTTTAAATTAGATTAGGGGCAGGAAGTTCGCATCCATTTAAACAGAAAGTAATTTTAGGTGTTCGAAGGCCAAATCACCCAATCAATCAGAAATCCCTCATCATGCTAAAGAACTATTTCCAGGTTGCTTTTAGAACCTTGTACCGCAGCAGGCTTTTTTCGCTGATAAATATATTTGGGCTGTCGGTCGGCATCAGTGCAGCATTGGTCATTTACCTGATCGTACAGTACGATTTCAGTTTCGACAAATTTCACAAAGACAGCAGCCGGATCTACCGCGTAGTATCTGAATTTCGTTTCTCGGGTGAGGCTTTTCATAATTCAGGCGTCACTTACCCCATGGCAAATGCCCTGCGGAAAGAAGCCACGGGCATAGAACTGGTGGTGCCGCTGCGTACGGCGGATGATGATACAAAGATATCGGTGCCGGAAGCAGGTCATATTGATCAACCCAGGGTGTTTAAAAAGCAACACAATATGGTGTTTGCAGACCAGGCTTATTTTAAACTGATCAATTACAACTGGCTGGCCGGATCCATGCAAGTGGCTTTACAGCAACCCTACCAGGTAGTCTTAACGGAGTCGAGGGCGAAGCTATATTTTCCCCGCTTGTCTGCTACGCAGGTTATTGGCCAGGACCTTTATATCAATGACACGGTGAGAACCACCGTAACCGGTGTGGTAAAAGACATTCCGCAAAACACCGATTTTATATTCGCCATTTTCCTGTCGAGGGCAACCCTGGAAAATACCCGGCTGAAGCCGGAGGATTGGGATCAATGGGACAATACAACTTCATCATCGCAGCTGCTGGTAAAATTATCTGACGGCACGCCTGCTGTGGCCGTTGAACACAGGCTGTTTGCATTGTACCATAAATACAGCAAAAAAAACGATAATGAAAACAACAAGGATTCTACCAGTTTTCCACTGCAGCAGCTGAGCGATATTCATTTCAATTCCAATTACGGCAGCCTGGGCGATCGCACGGCGCACAAACCCACCCTCTATGGCTTGCTGGCAGTGGCGGCATTCCTGCTGCTGTTAGGGTGTATCAATTTTATTAACCTTACCACGGCGCAGTCTGCCCAGCGGGCAAAAGAAATCGGCATCCGGAAAACCCTCGGCAGCTCCAAACAACAATTAATGGCGCAGTTCCTGAGCGAGACATTCGTTATAACAGGTATGGCTACCCTGCTTTCGATTGGTATGACCCCTTTGCTGCTAAAAGTGTTTGCCGATTTTATACCGGAAGGCTTGCATTTTAATATTATCCACCAGCCGGGGATACTCCTCTTTTTGCTGCTGTTGGTGGTAATAGTAACTTTTTTGTCTGGCCTTTACCCGGCCATGATACTATCCGGTTTTAAGCCAGTACTGGTTTTGAAGAACCAGTCCGGCAGCCAAACCGGCAATACCAGGAGTGTTTTTTTACGAAAGACCCTTACCATCTCACAATTTGTGATAGCCCAGGTCTTTATTATTGCCACCCTGCTGGTAAGCAAACAAATCAGCTATTCTTTAACCAAAGACCTGGGTTTTAAAAAAGATGCCATCCTGTATTTCACCAGCAGCTACAAGGCCAATGCCAGCCTGAAGCCGGTATTGCTGGATAAACTGAAAAAGATCCCGGAGATTGCTATGATTAGTATGTCGAACACCCCGCCTACTTCCAGCAATACCTGGTCGAGCAGCATGAAATACAAGGACGGTAAAAAAGAGATCGAAACGGATGTGCAGCTGAAGATGATCGACACCAGTTTCCTGGCTTTGTATAAAATGAAATTATTGGCGGGCAGCAACCTGGAATACAGCGACACGTCGAGAAGTCTTATTATCAACGACACCTACGCCAAAATACTGGGTTTTACAGATCCCAGGCAAGTCATTGGTAAAACCATTGAATGGAATGATCACCAGGTGCCTGTTACCGGCGTAGCGGCCGATTTTCACCAGCGATCCCTGCACGAACGCATCAAGCCGCTGGCGCTGACCTGTAACCAGAAACAAGCCCGCTGTTTTAATATTGCGCTGCAACCACAAAATGCTGCCGGCACCAGCTGGAAATCAGCCATTGCCAAAATTGAAAAAACCTGGAAAGACGTTTACCCGGAAGATGAGTTTACTTACAGTTTCCTGGACGATAGCATCGCCAACTATTATACAGCGGAAAAGCATATTTCCAGCCTGCTGCGCTGGGCCACCGGCCTCGCCATCATTATCAGTTGCCTGGGCCTGCTGGGGCTGGTTATTTACATTACCAACCAGCGCACCAAAGAAATCGGCATCCGGAAAGTAATCGGCGCCAGCGTTGTGCAGTTGGTTGCTTTGTTGTCAAAAGATTTTTTAAAACTGGTGCTGATTGCCTTTGTTATTGCAGTACCCATTGCCTGGTGGGGCGCCGGTAAATGGCTACAGGATTTTGCGTATAAGACAACGCTCAGCTGGTGGGTATTTGTATCGGGGGGTGCCATCATGTTTATCATGGCCTTGATCATCCTGGTGATCCGTACCTATAAAGCTGCCGCTGCCAACCCGGTAGAATCTTTGCGAACGGAATGAACCATGTGCTAAGGTGGCAAATGTGCCAGTGATTGTTGATGTTGGGATGTACACTTGCCACGGAAGACTACCATCAATCTCAACATTCCAACATCCAACATCAGCCATCATTCATTTATCCCATTTACAGGTTAACAACTTAGTCTCGTCCGTAAGCGTACACCCACTGTACGTTTCCGGACAGTTTTGTATAGGCACCCACGGTGGAACCCAATACCACAAAAGGTTGTATCATTGGCACAGTGTTGGAACTTTGCTGCTGGTCTGCTTGTATGATATGGCTGTTAGCGGTAGGATGTAACCGTCCGCCCGTATTTCGCGTCACAGAGACCGGCGCTGTAAACCTGGTAAATGGAACCCTCTAAAAAATTGTGCAACGGTTGCCGATCTGCTGAACTGATATTGGTTTTATTGCCTGGTATAGGAGAACGGAGATTGAACAGGCAGTCATATGGGAAAAATGGATACAACAGGAAAAGCACCAGCACAACTGGCAGAAAAAACCTTCTAAAACAGACCTGGATATATGATACGCAATTATTTTAAAATAGCCTGGAGGAACCTAAAAAAGAACAAGGCGTTTTCTTTTATCAACATAGCCGGACTGGCCATCGGCATCGCCGTTTGCTTTGTGATTATGCTTTTTGTGCAGGATGAGCTAAGCTATGATCGTTTTAATGCGAATGCCGACCGGATTGTGCGGGTAGTATTTAAAGCCAGTATAAATGGTGGCAAAATAAACGAATCACATATCATGCCGCCGGTGGCCCATGCATTAAAAAGCGATTATCCCGAAGTGGAAGAAGCAACCCGGCTTAAACAGGATGGCTATCCCAAAGTGGTTTTTAACCAGAAGACATACAAAGACGCCCGTTCATTTTTTGTTGATGCCAATTTCTTCAGAGTTTTTTCCATTCCATTTATCAAAGGAGATCCGGCAACGGCCTTGTTACAACCCAACAGTATTGTAATTACAAAAGAATTGGCAACGCTGTATTTTGGCAACGAAGAACCAATGGGCCGGGTACTTGGCTATAATGGCAGTGGACTGTTTAAAGTAACCGGCGTAATAGAAAAAATACCCCCCAATGCCCATTTTCATGCAGATATGTTTTGCTCCCTGCAAACCATTAACCAGGCCAATGACCCCAGCTGGATGATTTCTGGTTATTACACCTACCTGCTCCTGAAAAAAGGAACTGATTATACAAAACTGGAAGCCAAGCTGCCTGGCATGGTAACCAAGTACATGGGCCCACAGATACAACAGGCCATGGGCATGAGCCTCGAGCAGTTTCGTACCAAAGGCAATGAACTGGGTTTTGCGTTTCAACCCCTTACCTCCATACACTTAAATGCTGTAACCGGCACCGAACTGGAAGCGCCGGGCGATATAAAATACATCTATATATTCGGCGCTATCGCCCTTTTTATGCTGCTGATCGCCAGTATCAATTTTGTGAACCTCTCCACCGCGGGTGGTTCCAAAAGAGCCAAAGAGATTGGCATCCGTAAAGTAATGGGCTCAGGTAAAACCGCCCTGGTACAGCAGTTCTTACTGGAATCTGTGCTGGTTACCGCTATTGCTGTGCTGCTGGCAGCTGTGCTGGTGCAACTGGCATTGCCGGCCTTTAACCAGCTCTCCGGTAAACAGCTGCAGCTGGGGTTCCACCTGAATGCACTGGCAGCGCTGGCAGGCCTCGGCCTGCTGGTGGGTTTGCTGGCCGGCATTTACCCCGCCTTTGTTCTTTCCGCTTTTAAACCCATCGCCACCCTGAAAGGCAAATTCAATGCAGGTACCCGAACCATCGGACTGCGCAGCAGCCTGGTGGTTTTCCAGTTCTTTATTTCAGTCAGCCTGATAACCGGCACCTTGGTGGTCTACCAGCAAATGAATTTTATTCAGCATACCAAACTGGGTTACGATAAAGACCAGTTGCTGGTATTGTCTAATTCCTATGCACTCGGAAACAATGAACGCATCTTCAAGGAACAATTACTGAAAGACAGTCGCGTGGCAAATATTACCGCATCCGGTTACCGCCCCGCAGGCCCTACCAATAGCAACAATTCGCTTGCTTATCCCCTTGGTAAAGACAACCAGATAATGAAAACCCTGGAGTATAAAATCGATGAGCAATACATACCTACCCTTGGCATACAAATGGCGGCCGGCAGAAACTTTTCACCGGCTTTTACAACAGATTCTTCTGCCATGCTGATCAATGAAACCGCTGCCCATGCATTTGGCTGGGGTAATAATGCCATTGGCCAAAAGATTGTAAGGCAGAACAGCGACCGGGGAAATAATTATGTGTATACAGTAGTGGGCGTGGTAAAAGATTTTCATTTTCGCTCGCTGCACGAAGCCATTACACCATTGCTGATGGTGCTGGCGCCTGAACAGGGATTGATAGTAAAAGTAAAAACGCAGGATATGGCAGGACTGCTGGCCAGTATGCAGCAACAATGGAAAGCATTTAATACAGACGAGCCTTTCATTTATGATTTTATGGATGAGCTCTACAACAAAACCTATTCGGCTGAGCAAAAAACAGGTACCATCCTGACCATTTTTGCGGTGTTGACCATCTTTGTTGCCTGCATGGGATTGTTTGGCCTGGCCACCTATACAGCAGAACAACGCTCCAAAGAAATCGGCATCCGCAAAGTATTAGGCGCCAGCGTAACGCAGGTAACACAAATGCTGTCGAAAGAATTCCTGCAACTGGTATTAATTGGTTGTGTCATCGCCTTCCCATTGTCGTGGTGGGCCATGCACCAATGGCTGCAGGATTTTGCTTACCGGGTCACCATCAGCTGGTGGACATTTGTGGCAGCAGGCGCCAGCGCATTATTGATTGCACTGGGCACCGTAAGTGCAAAAGCCATTCGGGCTGCACTGGCCAACCCGGTAAAATCACTGCGGACAGAATAAAGATGTGCTAGGGTTGACCTCCGAAGCCCTGATCCAGGAATTATGAAGGCCGCAGTTTTTTGAATGATGAATGTTAACTTTTGAATGATACCAACAATGTTCAACACCTATTTCAGGTCAGCCTGGCGCAGCATCCGGAAGAACAAAATCACCAGCCTGATAAACATTACGGGCCTGTCGGTCGGTATGACGGCTGCCGTATTAATATTGCTTTGGGTACGGAATGAAACCAGCTTCGATAATTATCCAGACAGCGATGACATTTACCGGCTAACGACCCGCGTACCCAATACCGGCTGGGTATGGGAAACTACTCCCCTGCTATTGGCGCCTGCCATTAAAACAGCATTACCCGAAATAGAAAAGGCAACAAGATTATATACCAACAACCTGCCGGTGTTCAGTATAAACGGCACCCTGTTTTATGGAAAAGACTGCGCCTATGTTGACAACGACTGGTTCAGCATTTTTCATTACCGGTTCGATGCCGGCAGCGCTACCGGCTTCAATGAAAACCCCTTCAGCATTATACTGTCAAGATCGGAAGCCAAAAAATACTTTGGCAACAACAATGCCGTAGGGCAGCGTATCCATATTGACAGCACGGACTACACCGTCAGCGGCGTGGTACCCGATGCTGCCACCAACTCCAGTTTCCAGTACAAGGCCTTTATGCCGGTTTCGGCATTGCTTACCAACCCGCAGATACGCGCCAACGATGAGCAATGGGACAACGATAATTATATCACCTTCATAAAAACAAAGGCAGGCAGCCATGCAGGAGCGCTTGCAAAGAAAATATCTGCCGTACGCAAACAGAAAGCAGGCGGAGAACACGCTGCCCCAACAGATATGATCGCCCTGAAGGATCTCCATTTTGATACCGAAATACAGAATTCGGATTTTGTACATGGCAATCGCCATACCGTTTATATTTTTTCTTTTCTCGGTTTCCTGCTGTTGCTGATTGCCTGTATTAATTATGTAAACCTCACCACCGCCAAAGCCAGCCTGCGGGCCAAAGAAGTCAGCATCCGCAAGATTACGGGTGCCCGCCGCCTGGATCTTTTTTTTCAATTCATTGCAGAATCCGTATTGATCAGTGTCCTTTCCCTTTCCATCACTTTATTGCTGACGCAGCTCTGCCTGCCGGTCTTTAATGAGCTGACCGGCAAAATATTTACACTGCCTTTCCGATCGGCGGGTCTTTGGAAAGTACTGGGCACTACCCTGCTGGCGGCGCTGGTGCTGAACAGCATCTACCCGGCATTGCTCCTGTCTTCATTCAAACCTTTACAGGTATTCAGGGGTGTTACGGTATTGAAAGTAAAAGACATTGTCTTCAGAAAAAGCCTGGTGATCATGCAATTCACCATCTCTGTTGTGCTGATTACGGGTACCATTATTATTTACCGGCAAATGCATTATATACAAAAAACAGATCCTGGGTATAACCGCTCGCAAATAATATCATTTTACCTGCCCGCGGCAGCCGCCGGCAACGCAGACCGCCCATTGCTGATGCAGGCCATTAAGCAGGACCTGCTTTCGCAAAGCAGTATTGAATCTGTTACTACCTCCAACCAACCCGCCGTACATATTGGCAGTGCTTGTACAGAATGTGCCGACTGGCAGGGGCACGATACGAGCTATAAGCCAAAAATTGCCCAACTTTCGGCCGACGCGGATTTTCAGAAAACCATGCAGCTGCAGATGAAAGAAGGGCGTTGGTTCCGCCAGGACGATGCCATCAACCACGTATTTATTTTGAATGAAACAGCGGTCAGGGATTTTGGGATGCCAGGGCCGGCAGTGGGCAAAACCTTCATCTTCAAAGGTGATACCGGTCAGATCATTGGTGTAGTAAAAGATTTTACTTATAAAAGCATGCACGAAAAGATGGGTCCGCTGGTGGTGTTCAACCGACCTGGTTTCAGGAACCAGTTTGCGGTTAGAACCAATGCGGGTAATGCTGCGGCCGGGCTGGCAGCTGTACAACAAACCTGGAAGAAACTAATACCCGGCATTCCGCTGGAATACAATTTCATGGACGACACGTTTAATGCGATGTACAAACAAGATCTGCAAACCTCTTTCCTGGTATTTGTTTTTGCCGGTGTGGCTATTTTTATTTCAGCACTGGGCCTTTTTAGCCTGGCAGCTTTTGAAGCAGCGCACCGCACCAAGGAGATTGGTATCCGGAAAGTACTGGGCGCAACGGTAACAGGCATTATGGCCCTGCTGTCAAAAGATTTTATCAAACTGGTGGCCCTGGCCATCTTGTTTGCCTCGCCGATTGCCTGGTGGACCATGAACAGGTGGCTGCAGGATTTTGCCTATCGCATTTCCATCAGCTGGTGGATGTTCGGAATGGCTGGCATGTTTGCCCTGCTGGTAGCATTGGCTACGATCAGTTTCCAGGCGGTAAAAGCGGCCATGAAGAACCCGGCGAAATCACTGCGAACTGAATAATCAAGCTACCATTCGAATACCTCCTGTCCGCCGGTTTCCTGAAACGGGTGCTTCTGGCCCTGCTCATGGCTTTTCCACTTGCGTGGTAACCCTGCAAAGTTTTGCCTACCGAATAAGTATAGGACCGGCTGTATTTTTAATAGCGGGTTTATCCGTAATTCTTATTACCTTAATAACAATTGGGTTCCCGGCCATCAAAGCCGCTGTTGCCAGCCCGCTAAGGTCTTTACGGGCAGCGTAGAATAAATGTGCTGCTGTGGAAATGGGATACATGTGAAAACGCCATTGCTAACAATGCCAATACCACTCATCAACACCAGACATCATACAATCAGACATCATCCATTTCCATATGTTCCGAAACTATCTAAAAGTGGCCTTGCGCAGCCTGCTGAAACGCAAAACATATACCCTGATAAACGTGTTGGGGCTTGCAACAGGTATGGCGGCCTGCCTGCTCATTGTTTTATTTATTGAAAGCGAACTGGGCTATGATGCTTTTAATAAAAACGCCGGCCAGGTATACCGGCTGGTGCTGGAAAGAAAATATCCCGGTCGTTCTACGTCCTATGCAATGATTCCTTCCTCGGTTGGGCAGGCGGTGCAGCATGAATATCCCGAAGTGCTACAATGTACCCGTTTGTTCGATTTTCTGGGTAATGGCAGCCTGCCGGTAAAAATAGGCGATCAGCAATTCGAGGAAAAAAATGTATTGCTGGCCGATTCTAATTTCTCAGCTGTTTTTTCTCCGCAGTTTTTATCGGGGGATGCTGCTACCGCTTTGCAAAAACCCAATACCGCTGTTCTTACGGCCACAACGGCCAGAAAATATTTTGGCGATGCCGCTAATGCCATGGGCAAATCGATGACATTGGGCAATGAACAGCATTTTGTAGTAACAGGTGTGTGCCAGGACTGGCCTGAAAATGCTCATTTTGGTTTTGATATGCTGTTGTCGGCCACCAGTTTTCCCTTTACCGGTGCAAACAATTATACCAGTTTTGCCGCGCACACTTACCTGTTGCTGAATGGCGGCACTACGCCTGCTGCGCTGGAAGCTAAACTGCCGCACATCGTAGATAAATATGTGTCTACTGAAATAGGCAAGAACTTTAACATGACCTATGAGAAGTTCCTGCAGGCCGGAAACGGTTATCACTATTACCTGCAACCGCTTACCAGGATTCATCTTAGCTCTGACCTGGAAGCGGAGCTGAAGCCCAATGGCAGCCTCCGTGCCGTGTACGTTTTTTCCGTGATTGCCATTTTCATTTTGGTTATCGCCTGCATCAATTTTATCAATCTTTCCACCGCGCGTTCTGTAGAACGCGCCAAAGAAGTAGGCATCCGGAAAACATTCGGTTCTGAAAAAAAATCACTGATGACCCAGTTCCTGCTGGAATCGGTGCTGGTAAGCCTGATGGGGATACTGGTGGCAGCCGTACTGGCAGCACTGCTGTTACCGTTATTTAATAAGGTATCGGGGAAGCACCTGCAGCTTACTTATTTTTTTACGCCTGCGAAAACAGCGTTGCTGCTCCTGTTTGCGTTGCTTACCGGGCTGGTGGCGGGCCTCTACCCTGCTTTTGTATTGTCTTCCTTTAAACCCATCCTGGTGCTCAAGGGCAGGTTTACTTCCAATAAATATGGAATGTTGCTGCGCAACGGCCTGGTTGTTTTTCAGTTCTCCATCTCCGTCATACTAATTATCTGCACCCTGGTGGTGAACAGGCAAATGCAGTATGTGCTGGGCGATAAACTTGGTTTCAAAAAAGATCATATCATTGAAATCCGGAATACCAACCTGCTGGCCAATCAAACACAGGCATTTAAAAATGAACTGGCCGGTATATCGGGTGTAGAAAATACCAGCGGTGCCACTTCGCTTCCCGGGCAAAATGGTTTTTTTGGTATTAGTTTCCAGGCGGAGGGATCAAAAGAATCCATGACGGGAAGAGGGGTTATTGTTGACGACGCATTTGCTTCCCTGCTGGATATCCGGGTAAAGGAAGGCCGCTTTTTTTCAAAGGCATTTTTAACCGATTCCCTTGCTGTTGTGCTAAATGAAAAAGCAGTCACTGAACTCGGCCTGAAGAACCCGATAGGGGCCCGCTTAACCACCACAACAGCATTCTTTAACGGGCCCGGCGGCGCGCCGAATTTTTATACGGTGGTGGGCGTTATAAAAGATTTTCATTACCAGTCGCTGCACCAGCAAATAGAACCGCTGGTATTTGCCAATGCAAGTAAATTCGGAAATATTTCACCCGTTACAGCCGTCCGGATCAAAGCGGACAATTTTGCCGGCGCACTCAACAGCATAGAAAGAAAATGGAGCCAGTTTGTGCCGTCGCATCCCTTTCATTATGAGTTCCTGGATCGGAGCCTGGCCAATCAATACCAGGCAGAACAGACCCTTCAACGCATCTTTACCATCTTTTCTATATTGGCCATTTTTATTGCCTGTATGGGTCTGCTCGGACTGGCTGCTTTTGCCACCCAGTTAAGGGTCAGGGAAATCAGCATCCGCAAAATATTGGGTGCCAATATGGGAAGTATTGTTGCAATGTTATCAAAAGACTTTCTCCGACTGATTGCGATTGCCGCGGTACTGGCCTTTCCATTGGCCTGGTGGGGCATGCATACCTGGCTGCAAAACTTTGTGTACCGAACAGATATGGCCTGGTGGATATTTGCCCTGGCGGGATCCATTGCAGCACTCATCGCCTTATTAACCATCAGTTTCCAGGCCATCAGGGCTGCTATTGCCAATCCGGTAAAAAGCCTGCGAACGGAATAGGCATGCGGAAATGTGAAAAAGCTGAAAAATTGACATACGGCAGTTTTATATGTTGAATTTTTACTGTTGAATGGTTATCATTCGTCCGTTACCGCACACCATGTGTACGTTTCCGTACACTTTCAAGCGTTGCCTGCTGGCAAGTCCTTTGCCCTGAACGGTTCTTTTATTGGCATAACTGTTGAAAAATACCTTTGAGGCAACCGGTTTTGCACGCATCGTTATAAAAAAAATGCGGCTGAGCGTGTACGTAAATAATAATCCACTGCCCAGCCTTGTTGTAACGCTGCTGAACAACCGAAGAGACGGGATGATAGGGTTTTGGACCGGAAATAATTCAGCAGGCGATTTCGCCATTTTGAAAATAACGACCGACTGAAAACCATAAGCAATGCTCTTGTCGCAACAATACAGGAGCAGCGAAATCAGACATCAAACATATTTTCTATGTTAAAAAATTATATCAAAATCGCTTTCCGCAAGCTTACCAAGAACAAGCTGTATTCTTTTGTGAATATTACCGGGCTCACCATTGGCCTGGCCAGCTGTATATTGATTGGCTTATACATTACCCATGAATTGGGTTACGATCGGTTTAATGAGAATGCCCGCCGGATGGTGCGCGTAACAACAGAACGCAATGGAGGCAATAAAATCACAACCTACGCAGAGACCGGCACAAAAGTGGGTCCGCAACTGAAAAGGGTTTTCCCAGCAGTGGAAGCATTTACCAGAACCATAAAATATTCGTTGATTGTTTCCGCAGGTACTGTACAGCAATTTGATGAAAGAAACATCTTGTTTGCTGATGCTGATTTTTTCAGGATATTCTCTTTTCAGCTGTTGCGGGGCAATGCCAGCCGGGTTCTGGATGCGCCTAATAAAGTAGTTATCACCGAAAATACCGCCAGGAAATACTTTGGCAATGAAGCGGCAGTAGGCAAAACCCTGCACATTGGTTCGCGCGACTGCGAAATTACCGGCGTCTGTGCAGACGTGCCGGCCAATTCCCAACTGCAATACAATATGGTAGTGTCTTTTTCTACCATGCCGGTAGCAAAAGAAGAAAAATGGAGTGAGGCCAATTATGTCACTTACCTGTTGCTGCAGCCAACCGCTTCCATCCCTTTGCTGGAACAGCAGGAAATCGCCTATATGCAGTCGCCGGATATGAAAAAAGATTATGCGGCAGAGGGTAATGAATACCTGATTTTTCACCTGGAGCCACTGTTGAACGTTCATCTGCATTCCTCGCTCAGCGGGCTGGAGCCGGCTGCCAATATCATGTACATCTATGTATTGGGCATCGTGGCACTCCTCATTCTGATTATTGCCTGTGTTAATTATACCAACCTTGCCATTGCTCAATCATCGGCCCGGAGTATAGAGATTGGTATCCGTAAAGTGCTGGGCGCGCGGAGACAGCAACTGTTTGGGCAGTTTATCGGGGAGGCAGGATTACTTGTTTTTGCCTCCCTTGTTTTGTCGATGGGCGTTTGCGTTGCGTTATTGCCTGTTTTCAACAGCATTTCCGGCAAGTCGTTTTTACCGGCAGATCTGTTTCAGCCGCTGCCGCTTTCCTGCCTGTTGCTATTCGGCGTGCTAATCAGTCTTGTATCAGGCGCTTACCCGGCATTGGTTTTATCCAATACGCGGCTGACCAATATTTTAAAATCGGGCCTGCGTCTCTCCACTGCCGGTGGAGGTCTTCGCAAGACCCTGATTGTATTCCAGTTTGTAGTGTCTGTTTTTTTAATGATTGGCACCATCATTATACTTCAGCAGCTATCATTTATAAAGCGTAAAGATATCGGCTATAATAAAGACCAGGTGCTGGTACTGCCCATTGATGCCAGGATCAGGGCCCAGTACTCCGCAATAAAAAATGTAATGGAGGCAAGCCCGCTGGTAAAAAGTGTCAGCGGCGCTTATGAGACACCGGTTTTTGTAAGATGGGGCGACTATGCCAGCGCAGATGCCACCAGCACAGGGCAAAAGAAAATACCCGTTAACGCTATGCCCGTGCAACTCGATTTCATCAAAACAATGGGCATGCATATTATCGCCGGTACAGATTTTACCCAGAGCGATTTGGCCCTGATGGACACTTCCAACAATTATACAAATTATCGCCGCGCTTATATCCTGAATGAAAAAGCGGCGCGTGACCTGGGCTGGACACCCGAAACAGCCATTGGAAAAACCATGTATAAAGGCGCACCCGGCACTGTAAAAGCCGTTGTAAAGGACTTTAATTATTCTTCGCTTCATGAGCCGGTGGGCGATATGGTGCTGTTTCCCGATACCGCCCAGACACAGGAAATCTATGTAAAACTCCAAGGCGGCAATACAGCTGCAGGCATTCATTTTTTACAGGGCTTGTGGAACGACCGGATCAAACACCGGCCTTTTGAATACCGGTTCCTGGATGATGATTACAATGCGCTCTATATAACAGAGCAGCACAGCGCACAATTGTTCACCGCCTTTTCCGGCATTGTCATTTTACTGGCCTGTATGGGCTTGTTTGCCCTGGCGGCATATGCCACGGTGCAGCGCACCAGGGAAATCGGCATTCGCAAAGTGCTGGGGGCCAGCCTGGCCAATATTACCTTGCTGGTATCGAAAGAATTCTTGCAACTGGTCATCATTGCCGTGCTGATTGCATCGCCCCTGGCCTGGTATGCAGCACAGCAGTGGTTACAGGACTTTGCTTACCGGATACATATACAGGCATGGGTTTTTGCTGCTGCCGGTCTTTGTGCCCTGGCAATAGCTTTGTGCACGGTAGGGTTTCATGCATTAAAAGCAGGCATTGCCAACCCGGTAAAATCATTGCGAACAGAGTGAGGAATGTAATAAATGTGAAGTGGTAAATGTGACAAATATAGTCCAGGCAAAGAAATCAGGCATCATTATATCAGACATCAGACATTTTCGCTATGCTAAAAAGTTATTTCAACATCGCGTTTCGGAACCTGTTGCGGAATAAAGGGTTCTCCGCTATTAATATTGCCGGGCTCGCCATTGGCATGGGGAGTGCCATCCTGATCCTGCTGTGGATACAAAATGAGATTAGTTACGACCAGTTTCATAAAAACAAAGTCACCCTGTACCAGGCATGGAACCGCGGTATTGCCAATAACAAGCTGGAATGCTGGAATGCCACGCCAAAAATACTGGGCACTACTTTACAATTAAGTTATCCGCAGGTGGCCAATATGACAAGAACCAACTACCAGTGGTTTGTGACCAGCATGGGAGACAAAAAGGTATCCAGCAAAGGAATTTTTACAGACCCGTCTTTTTTAACCATGTTCAGTTTTCCCCTGGCACAGGGTAATGCACAAACAGCACTGGGTAGTGTGTACAATGTGGTGGTTACAGAAAAAATGGCCATCAAGATGTTTGGCACTTCAGCAGCGCTGGGGAAAATACTGAAGATTGACCAGGATAATTTTACTGTTGCCGGCGTGCTGAAAGATCTGCCACCCAATACACAGTTCGATTTTGAATTTATGATGCCCTGGAGCTACCTTACCAAACTGGGGCGGGATGATGCATACTGGGGAAACAATTCGGTAAATACTTATGTGCAGTTGCAACCAGGTGTTTCAGTGGATGCCTTTAACAACCAAATAAAAAACATCACCAAAATTCATTCCAATGGAGAAGAGCAGCAGGAAGTTTTCCTGTATTCCATCAGCAAATTGCATTTGTATTCAAATTTTGAAAACGGAAAAGTAAGCGGTGGCCGCATCGGCATCATCGTCACTTTTGCAACCATTGCCGCATTTATACTGCTGATTGCCTGCATCAATTTCATGAACCTTAGCACGGCCCGCAGTGAAAAACGCGCAAAAGAAGTTGGTATCCGTAAAGTGGTGGGCGCCGGCCGCGGTTCGCTGGTAAGTCAATTTCTGGGCGAATCTGTTTTTCTTTCCTTTCTCTCCGCTGCACTAGCCCTGCTGCTGGTACAGTTAAGCCTGCCCCTGTTTGAAGTGCTGGCAGCAAAAAAATTGCTGGTGCCTTACAACAATGGCTATTTCTGGCTGCTGGCAGTGTTGTTTATACTGGTAACGGGTGCACTGGCCGGTACCTACCCTGCTTTCTTTTTATCTTCTTTTCAACCTGTGAAAGTATTGAAAGGAAGTTTCAAAAAGGCTCACCGGTTTATCAACCCGCGCAAGGTACTGGTGGTGGTACAATTCAGTTTTGCCATTATACTCATCGTATGCACCCTTATTGTAACGCAGCAGATGAAATATGCACAAGCCAGGGAAATTGGTTACGAACGCGGGCAACTGGTCTATCATTTCCTGACCGGTGACCTGGATAAAAAATATCCACTGGTAAAAAAGGAGCTGCTTGCTTCAGGCGCAGCCATTGCCGTTACAAAAACCGGGTCTCCGCTTACCGAAAGCTGGAGTGATACCTGGGGGCTTTTATGGGAAGGAAAAGCTCCGGGCGACAAAACCCTTTTTGATGTTTTTTCTGAAGACGAAGGTCTTGCAAAGACCGCTGGCCTTCGCCTGGTAGCGGGCCGAGATATGAACCTGGCCGAATTCCCCACGGATTCCACCGCTTTATTATTAAATGAATCGGCCGTTAAGGCGATGCATTTCAATAACCCAATCGGGCAGTTGGTAAAAAACGATGGCAAAACATGGCATGTAGTGGGTGTTATCAAAGATTTTATTTTGCGTTCTCCCTACGACCCTACTTACCCCATGGTTATTTTCGGGGGCAGGAATTATTTTAATGTCGTCAATATAAAACTGAATGCCGCCAACAGCACTGCAAAGAATATGGCCGCGGTAGAGAAAATTTTCAAAGCCTATAATCCCCAATACCCTTTTGAATACCATTTCCTGGATGAAGAATATGCGCATAAATTTGAGGATACACAAAGAACTGCCACTTTAATAGCAGTGTTTGCCGGGCTTACCATACTGATTTCCTGCCTGGGCCTGTTTGGGCTGGCAGCCTATATGGCCACCAGCCGCGTCAAGGAAATTGGGGTGCGCAAGGTTTTGGGCGCCAGTGTTATCAGCATTACGAGCCTGCTCTCGAAAGAATTCTTGCAACTGGTCATTGTATCCCTGCTGATAGCTACGCCTGTTGCCTGGTTCATCATGAACAAATGGCTGCAGGACTATCCCTATCATGAAAGCATACAATGGTGGGTATTTGCAGTGGCCGGCCTGTTGTGCATGGTTATTTCATTACTGACCGTGGGCTTTCAGTCTGTAAAAGCAGCATTGGCCAACCCGGTAAAATCGCTGAGAACGGAGTGATAAACGTGACAAATGCAGTGAATGTGACAAACGACCAAGATCCGTTGGATTGAATGTCTACTTTTGATTTTTGAATTTCTTACAGGGGCTCAGACATCATTCCGCCAGCAACCAGTCAATTTTTTTCTGTACGTATCCGGACATCCCCCTGTTCAGTATCGTACAACCCTGCGAAGAGAATTTTATTAATACTTGTTATTCAGTAATTTGTGTAGTGGCACGGCAGTTGACTTTACTGTTTGCCCATTAAAGGCTGAATAACATGATCAAGAACTACTTCATCGTCGCTTTTCGCAACCTTAAAAGGAATAAGATCTTTTCCCTGATCAATATCGGTGGCCTGGCAGTAGGCCTGGCTACCTGCTGGATGATTACCCTGTATGTGGCCAATGAGCTGAGTTACGACAACTGGCATGTAAACGCCGATCGCGTTTACCGGGTGGCGCAACATGCCACCTGGCCCGGTGGCCATTTTAACCTGGCCGTAACGCCGCCGCCGATGGCAGCTGCTTTAAAAAACGAATACCCCGAAATTGAAGCCACCCTGCGACTGGATGCAGAAGGCGGCGGTACCATTACTTACGAAAATCAGCGTTTACAGGTAGGTGATATATTCTTTGCAGACAGCACTGTATTCGCCCTGTTCAGCTATCATTTTTTATATGGGGATGCCCGTACGGCGCTTAGCAAGCCAGAAAATATTGTGCTGACACAAAGCCTGGCCAAAAAAATATTTGGTGATGCGGCACTGGCGCTGGATAAAGTGATCAGTTTTGGCAATGATAACAGCACAAAAGTGACTGCCGTAATAGAAGATGTGCCTGCTACCTCGCATATTGGTTTTAGCGCCCTGCGCGCCATGCCGGCAGATATGGGCAACAGCTGGGGAAATTCGAACCTGTATACTTATATTTTGCTGAAAGAAAAAACAGGTGTCGATCAACTGGTTGCCAAGCTGCCGCCATTTTTTAACAAATACCTGAAGGCCTCTATAGGAGAAGCGTCTTACCAGATGGAGCTGCAACCATTGCGCTCCATTCACCTGCACTCCAACCTGGATTATGAAATCGGTGCCAACGGCAATATCGGGTATATTACTATTTTTTCGCTGGTGGCCATCCTGATCCTCATCATTGCTTCTATCAATTATATGAATTTGTCCACCGCGCGTTCTTCGCTGCGGGTAAAAGAGATTGGGGTGCGTAAGGTAAACGGTTCGCGCCGGGGCCAATTGGTATTGATGTTTTTATCGGAATCGGTATTGATCACTTTTATTGCAGCAGGCCTGGCCATCGCCCTGCTCAACCTGTGCATGCCGGCCTTTCAGCATTTTGTTGGCAAAGACCTGGCGGTTTGGCATTTTGGTGTTTGGCAGAGCATCGTATTCCTGGTTGCCTTTTCTTTACTGGCAGGATGCCTTAGCGGCTTATACCCTGCGTTGTTCTTATCCGGCTTCCGGCTGATACCTTCCCTGAAGGGGCAAGCCGGCAGCCACCGTGGCAACCTGTTATTCCGGCAGGGCCTGGTGGTGTTCCAGTTTGTGATCACGATTGCGATGATCGCAGGCACAGCAGTTATCTGGTTACAGCTGCAGTACATATCAAAAAAAGACATGGGTTTTAACAAAGACCAGGTAATCACTTTTCATTTGGGCCACGAGATACGTAAGAATATTCCCGCTCTCAAACAAGAATTGTTGCAAAATCCGCTGGTAGAAAGCGTGGCGGCTGCTGGCAACCCCATCGGCGATAACAATATTGGTTCGCACGACTATGACATTGAACCGGACGGTGTATCCGTAAAAAAATCGAACAAGGCCAACCTGCTGCAGGCAGATGAAGATTTTATCCCCGCATTGCAAATTAAGATGATGGCAGGCAGAAATTTTTCTACTGCCATGCTCACCGATAAAGACAACGTGGTAATAGTAAATGAAACACTGGCAAAAGAGGCAGGCTGGAAAAACCCGGTCGGCAAAAAAATATACCTGGGGTTCGATTCGCTTCATCAGCCCAGGGGGTATGAAATCGCCGGTGTGGTGAAAGACTTTAATATCTATTCCCTGCAACATAAAATTGAGCCGCTGATATTGCAGCTGCCACCCGCTGTGAACGACAAGGACAACCTGTATGTGCGCATCAGTGCCGCCAACACAAAAGCCGCCCTGGCCTATACCGCTGCTGTCTACAAAAAATTCGACGCGGCCAATCCCTTTGAATATGCATTCCTTGACCAGCATTTTGCAAGACAATATGCATCAGAAAAAATACAGGGCAACCTGTTGCTGATCTTTACCGTGCTGGCTATCTCCATCGCCTGCCTGGGGTTGTTTGGACTGATTACTTTTACCGCCGAACAAAGAAAAAAAGAAATCGGTATTCGTAAAGTGCTGGGCGGAAGTGTAAACAGCATTGTGTTGCTGCTGGCAAGGGATCTGTTGAAACTTGTATTGATAGCCGTGGTGATTGCCACCCCGCTGGCATGGCTGGCTACCTATAAATGGCTGCAGGATTTTGCTTACCGCACAACCATTAACTGGTGGATATTTGCGCTGGCCGGCGCCATTGCCGTTCTGATCGCCTTTGTTACCGTTAGTGTAAAAGCCATTAAAGCCGCTATGGCCAACCCGGTAAAAAATCTAAGGACGGAATAAACAAATGGCTGAAGCCTGATTCTTTTTTTCAGACTGCGCAAATCAGACATCGCCACACCAGATACCACCATCATTACATCAGAAATAAATTATCATGTTAAAGAACTACTTCACCGTTGCCATGCGCAACCTGCTGCGTAATAAAACCTTTACGGCCATCAATATAGCCGGCCTCGCTGTAGGCATCGCAGTATTTCTGCTCATTTTTGAATATGTGGCCGCAGAGTGGAATACCAACCGCTTTCATAAAAATTTTGCCAGCCTCTACCGCATGGGTACGCTTGATAAAAAAGGCCGGCACGATGTTTACCTGCCGCCCGGCTTCATTCCGGTTATTAAAAGCAAGGTGGCGGGTATTGAATCGCTGGTGCGCATCAGCGACGATATTGGCAGCGGGGTGGTTAGCTTTACAGACAATAATACCCATGAGCTGAAAACCTTTCGCGAAGAGAATATTTGTTTTGCAGACAGCAATTTCCTGGAGGTCTTTTCTTTTCCCATGGTGGCGGGAACGGCTTCGCTGAACAAACCCCATACCCTGGTATTAACTGAAACAAAAGCCCTGCAAATGTTTGGCAGTACGGCGGTATCCGGCAAGACTGTTACCATCAGCAACCAGTTTGGAACCGTTGATTATACCATTGCCGGGGTTTTTAAAAGTATGGCCGGGCAGTCTGATCTCAATCCCAATATCTTATTATCGCTTAATACACTTGAATCTGCTGCCGGCCGCGACGGGAACGACTGGGCCGATCCCGCAACGCTCGACAACGGTTTTGTAAACGGCTACCTGGTTGCTAAAAAAGGGCAGGACCCCGGCACACTCGCTGCTGAAATAAACCGCCTGGTTCATGCTATGCAGCCAAGCACCGCAGATAACGAAGTGGTGTTACAACCTTTCAGCGAACTGCACCTGGCACCGGCATTTAGTTATCCTTACCAGACTTTTGGCAACCTGAAACTGGTGGTGATGTTGCTGGCCATCTCAATGCTGATACTGCTGATTGCCTGGGTAAACTATATTAACCTGTCAACCGTACAGGCAATGAAGCGGGCAAAGGAAACCGGCGTACGAAAAGTAATGGGCGCCAGCCGTACGCAGCTTAGCCTGCAGTACCTGACAGAAACATTTGTGATTACGCTTTTCAGCGTCTGCATTTCATTTGTGCTGGTGCAGCTCTTGCAAAACCTCTTCAATATATTTACGGGCAAGGCCTTGTCGCTGGGTATATTGAACCATGGCTGGTTCTGGCTGGATACCTGTATCTTTATTTTGACCGGGTCATTGTTGTCTGGCGGGTATGTGGCGTTTGTATTGAGTTCTTTTAAACCGGCCATCGCCATCCGGGGAAAAATAGCCAGTCGAAAAAGCGGTATTTCATTTCGCCAGGGCCTGGTGGTTTTCCAGTTTACGATCTCGTTGGTATTCATCATCTCTACCATGATATTGTACCGGCAGCTGCAATACATGAAAACAACTGATCTCGGGCTCAACTTAACGCAACTGCTGATCATTAAAGGACCTTCTGTTTCCGGTACCCTGCAAAAAAGCCTGGCTTTTAAAAATGACCTTTCGCAACTGTCTTTCGTAAAAAAATACGCGGCCTCCAATGATATCCCCGGCAAGGGTTATAATTTTAGTGCGGATGGTATTACCAGGCCCGGTCCGCAAAAAGGCGACGAGAAAAAAAGCTATCATATGTTTATTGCCGATGAACATTTTTTTGATACCTATGGTATAAAGCTGGCGGAAGGAACCGCTTTCTCCGCAGCAGAAGCGGCACTGGGCTGGTCGAAGGCAAAAAAAATCATTCTCAATGAAAGAGCGGCGGCCGAACTGGGCTTTGCCAAAAATGAGCGGGCTACCGGGCAAACGATTTTTTGGGCTGGCAAACCGTATGAAGTGGCTGGGGGGGTAAAGGATTATCATCACCTGTCGCTCCAGACCGCCATTGAGCCCATTGTTTTTCTCCCGGCTGTTTCGGCGGGCTATTTTACCCTGCAGACAGGCAGCGGCAGTTTATCACAAAAAATAAGCACGCTCAACGCGCTTTACAATAAATATTATGCCGGTAACCCATTTGAATATTTTTTTGCTGATGAGACCTTTAACAGGCAATATGCAGCTGAACAGCAATTGGGAAATATTTTTATTGCTGCCGCTATTGTAGCCATTGTTATTGCCTGCCTGGGGCTTTTTGGCCTGGCCGCTTTTACCGCCCAGCAAAGAACCAAGGAAATCGGCATCCGGAAAGTATTGGGTGCCAGTGTAACCAGTATTGCTATGGTGCTGTCCATCGATTTTATAAAACTGGTATTGATAGCGATTGTGATAGCTTCGCCGCTGGCCTGGTGGGCGGGTAGCAACTGGTTGCGCGATTTTGCCTACCGCACCCAAATCGGCTGGTGGATGTTTGTTACGGCCGGTGGCATCGCGGTGCTGATTGCTGTACTGACTGTTAGTTCGCAAGCCATAAAAGCAGCCGTTGCGAACCCGGTGAAGAGCTTACGGACGGAATAAACATACCCCCTGGAAGAGATCGTTTTATCATTCGGTTCGAATAGAAGAATGATTAAGTTGGTTACTGGCAGCAGGAATAATTGTATAAGACCGTCAGGATAAGGTAGGTAAATCTTTTTCCGGCGGCTACATACGCTGCTTCAGGGGGTTTGCGGCTGTGATGCGTTATCGTACATAAACTGTCCGTTATCGTACACCCCCCCGGACACTATTAGCCCAAACCCTTAACAGGCAACCATTTGATTGTTGGCATAGCAGTTGAAAAACAAGGGAAATAACCGGCATAGCAACAACAGGCACGGCAAGTATAAAAGAAAAAAACAATGTATGATTGAATTAAAGCATATCTCAAAATGGATAACCGTAGGTGGGGCCAGGACCTTTCTGCTCAAAGACATCAACCTGTCTATCAAAGAAGGTGAGTTCATTTCCATCATGGGCCCCTCGGGCAGCGGTAAGTCTACCCTGCTCAATGTGATTGGTATGCTCGACGATACCGATGAGGGCGATTATACTTTTTTACATGAAACGGTTAACAAGCTGAAAGAAAAAGCAAAAGCGGCCCTGTACAAGCAGTATATCGGGTTTGTGTTCCAGGCTTATCACCTGATTGATGAACTGACCGTATATGAAAACATTGAAACACCGCTTATTTACCAGGATATCAAAACCTCTGAACGGAAATCGCTGGTAGCCGATATGCTGGATCGCTTTAACATAGTAGGTAAAAAAGATCTTTTCCCCACGCAGTTGTCAGGTGGTCAGCAACAACTTGTTGGGATTGCCCGCGCTTTGATTGCCAAGCCAAAACTATTGCTGGCAGATGAGCCTACCGGCAACCTTAATTCCAAACAGGGCGAAGAGATCATGGAGCTTTTTAAGGGATTGAACAAAGAAGGTGTCACCATCATCCAGGTAACCCATTCAGAAAAAAATGCCGGTTATGGCACCCATATTATTAACCTGCTCGATGGCCGTATCGATGGTTGAGTGATAAGTAATAAATAGCAAGTATCCGAACAGGCAAAAGACCAAAAGCAAATAGCTAACAGCTATAATAAAAATTGATTTTACTGAATATGAAGAAGTTATTTTTTTTGAATGGATTTGTATTGATTTCATTGCTGGGCCTTGCGCAGGACAGCGTGCACACCTACGATCTATTGAACCTGCAGCAAAGTGTTGAAATAGGAATTGCCAATAACCCGACTGTTAAACAAGCAGAATTTGCCGTAGATATAGCCGGTGTGAGCCTGAACCAGGCAAAGGGAAACCTTATTCCGCAACTGGGCGGCAATATCAACCATTACCTGAACCAGGGGCGCAGCATTAACCCGGTAAACAATGGCTATATCAACCAGGCATTAACCACGGCCAATTACAGCCTGAGCAGCAACGCAACCCTGTTTAACGGGTTTCTCCTGCTCAACAACCTTAAAAAGAACCAGTACGCTTACCAGGCCAGCAAGTACGACTGGCAACAAGCGAAAGACAAGCTGATGCTCGACATTGTGCTGGCCTACCTGCAGATGCTAACCAACGCAGACCTGCTGCTGCAGGCAAAAAGACAGGCCGATATAACCAAGCAACAGGTAGACCGGCTGGACCTGATGAACCGGGAAGGTGCCATTAAACCTTCCGACCTGTCTGATCTGAAGGGACAGTATGCCAGTGACCAACTGGCCTATATAAATGCCCAAAATGCGCTTGACCAGGCCCGTTATACGCTGGCACAGCTGATGAATATTCCGTATAATAAAAATATGATGGTGCAGCCCATTGGCGCCGACCAGTTCGATCTGAATTATGGCGGTACGCCCGACAGCGTATATACCATTGCCATGCAACAATTGGCACTGGTAAAAGCGGCCGATTTGAAAACCAAGGGTTTTGAGAAGGAAATAAAGGCTGCGAAGGGCAACCTCTACCCCAGCCTGGGCGTTAGCGGCGGCATCAGTACCAATTTCTCCAGCCTGGCCACCGATAACCTGAACCAGAAAATAGCCTATGAAAACCAGCTGAAAAACAATTATGGTACTTATATCGGCGCGGGCATCAGCATTCCGTTCTTAAATAACTTCAGGTACCGCAACCAGGTGGCGCTGGCCAAGATAGATTATAAGACCGCCAAATTCAATGCCACCACCACCCGAATACAATTGAAACAATCCATCGAAAAAGATTTTTTCGACATGCAGGCCTCCATGGATCGCTACAAAGCTACCAGCGATCAGGTGACGGCATATACAGAATCCTTTCATGCAGCCGATCTGCGTTTTACGGAAGGAGTTGGCACAGTGGTAGACTACCTGATCGCCAAAAACAACCTCGACAGATCCCGTACCAATCTTATTGTGGGGCGATACGATTACCTGCTCAGAACCAAGATCCTCGATTATTACCAGGGTAAACCGCTTTGGTAATTAATAATCATTGTTGTGCGGGTAGAAAAAATTTTTTTCAATAATAGGCAGCTGTAACAAAGGTTTTCAGCGATTATCAAATACAGGTACCTGGTTTTCGACAAAATCGACATCAGTGGCCTTTGAGGTGCCTCGCTTTTAGCAACAATATTATTTCATTTTTACGGCGTTGCTGAACCTTCGGTTTAGCAACAAATATTTTATTTTACGGGTGTTGCTGAACCTTCGGTTTGCGTCAGCTTTATTCTATAGCTGAATAATGTGTCGGCTGAAACACTTGACAATGCTGCGTTACCTCCTCAAAGCAAAACGCAGCATCCAAAAGGCTGCCAGCGCCCGGCCGGCCAGCGGCCAATCTATTAAAAGTTTACCCGGACAATAGTGATTACTACTTATCAGTTGCCTACTCTCCTGTCAGCTCCTTCAATTCCGCATCGAATTGCAAAGGCGATAAACCACGTTCATAAAACCGGCGGTATTGCTTTTTATTATTGACCAGCAGCGTAGAAGGAATGGCGCCACTCCATTTGGGATCTATCAGCGGGCAGAACAGATCCGCATTGGTTTCGTTCAACCAAATCAGCGGCACATCATAATTTCGTTTGCTGGCAAATGAAGTGATCCTGTCTGGGTAATAAGAGCGGATGTCTACACTCACCAATAACAGCTCTACACTTGTTTTGTATTTTGCTTTGATAGTGGAAATAAAATAAGGAATTTCTTCGTTGCAGGAGGCACACCAGGTGGCCCAGAAACTAACCACCAGCGGCTTCTCGCTTTTGGCAATATAACTGCTCAGTGCAGCAGCACTCATTTTCTGTATAGATTGCGCGGCGACCGCATCAGCCAGTAAAAGCAGCAGCAGGACGCCGTAAAAATATTTCATAACCCAACTTTTATTCATTTATAAAACCCCATTCCTGCAACAACGCATCGTAGCGGTCGGTACCAAGACCCTGCTTGTCGTAATGGCCGGCCAGTTTTTTTTGTCGCATGGCCTCGTACACCGTAACGGCACAGGCTACGGAAATGTTGAGTGATTTAATAATACCTACCTGGGGAATGATGAAATTTCCATCTGCCAGGGCCCTGATCTCTTCACTCACGCCCTCATGCTCGTTACCGAATACCAGGGCAATGGATTGCGTAAAATCAAGCGCATGCAATGAAATGGCATCGCTGCTCAGGTGCGTTGTCAGGATCAGCTGGTACCGCTGCCGCAAGGCGGCAAAACATTCCCCTGCATCGGTAAACTGGTGTATCGTTAGCCATTTGGCTGCGCTGGAGGAGCTCTTCTGCCCGAATTTCCTGTGCCTCGCTATTTTTGTATTGAGCACATAGATATCCTGTATGCCCACTGCATCGCAGGTACGCATCACCGCCGAGATATTATGCGGGTCAAACACATTCTCCAGCACAACAGTAATATTGTTTTGCCGTTTATTGAGTACGGAAAGCAGGCGGTCTTTTCTTGCTGGCGTCATATTGGCAATCCGTGGTTTTTTGGTACACAATGGCTTAAAACTATATAAAAAAATTATACGTTCCTTTTTTATCCATTTGAATATTCATTGTTTACCTTTAAAATTGCATTGAAAACCCGATTACTACTAAATATCCTGTAACAAAACCCTTATGCTCAAGAAAATTGCTAAAATTACCCTGGTTACCCTGCTGGTACTGGTGGTCATCGCATTTACCGCTCCGTTTATTTTTAAAGACAAGATTACGGCCTTTGTAAAAAAAGAAATCAATAATAACCTCAACGCCCAAGTTGATTTTGCCGCAGTGGACATTTCCTTTTTCAAACATTTTCCACGCGTAGCCCTTGGCCTGGAAAACCTGCAGGTAATTGGCATCGGCTCCTTTGCTGCCGACACCTTATTTGCCGCAAAAAACATAGACGTGGCGGTGAATATCATGAGCATGCTGAAAGGCAGCGAGTACAAAGTCTATTCTATTAACATTGCTTCACCGCGCATACATGCCATCGTAACCAGGAACGGCCTAGCAAACTGGAGCATTACAAAGCCAGACAGCAGTGCGACCGCCAGCCCCAAAGACAGTAAGCCTTTTCAGCTGAACCTGGAATCTTATACCATCAGCGATGGATATATTCGTTATGATGATGCCAGCAGCAATATGAGCAGCGAGATTACCGGTCTCAACCATTCCGGCAGTGGCGATTTTACTTCCGCACTGTTTACCCTGCATACCAAAACCAGCGCCGCTGCGGTGAGCTTCAGTTACGGCGGTGTGCCCTACCTGTTCAAAACAAAAACCTCCATTGATGCCGATATACAGGTAAACAACAACAGTAACAAATACAGTTTTAAAACAGACCAGGTGGCATTGAATGAACTGAAGCTGACGACCGAAGGTTTTTTTCAGATGGTCAATGACAGTGTATACAATATGGACATTAAGTATGATGCGCCCGCTACTGATTTCAGGAATATACTGTCGCTGGTACCTGCTGTTTACCAAAAAGATTTTGCCACCGTAAAAACCAGTGGTACAGCACTTTTTAACGGTTTTGTAAATGGCACCTATAGCAGCCGGCAGATACCCGCTTATCACCTGAACCTGGAAGTAAAAGACGGATTCTTTCAATACCCGGATCTGCCCAAACCAGTCAGGAACATCAATTTTGCCGTGAAGGTTGACAATCCTGACGGTATTACCGATCATACAGTAGTGAACATACCACAGGCGCATATTGACATGGACAACGATCCTTTTGATTTTCATTTATTAATTAAAAACCCTGTCTCCGACATGTTTGTAGATGGTGGCGCAAAAGGCAGACTGGATCTGTCTAAAGTAGCCCAACTGGTAAAGCTGGAAGCCGGCACCCAACTGGCGGGTTTGCTCACTGCCGATATCAGTGTGAACGGTACCCTGGGAGCCATTCAGAAAAAACAATATGAAAAATTCAATGCGGCCGGAACGATCGACCTCGAAAATTTCCGTTATGCTTCAAAAGCGTATCCAGACGGTGTGCAGCTGAATACCCTCCTGGCCAGCTTTAACCCCCGCAATATAAACCTCAGCAACCTGTCGGGCCGTTATGGAAAAACAAATTTCACGGCCAATGGCAGTATCGACAACCTGTTGCCCTACGCCTTGCAACACCAATCGCTGGTGGGCGTGCTGAACCTGAAAGCAGACCTGGTAAACCTGAACGACTGGATGGGTACAACGCCTGCGGATACCAGTGCAAAAGCAGTTCCGGCATCGCCGCCTTTTGCTGTACCGGCTGATCTCGATTTTACGGTGAACGCCGCTATAGACAAAGTGCTGTACGATAAAATGGATATGCAAAACCTGTCGGGGTCACTACTTATAAAAGATGAAAAAGTGAGCCTGAACAATATCAAATGCAACCTGCTGGACGGGAGTATGACGGTGAACGGATCTTACGCTACCCGTACAAACAAAAAGAAACCCGATATCAGTTTAACCTACGATGTACAACGCCTTGATGTGGAAAAAACCTTCCAGGCATTCAACACGGTTCAGAAGCTCATGCCGGTGGGCAAATTCCTGTCGGGCAAGCTAAGTTCCCAGTTAACGTTTAATGGCACACTGGGAGAGGATATGATGCCCGACCTCGCTTCCCTGACCGGCAATGGCAACCTATTACTGATTGAAGGATTTCTTAAAAAATTTGCGCCGGTTGAAAAGCTGGCAGGCTTACTAAACATTAAAGAACTGGAGTCGTTTTCGCTGAAAGACGTAAAGAATTATATTGAATTTGCCAATGGAAAGGTGCTGGTAAAACCTTTTAAAATAAAAGTGGGCACCATTGATATGGAAATTGGCGGGATGCATGGCTTTGACCAGCGCCTTGATTATAAAATAAATATGAAAGTGCCCCGCGCTTTGATGGGCGACCAGGGAAATGCTTTTGTAAACAACCTAGTAAGCCAGGTAAATAATAAGGGTGTACCCGTTAAACTGGGCGATGTGGTGAACCTGACCGTGAATATGGGTGGCAGCATTACCAGCCCGGTGTTAAAAACAGATCTTAAACAGGCGGCCGGTTCACTGGCCGATGATTTGAAGCAACAGGCCACCGATTTTGCCAAAGCAAAGATAGACAGTACCAAAACGGCTGTAACCAGTGCCGTAAAAGATACCATCAACGCCATAAAGAAACAGGCGCTGCAGTCGGCAGGCGACGAACTGAAAAAGCAACTGTTCGGTAAAACGGATTCTGCACAGAATAGCGGCGCTGCAGACGGAAAAAACAGGGCGGGCGAATCGGCCAAAGGACTGCTGCAAAACCTAAATCCTTTCGGGAAAAAGAAAAAACCAGCCGATAGCCTGCACTAGCCGTTAATTAGCACGGATAATTAGTAATTCGCAACCAGGGAAAGCGGCGCTGGTTGCTGAATTATTAATTATTATTGACAATTGTCAATTATATAAAAAAAGCGCCTAAGCTATTATTTTCGTGGCCTTTACCTTATTTTTGCATCCCTGAAAATTAAACACACAGAACAAAAAGCTTATGAACAAGTTGTTTTATGTAGTTCCGGCAATGGGCATCATTGGCCTGTTGTTTACAGCCGTACGCAGTGCATGGGTATCTAAGCAGGAAGCAGGTAATGAAAGGATGACCGAAATTGCGAAATATATCGCAGAAGGCGCCATGGCGTTTTTGAAAGCCGAATACAGGATCCTGACCGGTTTTGTTATCATTGCCGGTCTCTTACTTGGTTTTATGGGTTGGTCGAATCCCAATTCCAGCTCGGCCATTGCCATTGCATTTGTCATCGGTGCTGTATTCAGTGCGCTGGCCGGCTTTATCGGTATGCGCATCGCTACCAAGGCCAATGTACGGACCGCCCAGGCTGCCAGGACCAGCCTGGCAAAAGCGCTGGCCGTTTCATTTACCGGCGGTAGTGTAATGGGCCTGGGTGTAGCAGGCCTGGCGGTGTTGGGTTTGGGTGGTTTGTTTATTATCCTGAAAATGATTTTTGCACCTACCGCTGCCATTGACAGCGAGGAGATGAAAAAGACGATAGAAGTGCTGACCGGTTTTTCGCTCGGTGCCGAATCCATTGCATTGTTCGCCCGGGTGGGTGGTGGTATTTATACAAAGGCAGCCGATGTAGGTGCTGATCTGGTAGGTAAGGTAGAAGCCGGCATTCCGGAAGACGATCCGCGCAACCCTGCTACCATTGCAGACAATGTGGGCGACAACGTGGGTGATGTGGCAGGTATGGGCGCTGATTTGTTTGGCTCTTATGTTGCCACCGTACTGGCCACCATGGTGCTGGGTCGTGAAACAACCGCCCACGGAGATGCGTTTGGCGGACTATCGCCTATTTTATTACCCATGCTGATTGCGGCACTGGGCATTATCTTTTCTATTGTCGGAACTTTTTTTGTGCGCATTGCAGAATCTGCCGGAAACAGCACGGCTGCGGTACAAAAGGCATTGAACATGGGTAACTGGGGTTCCATTGTGTTAACAGCTGTAGGCTGTTATTTCCTGGTCAATTACCTGCTGCCCGAAACCCTTACCCTGCGCGGTAAAAATTTTACCAGGAACGGTGTATACGGCGCCATCATTGTTGGCCTGGCCGTGGGTACACTGATGAGCATGATAACCGAATATTATACGGCCATGGGCAAGCGCCCGGTGAAGAGCATCATCCGGCAGTCTTCTACCGGTCATGCTACCAATATCATTGGCGGACTGGCCATGGGCATGGAGAGTACTTTTCTGCCCATACTGGTGCTGGCTGCCGGCATTTATATGTCATTCTGGTGTGCGGGCCTGTATGGCGTTGCCATTGCCGCTGCCGGTATGATGGCTACTACGGCCATGCAGCTGGCCATAGACGCTTTTGGCCCCATCGCAGACAATGCAGGTGGTATTGCCGAAATGAGCGAACTGCCCAAGGATGTACGCGAAAAAACAGATATACTGGATGCGGTAGGAAATACCACCGCAGCCACCGGTAAAGGATTTGCCATTGCATCTGCTGCACTTACCGCGCTGGCATTGTTTGCCGCCTTTGTGGGCATATCAGGCATCACCGGAATTGATATTTATAAAGCACCTGTGCTGGCTGGTTTATTTGTAGGTGGTATGATACCGTTTATTTTTTCTTCCCTGGCCATCCGCGCCGTAGGCGAGGCAGCCATGGCCATGGTGGAAGAAGTACGCCGCCAGTTCCGCAGCATTCCCGGCATTATGGAAGGTACCGGTAAACCCGAATACGATAAATGCGTAGCCATCTCTACAGATGCTTCCATAAAGAAGATGATGTTACCGGGTGCCATTACCATTTTATCTCCGCTCATTATTGGCTTTGCATTTGGTCCGGAAGTACTGGGTGGATTTTTAGCCGGCGCCACTGTTAGCGGCGTACTGATGGGGATGTTCCAGAACAATGCAGGCGGTGCCTGGGACAATGCCAAGAAGTCTTTTGAAAAAGGCGTTGACATCAACGGCCAGATCTATTACAAAGGTTCCGACCCGCATAAAGCATCCGTAACCGGCGATACAGTAGGCGATCCATTTAAAGACACTTCCGGCCCTTCTATGAACATCCTTATGTCGATCGTTTCACTTGTGATTGCTCCTACCCTGGCCGGAATTTATCATACCAGCACCACCACTGTGGCAAAAGAGAAAAAGGTTATGATGCGCATTACAGCCGATAATAAAAACGAAGCTACTGATCTTACCCAGTCCATGAATGGGAATGATTCCAAAGATGAGTTTAAAAAACTGGTGGATGCGCTGAAGGCAGATAAACTGGATGACCATGGCAATCTTGCAGTAGCCATGAAGGATGGCGTATTGTCAATAAATGGAAAAAACCAGCCGGAAGAAATCTTAAAAAAATACAGTCCTTATTTTGTTGGAAAAAAAGATTTGAATTTTTCGATAAATATAGAAGAGAAATAATATATTCGCATCGCATTAATTAGGTACATAATACCGATAAGCCCGTTGT
>CAXTMV010000013.1:33542-43327 GCA_964245425.1 uncultured Flavihumibacter sp. | reverse complement strand
TCATATACATATACATATTTGGAATTATACACCGGGTAGCTGGGTGGAATCCTGTCAACATCGTCGGGCCGGGTACTGCTTACCTGCCAGGGTCCATTGGCGCTATTGCTTTGAAACCACACGCCATTGTCAACCGCATAATAGGCACCATTCAATTTTAAAACTGTTTCAGAAGCGTTTATGGCATACTGCAGACGGGTGCCATTTATATTTTCAAACTGCGGATCACCATCGTAATTAACGGTTGTAGTGGCCGTTCTCCTGTCTACTTTAGCGGTTTGTGGAATAGCGGCATTTGTAACTGCGTCGTTGGCCTGGTCGGTACCTGCCACGCTGGCCAATACATTGTCTTTGGGAGAGCCGGCGGGTATTTTTGCAAAATCTGCCGGCAGACTGCTGGCCTGTATGAATTGCCATTGCCCTTTCAAATTGGATGATTTATACCAGCGTCCGCTGAGCAATACATAATACTGCTGCGAGTTCACATCCATAAAAATATCATTGGAAGAATTTTTTACATACAATAAAGTGGTATTCTCTATCGGCGCAAAATTGGCTTCTCCATCAGACTGTATTAATTCTGCCGGCTGTGTGCTCACGATAATACCGGGTATGCTGCTGCCGGAAGCGGCACTGCCGGCATCGTCATTGGCATTTTCATCGCCATTGCCATCGCTGCTATTGCCCCTGTTGCCTGTATTGCCGTTGTTCTGATTGTCTTTGCTGTTCTTAACCGCTGTTTCTATCTGCTGCAGGTTGTCTGGTATATCACTAACATAACTATAGGGTCCCGTAGCAGCTGCTGCTGCATACCAGTTTTTACCGCCGTATAAATAGAAGCGGCCGTCGTTGTTTTTTACAATGGTATAAGGAGAATTAACTACTACATCCACGCCATAATTTGAATTGCGCTGCAGCTTGGGTTCACCGTCTATCAATACCAGCATGGAAGGCTTGGTCGCAAATATGAGCTTTGGTGGCGCGTTATTGAAACTATTTGACAGCCGTTCCTGCTGCTGGCTGTTGTTCAATGAATTCTGCAATTCATCTTTTGAAATGCTGATGTTCATCTGCGGGATGCTGGATTCCAGCTTGTCTTTGATACCACTGGTCGTAGCATCATCCACGCCATCAGGGAATTTGATATTGGTCACCTGTACAGACTGGATGGACACCGCATTGCCATTATCGGCAGTATTGGCATCCCACCAAAAAGCCCCAAAAACAGGGTCCGTTTTCCCATCCTGGATCAGGGAGATGGCCGATCTTGATTTTATCGTACCGCCCTCGTACGATTCTATCTGCGGCTGATAGATCTTTATCAGCTCGCCACTATTGCCTGTAATGCTCTTAGGCCAGTCCTGCTGGGCAATAGCTGCACCGAAGAAAAACACGGTACAGATAAATAACCAGGACCTTTTGTAAAAGATGTTCATGTGGAAAATTTTATTTAAAATAATAGAGTTCATAAATACTCGCTGTAATGAGACGAATTTGCTTCCCTAAAGTTTGCTCTAATTACTTAAAGATTTTGTTAATGTGAAGCTTTTTCTCCCCATTGATTAAACTTGCCAAAACCGGGCCTAATTTATCTGTTTCCAACGCTTTAGAGGGGATCTTCATTGCTGCCGGGCGCATCATTAACCAATCAATTGCAAGGGGAAAACACGATCGGGCATCGCAAGTTTACTTTTGCCGGTCTTAGGTGGTTAACCGGTAGCGATTTCCAGCCATTGGGCAAAATCTGCGACCGTATAGAAAATTCCATCCGGCTGTAATGCTGTCAATTTTTTCGGTTCGGCTGTCTCCGCCCAAGCGGCGGCTATTATGGGGATGCCGGCTTCGCGGCTGGCGCTGATATCGCCGGGCGCATCACCCACATAGATCATCTCCTGCCTGGAAATACCGGAGAAAAAATCCAGTACCGATTGTATGCCTGCCGCTTTTCGCGGGCCGGAGGGTAGGCCTGTTTCTATTATTTCGAAATCAGCTTCCATCCCAAATTTTTTTAGCGAGATGGCCGTACTGTGTTTACCCTTGCCAGTTATCATGGCCAGGCGTATTTTTTTCTCTTTCAGCCTTTTTAATAAGGCTGCTATGCCGTCAAATGCATCCGGGCACATGGTATGCAATGCCTGGTAGAAACGGAGATAATCTGCCACTCCCTTTTCATAGTGCTGGGGTGCCAGTGCCATAATCGTTCCTTCTTCAGAAGGCCCGAATGTGGCAATGATTTCCGCGTCTGACAGGGAACGTTGTATCAGCGGTTCCACCGATTGGCGGAACGCCGCAATACAGAGCGGCAAGGTATTGGCCAGTGTTCCGTCAAGATCGAAAAGGATGGCTTTGAGGGGAAGCATATTTATTAAGGCAGGTGGTGGTTGGCTCCGCAGGAACCCGTTTTCGATCCTGATTTCTTTTAAATGTTACCGTCTTTTATTTTGTCGGCGACAAGTGTAAGCTTGTTGAAGGTTTACTCAAATTTACCGGAAATATCCCTTGCATACAATACTTGCACCCTGCTACTCCTAATGCGCCACCAGCCAGTTCTCACCCGACCCAATTTCTGCATTGGCCGGCACATCATTGGGTAACAGCAGCGCCGTCTGCATGCACTGGATGATAATGGGCTGAATAATGGCCAGTTCATCTTTGTGCGCATCAAAGATTAGTTCATCGTGTACCTGCAGCAGCATTTTAGATTTGAATTTATGTTCGGCGAAGGCTGCATGTATTTTTATCATGGCCATCTTTATCATATCTGCCGCCGTACCCTGGATAGGCGAGTTAATGGCATTTCGTTCTGCATAGCTTCTTACCGTAGGGTTGGGCTCGTTGATATCGCGGAGCCATCTTTTACGGCCCATCAGCGTTTCCACGTAACCGAATTCTTTGGCAAAATTGATGGTATTGTCCATGTATTGCTGGATGTTCGGAAACTGCTTTTTATAGTTATCAATGATCTCTTTCGCTTCCCCGCGGGAAATACCCAGGTTTTCTGCCAATCCAAAAGCCCCCTGGCCATAAATGATACCGAAGTTTACACTCTTGGCCCTGTACCGCATTTCCTTGGTTACGTCTTTTTCTTCCACATTAAAAACTTTGGCAGCAGTTGCCGTGTGGATGTCTTTGCCGGTCTTAAACGCGGCGCACATGTTTTCATCTGCGCTGATGGCGGCTACGATCCGCAGCTCAATCTGTGAGTAATCGGCCGATACCAGTACATGATCTTTGTCGCGGGGAATAAAAGCTTTTCTTATTTCGCGGCCCCGCTCGGTGCGCACCGGTATATTCTGCAAATTGGGATTATTGCTGGACAGACGTCCCGTTACCGCCACTGCCTGGGCATAAGAGGTATGCACGCGACCGGTTTTACGGTTCACCATTAACGGTAGTGCATCAACATAGGTCGATTTCAGTTTGGTAAGCTCCCGGAAAGCCAGTATGTCTTCCACAATCTTGCTCTGGTGCGCCAGCTTCAGCAACACATCTTCTCCCGTGGCGTACTGCCCGGTCTTGGTCTTTTTTGCTTTTGGGTCAAGCTTTAGCTTGTCGAATAATACTTCTCCCAGTTGTTTGGGCGATGCCAGGTTAAACCGTACGCCCGCCTGGCTGTATACATTTTCTTCTGCCTGTTTCGCTTCTTTTTCAAGCTCTTTAGAATAGTCGTTCAGAAAATCCATGTCTACCCTGATGCCTTCAAATTCCATAGCGGCCAGCACTTTTACCAGGGGGTTTTCTACCTGGCGGAATACTTTTTCTACTTCTTTTTCCTTCAGCAGCGTTGTAAAAACATGTTTCAGCTGCAGGGTAATGTCTGCATCTTCGGATGCATATTCCTTTATTTTCTCCAGCTCCACATCGCGCATATTCCCCTGGCCCTTGCCTTTTTTTCCTATCAGTTCTTCGATGTGCACGGGCTCATAGCCCAGGTATTGGGCACTTAGAATATCCATGCCACGCTTTCCATCCGGCTCAATAACGTAGTGCGCCAGCATGGTGTCAAAAATATCTCCTGCCAGTTCCACCCCGTACCATTTCATCACCAGCATATCGTACTTTAAATTCTGTCCTACCCAAACAATAGCCGGGTTGCTGAACAGGGGCGCAAATTGCTGTATGATCGCTTTCGCTTTTTCCTGTTCGGGCGGGCAGGGAACATAATATGCCTTCCCGGCTTCGCAGGAAAAACTCATCCCTACTATCTCCACATCGTTTGCGTCTATGCCGGTGGTCTCGGTATCAAAACAAATCTCCGGCTGTTTCATCAGTACTGCCAGCAGCTGTTGAATGGCTTTGTCTCCTTCCACCGCTTCATAGTCGTGTGTACTGTTGTGAATATTTTTTTCTGCCGGCCCGCTGCTTTCTTTTGTTGCAGGGGCTTCATTCTCCTGCTTTATTTTTATACCCGGTCCCGGGGTCTCAATAATATTCCCGAAAAGATCCGTCTGTATGGCTGCCGGTTGTGCGGAGGCCGAGGCGGCGGTAAAAGGCGTAAATTCATCGCCGAAAATTCTTTTGCCGATGGCTTTAAATTCCAGTTCGGTAAATATGTCTTTCAATATTTCCTTATCAATTTCTTTGATACTGAAATTTTCTTCGTGAAACTCGCAGGGCACGTTCATGATAATGGTCGCCAGCTTCTTACTCATGATGGCGAGATCTTTTCCTTTTCTTATTTTTTCGCCGAGTGCGCCCTTGATATTGTCTGCATTTTCGATCACTTTTTCAAGGGTGCCATGTTCTGCCAGTAATTTAGCGGCTGTTTTTTCACCCACGCCGGCGATACCCGGAATATTATCTACTGCGTCTCCCATCAGCCCCAGTATATCTATTACCTGGGATACATCTTTGATATTCCATTTTTCGGTCACTTCCCGGGGGCCCATTATTTCCACATCGCCGCCCTGGTAACCGGGCTTATAGATCTTTACTTTTTCGCTCACCAGCTGGCCATAATCCTTATCCGGCGTTACCATAAAAACTTCGTAGCCAACATCCGCTGCCATTTTGCTGAGTGTGCCGATCACATCGTCTGCTTCATATCCGTCTACTTCCACCACTGGTATATTAAACCCGCGTATAATTCTTTTGATATCCGGAATGGCATTCATCAGATCTTCCGGCGCCTCCTGCCGGTTGGCTTTGTAATCGGCAAAATCAGTGTGCCTTTCCGTAGGTGCATGTGTATCAAAACAAACCGCCATGTGCGATGGTTTCTGGTTATTGATCAACTCGATGAGCGTATTGGTGAACCCAAACTGTGCATTGGTATTCTTGCCTTTACTGGTAACACGCGGGTTGCGGATCAGGGCATAATAGGCGCGGAATATCAACGCCATGGCATCCAGGAGAAATAATTTCTTTTGCATATGATAGAACGCGGATGGTTATGATTATTAAACGAGGATTATTATGATTTTAATGATTACCTGGATGCAGAATCGGAAATGGGCAGCACTGGCATCCTCTTATCCCTTGCATCCTCTTAAATCCCGGTCAGCTTTTTTTCATTCCCTCCAGTTTTTTCTGCATACCGAACATCTCATCCCTTAACCGGGCGGCCTCCATAAAATCCAGGTCGCGGGCGGCTTTTTCCATATCTTTTTTGATTTTGCCGATGGCTTTTTCCATTTGGGGTATGGTGTGGTATATGGCTTCTTCTTCTGCGGCTACGGTAACGGCCCCCTGGCCGCTTGTCACCGCATAAGGATTGCTTGGATCAAAACCTTTGATATCGAGTACCGATGTTTGCTGGAACACCTGTTCCTTGCTTTTTATAATCGTTCTGGGTGTAATGCCATGTTCAATATTGTACGCAACTTGTTTTTCTCTTCTGCGACTGGTTTCGTCGATGGTGCGCTGCATGCTTTCTGTCATTTGATCGGCATAAAAAATAACCAGCCCGTCTACGTTGCGGGCAGCGCGACCGGCTGTTTGGGTGAGGCTTCGTTCATTGCGTAAGAAACCTTCTTTATCCGCATCCAGGATGGCTACCAGCGATACTTCGGGCAGATCGAGCCCTTCACGCAACAAGTTTACGCCTACCAGTACATCAATTTCACCGAGGCGCAGCTGCCTCAGTATCTCAACCCTTTCCAGCGTGTCTACCTCGCTGTGAATATATTTTGATTTGATATTGATACGGTGCAGGTATTTATCCATTTCTTCCGCCATGCGTTTGGTTAGGGTGGTTACCAATACGCGATCGCCTTTTTTGATGCGTTTGTCAATTTCATCCAGCAGATCGTCTATCTGGTTAACAGATGGGCGGATCTCGATGGGTGGATCAAGCAACCCGGTTGGCCGCACAACCTGTTCAATAACCACGCCCCCGGTTTTTTCCAGCTCATAGTCTCCCGGTGTGGCAGAAACGTAAATGGTCTGGTTCGTCATGTTTTCAAACTCATGAAAATTCAGCGGGCGGTTGTCAAGGGCAGAGGGCAGCCGGAAGCCATAATCCACCAGTATCAGTTTGCGGCTTCTGTCGCCGCCATACATGCCGCTGACCTGCGGAATGGTCTGGTGACTTTCATCTATAATGCATAGAAAATCTTTGGGGAAATAATCCAGCAGGCAAAAAGGTCTTTTACCAGGATCGCGCCGGTCAAAAAACCGGGAGTAGTTTTCTACTCCATTGCAATAACCCAGTTCGCGTATCATTTCCAGGTCGTAATTAACGCGTTCGCCCAGTCGCTGCGCTTCTATAAATTTCCCGTTGCTTTTAAAATATTCCACCTGCGATGCCATTTCATCCTGTATCTCGTACAGAATTTGTTGCATCCGGTCTTTGGGCGCAATGTATAAATTGGCAGGAAAAATGGCAGCGTTTTCCATTTTTCCGATACGTTTACCCGATTTGATGTCAAAGCTTTCTATCTCTTCGATGTCATCGCCAAAAAAGCTGATCCGGTATCCGAAATCCACATACGGCAGATTAATGTCAACCGTATCGCCTTTAACACGAAAAGTGCCCCTGGTAAAATCTATCTGCGTGCGGTTATAAAGAGAGTTTACCAGTGAATGAAGAAAAGACTGGCGTGAAATGGTTTGCCCGCGGCTGATGCGGATAATGCCATTCTCGTAGTCGGTGGGATTGCCCATACCGTAAATGCAGCTTACGGAAGCCACCACGATGATATCGCGCCGGCCGCTTAATAATTCCGTGGTAGCGTGCAGCCGGAGTTTATCCAGTTCTTCATTGATGGAAAGATCTTTTTCAATATAGGTATTGCTGACCGGCATATAAGCTTCCGGCTGGTAATAATCATAATAAGAAACAAAATAGCCCACGGCATTTTCGGGAAAAAACTGTTTGAACTCGCCGTAGAGTTGCGCCACCAGGGTTTTATTGTGGGTAAGCACTAGGGTGGGTTTTTGCACATTTTGTATAAGGTTGGCGGCAGTAAATGTTTTACCGCTGCCGGTAACGCCCAGCAGTGTCTGAAATCTTTCGCCACTTAAAACACCTTCCGTCAGCTGTCGGATGGCTTCCGGCTGATCGCCTGCGGGACTATAGGGTGCATGTAGTTTAAATGCCATAGAAGATTAATAGGACGGTAAATTTAAACAGAAATTTCTGATTGGGCACACGGATTAGCAGGATTAAGTAGTTAGCACGAAAAGCGTTTACGGCACCCAAAAAAATTGCACGGGTTATATGATGAATATAATCCGTGCAAACCTGTGTAAAGACGGTATTCCGTGTACAATAAATTTTCCGCCTTGCGGGTGCAAAGTTGTTTCGGATACCTTCCCGAACTGCACTGGCCTCCGGCCGGTGCCGACAGACATCACCTCTTCGGGGCGATATGTAGTTAGCCCGAAAGGGACGATGTCTGTTAGCGAAGGGCCTGCCTTCGCCCGCTACCGATAAACCTTATTGCACACTACCAGCAATTCCTTCCAGGTAAGCGGCAAAATCCTTTATTACGGTTCCATCCAGGTCGGCATTTTCCTGCGCTTCTTTCCAGTTGCGTTGTTCAAGCGCTTCGCGGATGCCTGGTAATGTTTTTACACCATAACCAGTATAAAACCCCGGGGCGTAAATACTGTGTTTATACCAGCCGCGGCGGGGCAATCCCTTTTCTGTTAATAATTTCTGTTCTGCCTGGTATAATTTTTTATTGATGGCTGTTTTTTGATCGGCACTCAGTTTACCAGAAGAAAGCAATTCCCCTAAATGTTTGGCTGCTTTTTCAAAATCAGTCATGGCATTCTGCAGCCCCGCAAAATTCAGAAAAGGCACTTCGTCTTTTGCGGTAGGGGGTAGTTCATTCTTTTTGGGGTCGGCGGCATAGGTATATTGCTTTTCTTTTATCAGCTGGTTCTCCACCAGGGTGGTTTCGCGCAGCTGATCTGCCAAAGCAGATACTTCCGTTACATAGCCATTGATGGTTTTGTAAAGGCTGCTGAAATCAAAGGGCAACAACTCTGCATCTGCCATGCGCAGGGCGGTTCTGCCGGCTACTTTGGCCAGTACCACTCCATATTCAAAACTGGGGTCTTTGAAAGTGGCGTAGTCATAATAAGAGTCATAGATGGAATGGTATTCACCCCCGGGGTCTTCTCCGCCAAAACCCAGGTTAAATGACGTAATGCCCAGGTGCTGGATAAACGGGCTGTAGTCTGAGCCGGAGCCCAGCGCACCGATGCTGATGGTTTTCTTTGCCAGCAGTTCTTTTTTTGTTTTGATGTTTTCACCAGCATTAATAATATCGCGATCCCTTTTTCTGTCCAGCACACTGATGCCCGTTTCCGGATCTTTTACATCTGCTGCAATTTCATTGATAAATGGTTCCAGGGCATGTGAGCCTTCCACACCCAGGAATCCGCGGCCATTGCCATCTGAATTGATATACAAAACGAGTTTCTGTTGTAATTCTGCAGCATGTTGTTCTACCCATTCTGTAGAACCCAGCAGGCCGGGCTCTTCTCCGTCCCAGGCGGCAAATACCAATGTACGTTTGGGTTTCCAGCCTGTTTTTACCAGTTCACTGATGCTCCTGGCTTCTTCCAGCATGGCAGCCTGTCCGCTCAGCGGATCGCCGGCACCATTTACCCAGCCATCGTGGTGGTTGCCGCGCATTACCCATTCGTCCGGGAAAACAGATCCCTTTAACCTGGCAATTACATCATAGGCAGGTTTCATATCCCAGCTAAAAGACAGTTTCAGGTGTACCTTGGTTTTACCCGGACCAATATGATAGGTAATGGGCAGGGCACCGCGCCAGGCTTCAGGCGCCACAGGGCCTTCCAGCGATTTCAGCAGAGGTTGTGCGTCGTGGTAACTGATGGGCAGCACCGGTATCTTTAACAGGTTGGTGGCCTCGCTTCTGTCCAGTCGTTTGGCATCTTTGCTGGCACCGATACCGGGTGTCAGCGGGTCGCCGGGGTAGACAGGCATATCCATGACGGAGCCCCTTTGCGCGCCATATTCATTTTTAAAGGCGCCTTTCGGGTATACATCGCCCTGGTAATAGCCATCTTCTTTGGGATCAGAATAAATGATACAACCGATGGCGCCGTGTTCCTGCGCAACTTTGGGTTTGATGCCCCTCCAGGAACGTCCGTATTTGGCTATCACTATTTTGCCTTTAACGTCTATGCCTAACCGCGCCAGTTGATCGTAGTCGGCAGGGATGCCATAATTCACAAACACCAGTTCACCGGTCACATCGCCATCGGCACTCCAGGCATTGTATACCGGCAGCTGTTCCGCCGTCTGGCCCGAAGTAGGATCTTCTTTCAGCGGCGGCTCAGACAGCAAAGCCTTAAACTTTACC
>CAXTMV010000013.1:0-33532 GCA_964245425.1 uncultured Flavihumibacter sp. | reverse complement strand
ACTTTCCCGGGTCGGTCATTTCGAGTATTCTTTCTTGGGGGGTTGGAAACAATACCATAAACGTCTCTATCTCGGCATCGTATCCCCAGCTTTTGAAATGATTCAAAATATATTCTGCCACGGCTTTACCGCCGGGAGAGCCGATATGATGTGGCCTTGCCGACATGTCTTTCAGGTACTGGTCTACGTTTTTTGCGCTGAGTGCCGCATCAAATTGCTGTTCTGCCGCTACCTCTTGTTTGGAAGCTGCATCCGTAAAACCCATCAAAGGTTTTACTTGTGAAATGACGCTGCCTGTCATAAAATAAAGCACGCTAAAAAGAATAAGTTTTCTCATGTTGATAATAAATTATGGTGTTTGAAGAAGGGGAGCAGGCAAGTATGCTAAAGATAAGAAACGATAGCACTTATTATCCTTTAAATCCGCACAATCTCCGTTAGACCTTCCGCTGCAAATAGGTAGAATAGTCAGGTATCATGCATTCATAATTTTCGTGCATCAATGGCGAGGTGAATAAAAAATCGGCCGTGGCCCGGTCGCAGGCCATTGGTATGTTCCAGGCAATGGCCAGCCGCTGAAGTGCTTTTACATCCGGGTCGTGCGGCTGGGCCTCCATCGGGTCCCAGAAAAAAATAAGGATGTCTATCTGGGCCTCGGCAATCATGGCGCCTATTTGCTGATCGCCGCCCAGCGGCCCACTCATCATTTTACGCACAGGCCGGTCCAGTTGCGCTTCCAGTAGTTTGCCGGTGGTACCGGTAGCCAGCAGTTCATGGCGGGCCAGGATTACTTTATTATGTTCAGCCCATTCTATCAGGTCGTGTTTTCTGTTGTCATGGGCCACCATAGCGATTCTTTTGCGGGAGGGCAGTTGCCGGCTTGTGTTCATGGCGAATTTTTAATGAGACGTTAATAATGAAAATGTAAGCCATTTTTAAAAATTATAACATCTTTTTATAGAAAATGCCCTTTATATTACATTGACTAGCTGCATGGTATGATATTTGTTAACAGCTTGTCCACATTTTAAGCCCATTGTATTCATGAAAGATCTCCTTTTATTACTGATCGGCCTTGTTTTTTTGTCGGCCCGGCAAGCGCAGAACGCACCTGAGAATATGGATCAGCCCATGGTAGTGGTGGCCGACACCAACAGTTTGCCCATTCAGCAGTTTACGGTAATGGAAAAGGACAGGAAGATTTTATTACGCTGGAAATCAGATAGTTTAGCCCTGTCTGAAAGCTTTTATGCAGTAGAAAAAAGTAGCAATGGCATAGATTTCAGTATGGTGGGCATTACCAAAGGCAATACTAGCGGCTGGACGGAGTTTTCAGATGAATCGCCCGCCGCCGGAAAGATATTTTACCGGGTTAAATTAAGTACCGGCCAGCATTCCTTTTATTCTGAAATGATTGCCACCAACCCGCCTGCCAGTATATCCTGCCGGTTTTACCCCAATCCGGTAGATAAAGTGTTAATTATCAGGAGCGAATCAGCGGTGGAATTCCAGATAAACGACCGTTTCGGAAAACTGCTGATGGCCGATAAATTTGCAGCAGGCCTGAAAGTAGTGGATGTATCGGCCCTGGAACCCGGTATCTATGTTATAACATTGTTTCAGAAAGAAACCGGGCGCCAGCTCACTGAAAAGCTCGTAAAAAAATAATTCCCCCTTTAGACAATAAAATAGTTGTAAAATACCCACTTAACCTATTGCGGGTGTCAAATATATCATCTAACATTGCACTGGTTTTTCATAGGATATTGGATTTTAAAACGGGGTTGAATTTCTATTCTGGCCCCTTTTTTATTTTCAGGCCTTCCCGAAAGCGCCTTTTCATTTTTACGCAGGCAATATCTCTCCAATGCTGTTTTTAGACAGGCTGCCAATAATACTGCCGGCAGCAAAAAAACGATACTGCAGTTTTCCACTGAGTTGTTCCATACAAGTAATAATAGCTGTATAGGTAAGTCCGCCTTCACAAAAAACAATTTCATCCGTTTTGCCCGCTTTTACAACACTATAGATGGCCGTTATATCGCGCGCATAACTGATTTGTCTTTTCACCTGCAGGTTGCCGGCTAATATTGCTGCTGCCTTTTCTGTGGCGGGTGGTGCGCCTGCCAGCAGGGTATGCAAGTTACCCGAAACTGTTTTTGCAGAACGACTGCCGGTAAAGGCCCGGGTAAAAAATGACAGTCCTCCGCTTAATCCTATACCGGTCTGTATAAACAGGTTAAACACCCATGATTTCTTTTGATAATGTTTTTTCACAAAAAGATTCATGGCCTGGTAAAACAGCTTTGCGTGGCGGGCGTCTTTCGGCGTGCTTTCACCCTTAAAATGGATGATGGTGGTTTCTCCCAGGTAATGGTTTTTGTAGCCTGCCTGCCGGATGCGGTAACTCAGGTCGATGTCTTCACCATACATAAAAAACTGCTCATCAAAGCCACCTGTTTTTTCCAGTACTGCTTTTTTCACCATCATACAGGCACCGGATAACACTTCCACCTCATTGTTTTTGTTTGCGGGCAACCATCCCATATAATATTGTGCAATGTTGCGGTGGTGCGGTGATATTTTTATTAGTCCGCTCAGTTTAAAAAACGAGGCTGCCGGCGAAGGAAACCCTCTTTTTGATTCAGGCAGGAAATGACCCGTACCATCTATCATCCGCAGGCCCAGGGCACCTATCTGCGCATCCTGCTGCAGTACCGTCATGGCATTTTCCAGGCAATGTTCAGCTATGATGGTATCGGGGTTTAAAAACAAAACAGTATCCCCATTGGCCATCTGCCAGCCCAGGTTATTCGCTTTTGCATAACCGGTATTTTCTGCATTGGCGATCAACTTTATCCAGGGGAATTTCTCTTTTAACCAGGCAACACTTTCGTCGGAGGAATTATTGTCTATCACAATTACTTCGGCATTTATACCCGAAATAGCTTTTTGTACCGAATACAGACATTGCCCGGTAAAATATTTTACATTGTAATTAACAATTATCACAGATAACAAGGGCCATCATTTAATGGCTGCTAAAATAGAAGATTTTTTTCAGCTCTATGATTTGTTTGGCCGGCTGGCACAAGTTCTGTACAAGCTTTACCTACTCCTTATTACTATGCCTGCCGGCGATACCTCGGCTGATGTAGATCAATGCGCGCCGTTCAGGGGGTTGGGAGGTAGTAGGTTTCGGTTATCTTTGCGCCATGTTAAAAAATACCCTGATCAGAGCTACGGAGGCGGCTGCCGATGTGCTTCGGCATTTCTTCAACGGAGAATTTAAAATAACCAATAAGGAAGGCATCAATAACCCGGTTACGGAGGCTGATCTGGCCGCAGAGAAAGTGATCATCGACATTATCCATGAAAACTTTCCGGATCATTTTATCCTGAGCGAGGAAGCAGGTGAAATAAAGATGGACAGTGAATAAAAATGGATCTTCGACCCCATTGACGGCACCATCAATTTTGCCAATGGCATTCCCATTTGCTGTGTCAGTATCGGCCTGGAACAGGCCGGCCAGATGATCATGGGCGCTGTATACAATCCTTTTATCAATGAATTCTTTTTTGCGCAGCGGGGTTTCGGCGCCACCTTAAACGATAAAAAAATACAGATCAGCCAGCAGGCCGACCTTAATAAAGCTTGCCTGGTAACCGGTTTCCCCTATACCTATCTTAATACACCCAATGGCCCGCTGGATGTTTTCTCTACCCTGATCCGAAAAGGGATACCGGTTAGGCGACTCGGCTCGGCCGCCATTGATCTCTGCTGGGTAGCGGCCGGGCGCTTTGATGGCTTTTATGAACATAAATTGCAGGCCTGGGACAGTGCCGCAGGCTTTTTAATTGTGGAAGAAGCCGGCGGAAAAGTAACGGATTATAAAGGCAACCGGTATTCGCCGTATCAACCCCATATCATTGCCAGCAACGGTAAAATTCATGATGCCCTGCTGAAATGTGTGAATGGAGAAGCATTTGATTAAAATACCCGCTAAAACTGATTTTTACATGAGCGAAGAAAGAACTGAAATAACCGCCCTGGGAGAATTTGGGTTGATTGATCACCTTACAAAAAACATAGAATTGCACAATGCTTCTTCTATTGTTGGCGTAGGCGATGATGCAGCCGTCATCGATCCCCTGGGAAAACAAATAGTTGTTACCACGGATCTGCTGATAGAAGGTGTGCATTTTGACCTGATGTATACGCCACTCAAACACCTTGGTTACAAAAGCGTGGTGGTGAACATCAGCGATGTGTATGCAATGAATGCGGCGCCCACACAGATTACCCTCAGCATTGCTTTCAGCAATCGTTTCAGCCTGGAAGCGCTGGAAGATTTTTATGAAGGGGTGTACGCCGCCTGTGAAAAATATGAAGTGGATCTGATTGGCGGCGATACCAGCACTTCCCAAAAAGGATTGGTGATTTCTGTTACCGCCATCGGTGAAGTGGCACAGGATAAATATGTAAAACGAAGTACGGCACAAAAAGGCGATTTGCTTTGCGTCAGCGGCGACCTGGGCGCTGCTTTCCTGGGTCTTACCTTGCTTGAAAGGGAGAAAAAGATCTTCCTGGAAAGTCCGCAGGTACAGCCCGATCTGGAAGATCAGAAATATGTGGTGGGCCGGCTCCTGAAACCGGAAGCAAGAAAAGACATCATTGAATTTCTGGCAGACAGCCAGATAATGCCTACCGCCATGATGGATGTAAGCGATGGCCTCAGCTCCGAAATATTGCATATCTGCCGGCAGAGTAACCTCGGCTGTGTTTTATATGAAGATAAGATTCCCATTCATGAAGATACCCGCAACGCGGCCTACAAATTTGAACTGGATCCCACCGCCTGTGCACTCAGCGGCGGAGAAGACTACGAGTTATTATTTACCCTGCCGCAGGCGGAATATGAAAAACTGGTCCTGAACGAACAGATAAGCGTAATTGGCTATATGACTGAACCGGAAAAAGGCAAGAAAATAATAACCAAGGGGGGTAATACGTTTGATATTACTGCGCAGGGCTGGAACGCTTTTTCCTAACCGGCCGGCGACCAGGTGATACATTGGATATGCAGATACTTATGTTCAGAAAGAAATGTCATTTTTCGGTTTACCTCAGTTGGCTGTTGTTATGTTGCATCCTGATCACGAGCTGCGGCAGTCTCAAAAATAATTTCGACCCCAACAGGGAATACCCGAGAGAAAAGCTACAGGAAGACTATCATTTATTCCGTGATATTTTGCAGGATGCCCATCCTTCGCTGTACTGGTACGGCAGCAAAGATTCACTTGATTATTTTTTTGATGAAGGATACCGGCGCATCCGCGATTCTATGACAGAGCCCCAGTTCCGTACCCTGCTGAGCTATGTGATTGCCGCTGTACATTGCGGCCATACTTCCATCCGTTTTTCAAAACAATATGCAAAATACATAGACACGGCCAGGCTGGCACAGTTTCCGCTGGGCATCAAATTTTGGGACGATAGTGCTGTCGTGTACAACAATATAGACCGTGGCAACACGGTTCTGACCAGGGGTACCGTTATCACTTCCATTAACGAAATACCCATCGCCACCATCCGCGACAGCCTTTTTCGGTTTATGGTAACGGACGGATACAGCGTCGGCCATAAATACCAATCGCTCAGCAACCTGGGCACTTTTGGCGGCCTCTTCCAGGCAGTGTTTGCACCGGGCCCGCTGTTCACCATTGGCTACCTGGACAGCAATCGTACCGCAAAAAACGCTGTTATCACACAGTATGATTTCAGACAAGACAAAGAATTCCGCCTGTACCTGCGTTCACTTCCCCGAAAAAGCAAAAAGGAAAGAAAAAAAGAAAACCTGGACGGCATCCGAAGCCTGCAGGTAGATACCATCGGCAGTACGGCCTTTATGAATATGTCTACCTTTAGCAGCGGCAACCACCTGCGATCTTTTTTCAGGAAAAGCTTCCAGCTATTGCGCGATAAGCAAGTGAAAAACCTGGTTATAGATCTGCGTTACAACGGCGGTGGTAATGTGTCTTTGTCTACAAAACTAACCGAATACCTCATCGATCACCCGTTTAAATTAGCCGATTCGCTATACGCCTCCCGGCGGCTGAGTAAATATGAAAACCATATACAGAATAGTTTCAGTGCTTTTTTTATCATGCATTTTATGACTAAAAAAAGGGCCGATGGCAAATACCATTTCGGCTATTTTGAAAGACATTATTTCAACCCGGAAAAAGTAAACCATTATAACGGCAATATATATATACTTACCGGGGGCAATTCTTTTTCGGCCAGCACCCTGTTTGTAAATGCTTTAAAGGGACAGGCAAATGTAAAAGTGGTGGGCGAAGAAACCGGTGGGGGTGCCTATGGAAATACGGCCTGGTTTATCCCCGATGCTACGCTGCCCAATACCCGTATCCGTTTCCGGTTACCACGCTTCCGTATGGTGATGAACAAAAACTATCCCAAAAACGGCCGGGGCATTGTGCCGGATATCATTGTAAAGCCTACATCCGACGCCATTAAAAATGGATATGACGTAAAATCGGAGTATGTCAAAAAAATGATACAGGGTGCCAACTAAGTACCTCGGCCCATTTTCCTTTCTTCTGCGGGTATAAGCCCTGCTAAAAGGCCATTTACCCCAGCATCACTATCGGTGAAGGATCATCCAAAAGAATAAAATCGGCATCATAGCCCTTTTCGATTCTGCCCCATTTTTTGTCCATGCCGACCACCTGCGCAGGGTAAAGGGATGCCATGCGCAAAGCTTCCTGCAGTTCAACACCAGCTTCGGTTACCAGGTTTTTTACTCCCTGCAGCATGGTCAGCGCCGAGCCTGAAAGGGTTCCATCGGGCATCGTATACCGATCATCGGTAAACAGGTGCGGGTAATCGCCGGTGCTGGTAGCGGTAACGGCATCCGTAATGATAAACAGGCGTTCCTGCATTATTTTTTTACTGGCGCGCAGGGCAGCAAAATCAACATGGATGCCATCAGGTACAATGCTGCTCATTACTTTCGGGTGGTTGTAAATGGCCCCTACCAATCCAGGCGCCCTGTGCTGAAAGGGAGACATGGCATTGAATAAATGGGTGGCGGCCCGTATGCCTTTGTCGAAAGCAGCTATACCTTGCCGATAGCTGGCGTTGCTATGCCCGGCCGATACAATAATTCCGTTTTTTTGTAACAATGCTATTACCGCTTCGTCGCACTGTTCAGGTGCCAGGGTCATTATTTTAATAACATCGCTGCCATAGTCCAGCAACATTTGTACTTCTTCCAGGGTAGGTTTTTTTATATACTTCTCTAGGTGCGCTCCTTTTTTAAGGGGATTGATGTAAGGGCCCTCCAGGTGCAGACCCGGCATGCCTTTGCCCCCTCGCCGCCAATATTCCCTTACCGCATCGATGCCTTTCAGGAACAGTTCAATAGAATTGGTAGCAAGTGTTATATAAAATTGCGCGGCACCGCCGGACAAGCAGTATTCATATGTTGATTGTATAGCCGCAGCCGACAGGTCATTAGAGAACAACCGGCCATTACCACCATAAATCTGGATATCAATAAATGCCGGCGCCAGTATTTTTTGCTGGCAATCTGTTAGGGCAGCGCTTGCCGGAATATCGTTCTCGGCCACCAGTGCCTGCACCTTATTATCGCTAACCAGTACGGCCATGCCGTCCAGGAATACCGATCCGTTAAATACCCGCGCATTGCTATAAGCTGTTGTCATAACTGTTCGTATAATTCTAAAGGCAGTCCGTCGGGGTCTGCAAAAAAGGTAAAGCGTTTACCCGTAAGTTCGTCTGTACGAATCGGTTCTGTCTGAATACCCCGCGCATTCAATACTGATATGGCCGTTTCAATATCATCCACGGCAAAGGCCAGGTGCCGCAACCCGCAAGATTCTGGCCTGGAGGGGCGTTGCGGCGGATCAGGAAAAGAAAACAATTCTACCTGGTAGCTTTCATTCACTTTCAGATCCAGCTTATATGATTGCCTGGCTGCGCGGAAGGTCTCTTTCACAATCGCCAGCTCCAATATTTCCGTATAGAATTTTTTAGATACTGCATAGTCGCTGCAGATAATGGCAATATGGTGTATTCTTTTTAGTTGAAGGATGGACATATATTTACTGCAGACTTTTTGACTTTTGCATTTCGATTTCTCCCTTTCTACGGAAAAATACTGAACTCATCTGCATCTTTCCAGAAAGGTAGTTTAGTACGCACCTCTTCCAATGACGTCTTTTGCAGCACAACGGTAAATATATTTTCCTGTTGTGTTGCAGTTTGCAGTATTTCGCCCAATGGATCTATCACCATGCTGTCGCCACTGTAATGGATCTGGTTACCATCATCGCCCACCCGGTTAACGCCCACCACATAACACTGGTTTTCGATGGCCCTCGCCTGCAATAAAGTTTTCCAGGCATGGCTGCGGCGCTCGGGCCAGTTGGCTACATAAATCAACAAATCATATTCAAGTCTTTCTTCTGCGGGTGCTGATGGGGAAGATGTTTTTTGCCGTGCCCAGACCGGGAAGCGCAGGTCATAACAGACCAGCAGGTTAATTTTCCATCCTTTTACGGAAGCAATCAATCGTTTGCTGCCAGCGGTAAACTGTTCGTCTTCGCCCGCATAGGCAAACCGATGGCGTTTGTCGTACACGCCATACTGGCCATTGGGCAACATCCAGATCAGACGGTTGTAATACTTGCCGTCTTCTTCAATAATTACGCTGCCGGTAAGAATGATTTTTTTTTCTGCTGCCACTCTTTTCATCCAGGCAACGGTCTCTCCTTCCATTGTTTCTGCCAGTAATGCGGGTTCCATACTAAAGCCCGTGCTGAACATTTCAGGGAGTACTACCAACTCCGTTTTATCTGTAATCGATTTTATTTTCGCCTCAAACATGGCCAGGTTGGCGGTTTTATCCTGCCAATGCAAAACAGACTGTATAATGGTAACGTTCAGTGAAGACATGGTAGTAAATCTGGATGCAAAGTTATCCGATCAAAGCAATTAAGCCTATTGTTCTTCCTCAAAATAAATTTTATAATATTTCCGGCCCGTTTTTTCATCCACCCCTTTTTCTATCAGGTCCCGGCGGCCGTGTATGTAGATGTGAAAGTTCTTGTCCAGCTTTAATACGCTTTTAAACACTTTTGCCTGCTTTTTTACAGCCAATAAATGAATATCGAATTCGTCTTCAATCTCATAATGGCGGGCTTTTTCAAAGTTCTCCTTGTATTGCATGAAGCTGTCCACCACTTCGGGGTGGTGGATCACTTCTTCCTGGAATTCCTGCAGGCTGAACTGGTCTTTTGTTTTAAAATAATCGATGGATCGGTTCAGCATGTCCAGCTGTTCCGATTTGTCGATATCAAATTTTTCTCCGTATTCTTTGGTGATAAAATTTTTACAAAGGCTCAGGTATTTGTCGGTATTATTATAGCTGTCTGCACAAGGCTGTACCTGTAAAAAATCGTTCACCCAGTACTGCGCATCGGCCTGTTTATTTGTATTGTCAATTACACAAAGCTTATAGCCTTCTTCCGCGTCTGTTTTAAAAATAAGGCAGCCTTTGTCGAGCTTGTTAATATTAACGCCCTCTTCCTGCACTACTTCCAGGCTTTGGCCGTGCGGAAAAACTTTCAGAAAGGTTTCCTTGTTCTCCGACTTAAAAATACCGATGGCAGGAATATATTCCCCGTTATAATGCACGTTATTGAAAAACGCCACATACAATTCGCCTTCTTTTACTTTTACATGAGTTGATTTGCTATACAGGAATTGCGCCAGCAATGCCGACTGCTTCACCAGCCTGGAAGGGTTTTTGAATATGGCCTGCACATAGCTGTACACTTCATTCAGGCCCAGATCATGTAAGTGGGTAAACCGGTACAATTCGTTTTCATTAAATGAACCCAGGAAATATTTTGTCAGCAGGGCATTCACTATCCCGTCGTTTAAGGTAAGCGGATTAACCGATAAGGTCAATGCTTCGCCACGGGTGGGGTTGCCAACTTTATGAACAATTACTTCCTTTAAATGAACACTGTCGGTGCCTGTCATCCGGCGAAGATAGAAGTGAATGGCTGATGTCTGCTGTAACCATGTCTGATTTTTTTCGACTCTTTGAAAATCAGCGATCATCACATCATGCATCAGGCATTTCACCCTATCTTTATTTGTCTTATTTAACTTATATGAATTACACTGTTCTCAGCAGGTATTTTACCTGGCCGGTTTTCCTCCTGTTTTTGCTGTCTGGTTCCGCCTGTATGTATTCTTCCAAAACACAGGAAAAAATGTTTGCGCGGGTTGAGCACCGGCCATTCGATGCCATTATTGTACCGGGCATACAGTTTGAAAACAACCTGTGGGACAGGGTCATGAAAGGCCGGGTATACTGGGCCAGGTACCTATATCAAAAAGGCATGGCAAAAAATATCATTTTCTCGGGCTCGGCTGTTTATTCGCCTTATTATGAAGCAAAAATTATGGCCCTCTATGCGGAAGCGCTGGGCATTTCGAAACAACACATCTATATTGAAACAAAGGCGGAGCACAGTACAGAAAATGTCTATTACTCTTATAAACTGGCCAAAAAACTAGGCTTTACCAGCATTGCCCTGGCTACCGATCCTTTTCAATCGAAGCAATTGCGCCGCTTTATTCGCAAAAGAGTAAGTCCTGATATGGCCATCATCCCCTTTGTGGTAGACACATTAAAACTAATTGAACCGGGTATGGTTGATCCACCCATCGATTTTCAGCAGGCTTTTAAAAAAGATTTCATTTCGCTGAAGGCGCGGGAGTGTGTCCTGAAAAGATGGCGCGGCACCAGGGGGCATAATATGGATTTGAAAGCATATGACGATTAGAAAACTTTTTGCTGGTATTCTTTATACATACAGGCGCAGGGGATCACAGGATAGGATAATGTCAACTGTTGCCGTAAGTGGCACCGAACCAACACCGGGTGCTGTGGTTGACAATCGCTTTTGGGTCTATTTCTCGAACCCATATTTAATCTCGCTCCAAAATGCATCCAGTGCCATCATCCTGGGTTTGAAAAAAGAAATGATCGCAGGCCAGTCTTCCCTGTTTAAAATAGTTGGGCCTACCAGCGATGTATAAATTCTGCTCACTGTTTTATTATTTTCGTCCTGCACCTGCAACTCCCATGTCCATTCTTCCTTCAAAAATTCTTCCAGTATCTTTTTCAGCTGCAGCAGTCGGTTGAAAAAAAATAGTTGGCGGCCCTGGTCGGTATGCGTTAGCAGTATAGCAATAAAAAGGCCGGTATTTCCTGTTTCCATTTTAAAATGCAGGTCTTTGATACCGGTCTTATAATTGATCCAGTTAACAGGCAAGCCATCTGCGGAGGGCACCGGCTGCATATATTTTCCGAAACTGGTCCAGAATTGTTGTCTTAAAACGGCGGCTTCCTGTTTGGTATACATTACATGGCTGATGCCTGATGTGATGATGTCTGATGTCTTTTGAATGTTCAGGCAAATCAGGCATCATCACATCAGCGGTTTTTTACATTCTGAAGAATTTGCAACTGTTCTTTTATTAAATCATGTTCGAACCCTCGTTGTATTAAAAAATCCTGTGTTTTCCGGAGTTTGCTGAAAAGGTTTTGTTCCGATGCCACGGCGGTCCATTTTTCTGCTGCCAGCTTTTGAAATACCAGCAGGTAATCTGTTTCTTCTATTTCCTGCAATCCTTTCCGAATGCAGTATTCGCTCACCTGCTTTTGTTTCAGCTCATATGTAATTTTCACCCGGCCCCACTGTTTCATGCGGAATTTGCCACCGGCAAACTGCTTTGCAAAACGTTCTTCATTCAGGTAATTTTCCTCTATCAGCTGCGCCAGGCATTCTTCTACCTGTTGCTTGTACAGGCCAAGGGAGTACAATTTGTCCTTTACCTCGCTGTGGGCACGTTCCTGGTACCCGCAATAGTGTTTTGCTTTTTGCAGTGCCTGCTCTTTGGTGAGGTATTTTTTAAACGCCATCAGCAAAGATACCACCTCCCCCATGTCATCTTTCTGTTCAAACAGCATCTGAGGCGAAACATTTACCCTTTTCGTAAATCAAGCGCTCTTTAAATGCGGTATTTTTGCGGTCCTTAAAACCCTGGAACAAGTAAAATTGGCCTCAAAAAGTATTAACATAGCATTGGTAGGCAATCCCAACAGCGGCAAAAGCTCGCTGTTCAATTCATTAACCGGGCTGAACCAAAAAGTAGGCAATTTTCCCGGTGTTACGGTTGATAAGAAAACAGGGCGTTCTGAACTGGCGCCCGGGGTGGAAGCCAATATCATCGATCTGCCCGGCACCTACAGCCTGTATCCCAAACGCGGCGATGAATGGGTGACCTACAAGGTATTGTTAAAGCAGGATGCAGCAGTATTGCCGGATATCATTCTTTTGCTGGTAGATGCCAGTAACCTTAAGCGCAACCTGTTGTTCTGTTCACAGATCATCGACCTGAAATTTCCGGTGGTAGTGGCCCTTACCATGATGGACCTCGCCAAGAGCAAAGGAATTGTGATTGATACAGAAGGCCTGGAACGCGAACTGGGCGTGGCCGTGGTAGCCGTAAACCCCCGGAAGAACAAAGGCATTCCTCAACTCAAGAAGGTAATGCTGCAGACCGCCCAGCAATTGTACCATGTGCCCATCCGCGATTTTATCAACAACAAGGAATTGGCGCCGGCTGCCATCGATGACGTAAAAGCAACTTTTCCCGCCATCAGCGATTATACCGCCATTCATTACCTGATTAACCACGAGAGCTTTTTGCTGGAACCGGGCAAACAACAATCCATAGAATCGATTGAGGAGAAGAACGCTTTTAACCCTACCAAAACGCAGGCAGAAGAGATCATGCAGCGGTACGCCCGTATTAAAGTGATCATGAAACAGCATGTAGCGGAACCGGACCCGCTTCATAAAACCCTTTTTACAGAAAAGCTCGACAATATACTGCTGCACCGTAAATGGGGCTATTTTATTTTACTGACCGTATTGTTTTTCCTGTTCCAAAGTGTTTTCTGGCTGGCCACTTTCCCGATGAATGGCATCCAATGGGTTTTTGCCAACCTGGGCAGCTGGCTGAACAACGCGCTGCCGCATGGATGGCTAAGCGACTTGTTTGTAAATGGACTTCTTGCGGGCCTTAGCGGTATACTGGTTTTTGTACCCCAAATCATGATCCTTTTCGGGTTTATCACCATGCTGGAAGACACCGGTTATATGGCCCGCATCAGCTTTCTGACGGATAAGCTTATGCGCAAAGCGGGACTAAACGGAAAAAGCGTAATGCCCATGATCAGCGGCTTTGCCTGTGCCGTACCCGCCATTATGAGCGCCAGGAATATCGAAAACAAAAAAGAGCGGCTGCTCACCATATTGATTACGCCACTGATGAGCTGTAGTGCCCGTTTGCCGGTTTTTACCATACTGATTGCGCTGGTGATTCCACGTACAACCATCCTCGGTTTTATTGGCCTGCAGGGCCTGGTGATGATGGGCTTGTACCTGATGGGCATTATAATGGCCCTAATCGTTTCTTATGTGGCCAAATGGTTTATCAAAATACAGGAAAAAAGTTTTTTTATCCTGGAACTGCCTATTTACCGCGCACCCCGCTGGAAGAATGTGTTCATTACCATGATCAACAAAGCCAAGATTTTTGTACTGGATGCAGGGCGCGTTATTATAGTCATCAGCCTGATATTATGGGCACTGAGCAGCTATGGTCCTCCTAAAAAAATGAATGCTATTGCCGGGCATTATGATACGTTGGTACAGCAACATCCTGCCCAGGCTGCCGAACTGACCGTTCAGAAACAATCTGAGCTGTTGCAGCAATCTTTTGCCGGTATCCTGGGCCGGGCCATCGAGCCCGTTATCAAGCCACTGGGTTACGATTGGAAAATAGGCATCGCCCTTATTACCTCTTTTGCTGCAAGGGAAGTTTTTGTAGGCACCATGGCCACTATTTACAGTGTGGAAGGCGGAAAAGATGCAGATAAAAGCACGCTGACCCAGAAAATGCAAAATGCCCGCAAGCCTGACGGCAGTTTGGTATATACATTGGCCTCCGGCGTATCGCTGATGATCTTTTATTTACTGGCCATGCAATGCATGAGTACACTGGCAGTGGTTAAAAGAGAAACGCGTAGCTGGAAATGGCCGCTCATCCAATTATTTTATATGACCGGGCTCGCCTATATCATGAGCTTTATTGCCTACCAATTACTCAAATAAGGGTTTAATTTAGCTGCCACGGTTAGAATAAACCCCTTTTTTTTGCGTTATAACAGCATCATTAATCCAGTGTCATGAAAAACCTATACCTGCTGTTCATAACTGCTTTTCCCGTATTGACTGCTGCTGCCCAAACAGAACAGTTCAATTATCCCGATGCCTTTTATTTTGTAAAGGAAATAAACATCAACGGTCTTACCGAACGCCCCTTTCATATTGAGATAACTGTAAAAGAAAATCCCGCCGATTCTTTATCGAAGCCCCGTATTTATGCCGTGCAGGTACGCAAAGGCAAAGAAGACATTATTGGAAGAACGATGCTGTATGCCACGCAAAGTAATGGCGACTGGAAAACCTATAGCATTGACGGCATCACTGATAAGCAGGCTACGCGCATCTGGTTTTATGCTGCTGTAAATGGCAATGGTGATTTCTATTTTGACAAACTACAATATTCAATTGCAGATGCCACCGGCACTTTGCAGGAGAAAGATGTTGCGAACCAGTCTTTCGAAGATAAAAAAATATTGAACGGTTATTTTGTAAGCACAGCGCCTTCCAGATACCTGCAGCTAAAAGCATCGCCGATTGCCAATGATGGCAAGCAATCATTACTGGTTACGGTAACCGGTCAGAAACCAGCCGGATCGCGTTCGGTTGTTAAGAATTGATGTACCAAAGGAGGGGTCGCCCTGTTGGGTGGTTCATCCTGTATAAAAGATCGCTCATCGCTTATTAAAAAGCTGCGCCGTCTAAAAAGGGCAGCCCGCCTGTAAGAATTTCCCGGTATAGCATACTTCCCTTGCTGTCTTTCATTAAATCCACCGGGTAACGTATAAATACGTTTTAGGCCACCATAATGATATTGCCAGCGCCAACAGGACTAACAGCGCGTTGCAGCCAATTCGCGTCCTGCCCGCCCTGCGCGATATATTTTCGTTATTAACAATCCGCCAGAAACATAATTCCGTAATTGATTCACCATCTCCCTTAACCATGCTTAATAAACGATTATGAGAACACTTGTACACCTGGCTGCCGGGCTTACTATTCTTACCCTCTCATATTCCTGTAAAAAAAATGCCGACCAGCCAACAGCTGTTCCGCCCGCTCCAACAGATATTAACCTGGTAGCAGAAACCAGTCCTGCACCCTTAGTTGCCACTACTTTAACATTGAATTCAAATGTGGGCGGTTTTTACAGTTCTGTTCCGGCCAACTATAACAAAACCACTAAAAGCTATCCCCTCCTGGTGGCCATTCATGGTGGCGGACAATACGGCAACGGCGCCCTCGACCTGCCCCTGCTGTTGAACGACGGCATTCCCGAACTGCTCGACGAAAAAATATTTCCCCCCAATTTTACCATCAAAGGCACCAATTACTCTTTTATTGTAATAGCACCGCAATTGAAACAGTTTCCCGTAGCGCAGGAAATAAAGGATGTAATAGATTATGCAAGAAAAACCTACCGCGTAGACAGTACACGTATTTACATGTTTGGTTTAAGCAATGGCGCTTCTGCCAGCTGTCTAACCGCCGGAACCTTTGCCGATCATATTGCCGCCATTGTGCCCGCCTCCGGCGAGTTTGACTACGACCCGGTTTGCAATAGCCTGGCAAAAAACAAAGTAGCCATCTGGGCTTTTCACAACAGCAATGACCCGGTAGATAATATCCAGGCCGCCAATAATTTTATTTCATCCGTCAATAGTTTCAGTCCTGTTATTATTCCAAAGTTTACCGTTTTTCAGGCAGATGTGCACGATGCATGGACCAAGGCCATCAGCCCGGATTACAGGGAAAATAACATGAATATCTATGAATGGATGCTGCAATACAGCAAATAAAAGAAGTGCTTACTATTTTTGTTGATCTCCCTTCCGTTACCCCTAAACCGTGAACCGTTTTTGCCATTACCACTGGTAAAAGCTTCATCTTTTATACACGACCACTTCCTGTAAAGTTTGTTGCTACAGGTTAAAATCCAGTATGCGTAAAGCCATGCATGCCGATGGCAGAGCATGCGTAAACTCCAATCTTTTGAAAATGAAAACAGCGTGGTATCCGCCATGCTTTAATCCGTCACCCGGTATTTTTAATCATTCATTTAAAAAAATGTGGTATGCAACAAACTAAGTTTACATGTAAACGAAAGTTGAAGTTTCTTTTCACGACAGGATGCCTGCTGGTATTTTCCGGCATCATCATGTCATCGAGCCATCGCGAGGCGCCGCTGATAGCAAACGACCCGCTGGCAGACAACACCGATCTCTATGCGTTCAGAAGCCCGGACAATCCAAGCAAGGTTATCCTGATTGCCGATTATGTTCCGGCAGAACTGCCGTATGGCGGTCCTAATTACAATTCATTCGGAGAAAACATCCGTTATGAAGTTCACATCGATAATAACACTGCCACTAAGGGTGATGATATTATCTATCGCTTCCTGTTTTCAAAAACCAACCAGGACCCCACTACTTTTTTTAATATCCGGCTGGGTATGCAGAACCTGTATACCACTTATACCTGCCAGAAAAGTGTAGATGGCGGCGCCACTTTTACAACCATCGTGTCAAAAGGCGTTGTACCGGCACCCAATATCGGTGCCCGCAGCATTGCCAACCCTATTGTAGGACTGGGTATTGCTGATTACAACACACTTATCAACAGCTCTATCGCCAAAGCAACTACCGGCGAAAGAATTTTCTGCGGACCCGCAGACGATCCTTTCTATGTAGACCTGGGCGGTATTTTTGATTTGGGTGATGCACCCCGTCAGAACGGTAAAAGCCGCGATGGCCTGGGACATTATAATGTGCATTCTATTTGCATAGAGGCAGATATCTCCAGCCTGCAGAAAGACCACAAAACCGTTGACCAGGCAGCCAATATACTGGATGGCGATTTTGTTGTTGGTGTATGGGCTTCTGCCAGCCGTAAGTCAACCCGCACCCTCAATTCAGCAGCCGGCGGTTCTCCGTTTAACCCACTGAATGGTGGTACGGTAACCGAAGATGGTGACTGGATCCAGGTGTCAAGATTAGGCATGCCTTTAACCAATGAAGCTGTGGTAGCGATTGGTAAAAAGGATTTCTGGAATTCTTTAACGCCTTACCAGGATCTTGCTAATATCGGCACTTTCGGTAATTATTTTTACAACCCCGAACTGGCCCTGTACATGGACGCCAGCAGATTTGCAAGCGCTGTGCCTGCATTCAATGCCCTGCGCATCCAGACCAATTCTTTAAAACAGTTTGATTTCCGTAATGGTAAAAACGGCCTGTATGGATTGAAAGGAAATGTTGCACTGAAGGGCACTGCCCTGGACGACGCTGTTTTTGGAACGCTTTTATTACCCGCCGCCGGTGAGCCCCGTTCAGTAGATTTGTGGCCCATCTTTCATACAGGTGTGCCCAACCTGGCACCTTACCAGCTGGCAAGCGGCAAAGGCGGTAATCCGCTGGCTGCAGGTAAACCTTTTATCAATAACTTTTTGCCCAATGGCGGCGATATGCTGCGGTTAAACATGGCCGTTCCGCCCACACAAAGAAATGATCCAAAATTCAGTTCCATGGGTCTTGTAAACGCTGCGGTACTGGGTTTAACAGATCCTACCTATGCAGGCAATACCCAGATCCAGAACATCCCGAATATGGATGGTTTCCCCAATGGCAGAAGGCTTGAAGATGATGTTACACGTATCGAATTGCAGGCAGTGGGTGGTGTGGTACTGGCCGCTATCGGTTTATGGTACGACGATTACAACCCAGGCAACCCCAATGCATCACCTGTGACCAATCAATTGATCAACACACTGCAGTATTCTACCGGTGTAGAGAAAAATGATACCACGTTTAAACCTACATTCCCATACGTGCAGACACCCTGGAGAGGAACAGCCGTACAATAACTAAACAAAATTATATTTATATGAAACGAAAAATATACGCTGCAATCCTGCTAACCGTGATGCTTGCAAATACCGGCATGACCGTGTTTGCCTCCAGCCACCGGGAAGCGCCGATGATTGCAAACGATCCACTGGCAGACAATACGGATCTGTATGTATTCCGCAGTCCGGACGATCCTTCCAAGGTGACCATTATCGCTAACTATGTTCCCCTGCAATTACCGCAGGGCGGACCCAACTATTATTCTTTTGGCGATAATATCCGTTACGAAATACACATCGATAACAATGCCGCTAATAACACTTACAGCAATGGCGATGACATTGTGTACCGTTTCACTTTTAGCAAAGAAAACCAGGACCCCACTACTTTTTTCAACATCAGACTGGGAATGCAAAACCTGAAGACAACTTATACAATGGAAAAAAGCACCGATGGTGGTGTTAATTTCACTACAGTTGTTAGCAATGGAATGGTTCCACCGCCCAATATCGGACCCCGGTCTATTTCCGGCGGCGCAGGACTGGGTGCACCAGATTACAATTCTCTTATTAACAGCGCCATCACCACCAGCAGCACCGGCGAAAAAGTATTTTGCGGAACAGCTGACGATCCATTCTTTGTAGACCTGGGCGGTATCTTCGATTTGGGAGATGCACCAAGGGCCAATGGAATGCCCATCGATGCGGTGAAATGCAAAAACGTTTCTACTATTGCCATCCAGGTAAATATTGCCGACCTGCAGAAAGATCACAAAACAGTAGACAAAGCAACCAATATACTGGATGCTGATTATGTAATCGGCGTTTGGGCTTCTGCCAGCCGCAGAAAAATCAGGACCCTGAATACAGATGGCACACAGTCATTTAGCGGTTCCTGGGTACAGGTATCCCGCCTGGGCATGCCTTTAACCAATGAAGCTGTTATACCCATTGGCAATAAAGATCTCTGGAATTCATTAACGCCTTACCAGGAAGCTGGTCTGGGCGCCTATGATCCCTTTTCCGCTTCTTTTTACAATCCTGAACTGGCATTGTACATGGACGATAGCCAATTTGGCGGCGCCGTTCCTGGCTTTACGCCTTTGCGTATCCAGTCGAAGTCGCTTGGCTCATTTGACTTCCGCAATACCCATGATGGTTTGTTCGGATTAAAAGGCAACCCGGCTGTTGCCGGCACTGCGCTGGACGATGCCATAGCAGGCAAGCTGTTGTTGCCGGGTGCTGGTAAACCCCGCTCGGTTGACTTATGGCCTATCTTCCATACAGGTGTGCCCAACCTGATCCCCTACCAGCTGGCCACCGGCAAAGCCGGTAATCCACTGGCAGCAGGTAAGCCTTTCATCAATAACTTCCTGCCAAACGGTGGCGATATGCTGCGTTTAAACATGGCCGTTCCCGTTACAGCAAGAAACGATAAGGATTTCAGTTCACTGGGACTGGTATACGCTGCCGTGCTGGGTTTAACCGACGCACGTTTTAACGGCAGTACTGCCCTGCAGGCCATTCCAAACATGGATGGCTTTCCCAATGGCAGAAGGCTGGAAGATGATGTAACAAGAATTGAACTGCAGGCGGTAAGCGGTGTGGTACTGGCAGCGGTAGGTTTATGGTATGATGATTATACCGGCAGCGGAACGCCCGTTACAAAAGGCCTTACCAACGTACTGGGTTATACCACTGGTGTAGAAAAGAACGACACTACACTGAAAGGTTCTTTCCCTTATGTACAAACACCATGGCCCGGCACCTGTAATTGCAGTGGCATTGCGGTAGATTATACGCAACCCGCCATCTTGCAGCCCACACAGGATCCGATGCGCCTGGCTGCACCAGAAGTATTTATTACTGCTGCACCCAATCCTGTAAACGGAACAGCTAACGTACATTATCGCGTATCTGCTTCATCTAATGTAGTGATACAGGTTACAGATGGTAATGGCAATATTGTAGCCACTTTACAAAATGGAACACAGGCTGCAGGCTCTTATAACATATCCTGGAATGCTTCAGGTGTGCCTGCCGGTCTTTATTTTATCCATACAAAAGAAAACGGTGTTATTAAACAAAGCATTAAAGTAATCAAGCAGTAAGCTTTTACCACCGTATTTATACAGCGGGGCTGGCACCCACCTGCCGGCCCCGCTTTTTTAACCGCAGCACCAACCAAAAAATGTTGTTATGAAAAAGAATCGCATTTACAGCTTTACCATTTTCCTTTTCCTGCTGGCAGCAGGCGGTATTTTCTTCAAGTATAAAAATGACGAGAAGAAAAGGGAAAGCAGGATATTTCCTGTACTGGCAAGAAAAGGCAGCGCCGCTGAAACGGATGAGTTCAAAGCCGTACAAACAAGAAGTGTTGCTTTAATGAACGCCATAAAAGCAAAACCCGATGATGCCAAATCAAGCCTGGCACTCGCTTCCCTGTATGTACAGGAGGCAAGGGCTTCCGGCAATTATATGTATTACGACCAGGCCGCATTAAAATATGTAAACCTGGTACTGGAAAAAGATCCGCAGAATTTCGAAGCCCTGTCGCTCAAAGCATTGCTGATGCTGAGCCAGCATCATTTTGCGGAAGGCCTGAAGATAGCAGACGCCGCAAAAACCATCAACCCCTATAATGCCTTTATTTATGGATTGATCATAGACGGTAATGTAGAGATGGGTAATTATACCGCCGCTGTTGAAACCGCCGACAAGATGGTTTCCATCCGACCTGATATACGTTCTTATTCCCGTATTTCTTACCTGCGCGAAATCTACGGCGATTATGCCGGCGCCATCGAAGCCATGAAAATGGCCGTATCTGCCGGCCTTCCCGGAGATGAAGGAACAGAATGGTGCAGGGTACAACTGGGACGCCTGTACGAAAACACCGGTGACCTGAAAAACGCAGAAATGCATTATACCATTGCTCTGCAGAACAGACCTGGCTACGCACAGGCATTTGCCGGCCTGGCAAGAATTGCTACAGCCGCCAAAGACTTTTCAAAAGCAACCCGCCTTTACCTGCAGGCAGACAGCCTCACAAACGACTACACCATAAAAGAAGAACTGGCAGATGTGTACAAAGCAGCTGGTGAAAAAGAAAAATCAGCCGCACAGGCAAACAGCGTAGTAGATGGTATGAACGCGGCGGCTGCCAAAGAAACTAAAAATGACAGTTCCGGCCATTATTCCGATCGGGAAATGGCATACGCATATTTAAAAATCAACGATTACGACAAGGCCCTTGACCACGCCCTGCTGGAATACAACCGCCGGCCCGATAACATCGATGTAAATGAAACGCTGGCCTGGGTATATTATTCAAAAGGCGACTATGCAAAAGCATTGCCGCTGGCAGCCGTGGCGCTGAAAACAAACAGCAAAAACCCGACCTTGCTTTGCAGAATGGGACTGGTTTATGATAAGAACGGAGACAAGGTAACCGCGACAAAATTGTTGAAAGCGGGCCTGGCTGCCAATCCTAATATCAACATGGAATTAAAGGCAAATGCTGCACAGGCTTTACAGGCTTTACATTGATAATTCATATTTTCAAAAAAAGGATGCGAGAATAAGCTACCCGCCCGTTTTTAACAGACCCGTGATGAATAAAAAATGCTACCCTGTTCTTCTATTGCTGTTGTTGATTCCATTTGCGCAGGGCCAGGCACATACCATTAACTATGCTTTGGAAAAAGCCCCGGTACAAAATGTAGTATGGTTTTACCTGAAAATGGGCTTTACCCATATTATACCTACCGGTGCCGATCATGTGCTATTTGTTACAGGGTTGTGCCTGCTAAGCACCCGCATCAAAACCATTCTCTGGCAGGCCACTGCTTTTACCGTGGCGCATTCCGTTACACTGGCACTAAGCATGAAAAACATCATTGTTATGCCGGGTGCCGTAGTAGAGCCAATTATTGCCCTGTCCATTCTTTTTGTAGCATTGGAGAACATCATGCTCACCGAGCTGAAAGCCTGGCGCGTACTGATTGTTTTTATGTTTGGGCTCATACATGGTATGGGCTTTGCCAGCGCGCTGAACGAAATTGGACTGCCCCGCAATAAATTCTTTACGTCTATCCTATCTTTTAATATCGGCGTTGAGCTTGGCCAGGTAGCCGTTATACTGGCTGTGTTTGCTTTATTTATTATTCCTTTTGGTAAAAAGCCCTGGTACAGGAAAAGAGTGGTCTATCCATTATCAGCTATCATTGCGCTGATTGCCGCCTGGTGGACCATCGAAAGGGTATTTCTTCAATAAGATTTTCTTTACCGCATAGTAACATAGCGTCATAGGTTATCGTAGCAAAAGCTATGATAACCTATGACGCTATATGACTTTGTAGTGAGAGGCCGCAAATCCGGTCAAAAAAACTTATTATATTAGCATCCTTAAACGCTGTTAAGATTTCAATCCGCCCCTGCGAACGTTCATTTATTCATTGCAACCTTATCATTTCAATACCTGAAACGCCGTTCCGTTTATTCAACCATTTAAATCATCTGTATCATGATGAAGAAATTTCTTTACCGCAGGGAAACGGCCATTGTGTGCCTGTTGTCGATCAGTATTTTTTTCAGCAGCTGTTATTCCTACCGGGTGGCAACCAAAGATTTGGAAGGAGCAGAGGCAACCGGTACCATTACAACACATTCTTTTTTCTGGGGACTGGCACAAAGTCCCAAAGAAATTCACACACCTGTCTGCGATACGCTGGGTGCCAATGGAATGGCCGAAGTAACTGTTAAAAATAATTTCGGTTACTCTTTAATTACCGTAGTAACGCTCGGTATCTGGAGCCCGATAAAACTGGAATGGAAATGTGCCAAACCCTGCAAAAAAACCGGAATACTGTAAATTCTTTGCCATGAAACTAATTAAAACCGGAAACAAAGAATGGGAAAATAAGCACGAGACCTTTACAGAAACCATCCAGGATCTGGTAATAGCAGGCAATGAGCCCGCGCTGAACGCCCTCGACAGTTACAACGATGTTACTAAATCATTTCAGCAGGTAATTGCCGATGCCATCCAGACCAATACACCTTTGAGATCGCTGGGTGCCGGTTGGTCCTGGACCAAGATTGCCACCGCCCGAAATGGTGTTATGATAGATACCAAGCCACTGAATACTTCGCTGAACCTTTCTTCTCAAAGTGTTGTGCCAGCCTATAAAGGCGATGTACAGAAACTGCTGTTTGCCCAATGCGGCTGTGGCATCTGGGAACTAAACGATACGCTGAATGCACAACAGCTTTCGTTAAAAACCTCTGGTGCCAGCAACGGGCAAACCATTGTAGGCGCCATGTCTACCGGCGCACACGGTTCTACTATCGATGTAGGCGGCATCCCGGAATTTGTGGTAGGGCTGCATATTATTGTAGGGCCCAGCCGGCATGTCTGGCTCGAAAGAAAATCTTATCCCGTTGTTTCGGCAAGCTTTGCCGCCAAGCTACAGACAGAATTGGTACAGGATGATGAACTGTTCAATGCAGCGCTGGTAAGCTTTGGCAGTTTCGGCATTATACACGGCGTACTGATGGAAACAGAAGATTTGTTTTTGCTGGAAACCTATACCCAGCGGATGCCCTACGATAATGTTTTGAAGAAAATGATGTCTACCCTCGATTTCAGCGACGGAAAACTTCCCTGCGTTACCGAACGGCCGTTTCATTTTTGCGTAAAACTGAATCCTTACGATTTGGGCGGCGGCGGCTATGTATCTGCTTTTTACAAACGGCCTTACCGGCCCAATTATGACAAGCCGGTGGTCAATGCTGCCGGTATTGGCCCCGGAGACGATGCTGCCTGCTTTGTTGGACAGATCACCAATACCATTCCGGAGCTGGTACCTGAAATAGTTAACAAAGTACTGGCAGGTGCGCTCGATATTGAAAACAAACAGATGGGCACTCTGGCGGAAATTTTCTGCAACACCAGCCTGCGTGGTAAATTAATGAGTGCCGCTATTGCTTTGCCGCTCGACCAGGTAACAAAAGTAACTGATATCCTGCTGGAGATTAATAATACAGCGGCAGGTCCTTTCGCTGGTCTTTTTGCCTATCGCTTCATTAAAAAAAGTTCCGCAACACTGGGCTTTACCAAATTCAACTTCAGCTGCATACTGGAACTGGACGGCACCTTTTCTGATACAACCAATAAATTTTATGCCGCCGTATGGAAAAGGCTGGAAGAAGAAAATATACCTTTTACCATGCACTGGGGAAAAATGAATGAACTTGATTTTAACCGGATCAGTAAAATGTATGGAACAGACGCAGATGCCTGGATTGCAGCCCGTAATAAATTGCTTGATGCAGCCAGCATAAAAGTATTTACCAATCCATTGCTGCAACAATGGGGACTGGATAAAGTATTGTAAGTTTGGTATCGCCCATATTATCAGCACTAACTAATTTATATGCGCCATCTACTGCCTGGTCTCTTTTTTTTGTTGCCCTGTTTTTCGATGCGGGCACAAACCGCCAAAGATATCATTACAGAGATGCAGTCGATTAACCAACTGGTCAGTCACCGCGCCTGTGGTACGGATAGTGCAGCTGCTATCTCCAACCGCGCCATGAGTATATTCCTGGCGGATAAAACAGCTTACCTGTCCTCCTCCACCGATATTTTTTATTTCACCAACTATGCTACCCTCAACAGCACTGAAGGAAAGGTTACCCTTACGCATAATTTCCAGATAAAACCCGGCATCGACGCCCCCAACTACGACGATCCGCAAAAAAAAATGTTGATCTTTGGCTTTGACCTGGGGCTGGCGAGCAACTATACCAAATCATTCCTGGATAACCGATTTGAAAATCAGCTGGGCTTTACCACTACCTATGTACAACAGGGAAAAGTGAGAACAACTTTTGCAGACTGCGCTGGAACACAACAGCCCAACCAGAAACAAATCATGGATGGTTTGCGAACGGTGCTGGCGCAGGAACTGGCCCGCGAAGTACTTGAAAAAGATGAAAACTTTACTGCGAACCTGACGATCGATTCCACTACCGCTGAAGGCCAGCATATTCAATTGGCAAAAGCAGCCATTCAGAAAAATTTTTATACCAACCTGAAAGCCGAATACGAAGAAAAGTATGCTGCCCAGCAGGCCCAGTTGCTTACCGAAACGGCCAATTACAAGCTGGTCAGTACCTGCTGGACCAGCTTCAGTGCCTATATTCCTACCTTTTTCCCGACCTATCGCGTAGCCGCCTCCTTGTCAAACCCTTTTACCAATAAACATCCTTACCCGGTAAGTATTTCGCTCAGCCATACACGCTTGTGGGAAAGTACCAAAACAGGAAAATGGTTCCTGACCATCAGTGGTAACCTGCTGGCCAATAATTCCAAATTAAGTTACGACCTGAACAAACTCAGTTTTGGAGAATACAAAAGCCTCGGCGGAACAGATAACAATGAAGACCCGGGCAACAACAAATTATACATCGGCCCTTATAAGAATTATTTTACGCCGTCGCTCAAAGGCCGGTTGGTATATTACCCGGGCGTGTCTCATATTGGCCTTACTTTACTGGCGGAGCAAAATTTTGGTGATTATAATTTTCTCAATGCAAAAGTGGGCATCCCGCTGATCATCATCAATAGTAAAGAAATGCCCGTTTTAATTGTTGAATTTTATGCCTTGTTTTTAAATATTACCAACCAGGAAATTCACACGGCAATGCCTGGCAAGACCTTGCTGGGCTTCTCTTTTGGTATCCCTTTAAGCAAGTTCACTTTCTAAAACAGGTTGCAAAACCTGCTTTCTTAAATATTCATCGCATGAACAATTCCATTAAGCCAACCACCCGGATCAGTTCAATTGATCTGTTACGCGGCGCTGTAATGATCATTATGGCGTTAGATCATACCAGGGATTACTTTCACCGTTATTCTTATTATCATGACCCCACTGATCTTACCCATACCAGCCCGGTCATTTTTTTTACGCGATGGATAACGCATTTCTGTGCGCCTGTCTTTATTTTTCTCGCGGGCACATCGGCATTTTTGTCGGGCAGGAAAAAAACGAAAAAGGAATTGTCTGTATTCCTTGTAAAAAGAGGGCTGTGGTTAATGCTGTTGGAAATAAGCCTTGTTGGTTTCGGATGGTTTTTCAACCCGTTGTTTTCCGTTTGGGCTTTGCAGGTTATCTGGGTGCTGGGCCTTAGCATGATTGTACTGGCTGCATTTATCCACCTGCCGCAAAAACTTATTTTTGTTATTGGTATGGTGATGGTTTTTGGGCACAACTTACTGGACAATGTTCATGTGCCGGGCAATACATTAAGCGGTTTTGGTTGGAGCCAATTCCATCAATTTAATTTTTTTAGCGTCGGGCCGCTGGTTATTTTATCCGCCTACCCGATTGTTCCCTGGGCCGGCGTAATGGGTTTGGGATATTGTTTTGGAAATATTTATTTGCCGACTTTTGACGCGGCAAAAAGAAAACGCCTGCTCCTGCTGCTTGGCAGCCTGGGTGTGCTGTTATTTGTACTGATTCGGCTGGTAAATGTGTATGGCGATCCTTCCAGGTGGTCGGCACAGGCAAGCGCCCTGTTTTCCTTGCTGTCGTTTTTGAACGTGACCAAGTACCCGCCTTCTTTGTTGTACCTGTTAATGACGCTCAGCCCGGCTTTCCTGTTCCTGGCATTTTTTGAAAATGCCTCCTGTACATTCTCAGGTATGATTTCTACCTATGGCAGGGTACCATTGTTTTACTATTTGGTACATATTTATATTTTACACCTGCTGGCCATGTTGCTGGCAGCTTTTACTGGTTTCGGCTGGAGCAAAATGGTCATCGCTCATTCCTGGGTAACAGATGAGCCTTCGCTCAAAGGATATGGGTTAAGCCTGCCCTGGGTATACCTGATCTGGCTGGTAGTAGTCATTGGCTTGTACCCTTTGTGCAAAAAATACGACCAGTATAAACAGAACAATCGTTCAAAATGGTGGCTGAGCTACCTGTAACCCAATAAAAACAATCCCATGCCTGGTATCGATAATCAACAACCGTATTGGGATGAAGTGGCTGCCAGCAAAACATTTACGCATCCAACTGACCAGGCATTGCTGAACACCTGGTTTCGCAAAGATTTTAAACTACTTGATTATGGATGCGGCTACGGGCGGATTGTCAACGAATTTACGCTGAACGGATTTACAAATATTACAGGTGTTGATACTTCCGGCGCGCTCATTGAACGCGGTAAGAAACTTTTTCCGCAGGCATCATTACTGCATATTAAAGAGGTAGTGGATCTGGATCATTTTACAAATGATTTTGATGCTGTATTGCTGTTTGCGGTGCTTACCTGTATTCCTTCCAATAAAGGGCAGAAACAATTGATGGATCGCTTGTTTGCAAGGCTGAAAAAAGGAGGTTTGTTGTACATCAGCGATTATTACCTGCAGCCAAACAGCAGCGAGGTAAAAGCTTATTCCAGTCTTAACAACGACGCGGACAATTATGGCGTATTCAGCCTGCCGGAGGGGGCTGTCTTCCGGCATCATACAAAAGAATGGATACGGGAATTGTTACAACCTTTTGAAATGCTTTCCGAAAAACCCGTACCGGTTAAGACCATGAACGGTCATGTGGCCGAGGCTTTCCAGGTGCTTGTACGGAAATAATGATATTAACTGGTTGTCCTGGCTTTACCGGATGCTTTCTTTTTCATTTGGGCTGGCAACGGCAATAAGTGTGTCCAGCAGTTTTTTGATGGCGGCAAAGGTTTCCACATCGCTTATATCGCCGGCGGCATTCAGTTTTGACCGCACAAACGGAATCAGCAGGGCGCAGCCTGCTGGTATCTGGGCAGACAAAGCGGTAAAGATCTGCAGGAAAGATGCATGCGCTTTGTCGCCGCCGGTGGCGGCGGTTATCAAGGCCAGGGGCTTATTTACCAGTGTACCGGAACCAACGGTCCAGTCGAGCGCGTTCTTTAAACTGCCCGGCACGCCAAAGGCATATTCCGGTGTGCAGATCAGCACTGCGTCTGCTTCCTGCAGGTGCTTTCTCCAGACACTAACGGTGATGGGTACTTCTTCTGAATCGTTGAAATGCGGCAATTCTCCGATGCCATTATAAATAAAAAACTCAACCTGGTCCGGCACCATTTTTTCTATGGCGCGCAGGATAACCGTGTTGGAAGAATTGGCCCGCAGGCTGCCGGACACGGCCGTTATCTTTATCTTATTTTTATGCACACCTGGTTGATTTAGTGTAATAAAATGGCCACGAACAGCTATCGTTTAAGGGCTTGTTTCGGGTACGGTTCTTTTCTTTACCATCGAAACAATGATGCCGCTGATGATAATGCAACTAATGCCTGATAATGACATGCCGTCAGGGAACGCATCGCCCAGTGATATGCCAATAAAAACTGAAAAAACAATATTGGCATAACTCACGGCCGATACAATGCCGGCTTTATCGGCACCATAGGCCTTTGTTACAAAATATTGTCCGAACAAGGCCGCCAGTCCCAGTAAAATAATATACCCCCATTGCCTGGCAGCCGGCCATTTGAACGCCACCACGAAAATCTCATCGGGCCTAAAATGACCGAGCCATTGCAGCAGCATACTTAAAGAAGGCACCAGCACGCCGCTGATCATAAATGAAGCAACAATAATCCTTGCATCATAATATTTGTTCAGCCTGCCAACCGTTAAATACGCAATGGCCGAAGAGATACCGGAAATAAGTCCGGCCATATGGTAATACCAGGGTAAATACATGGCAGGTTTGTAAACTAGTAGCATGCCCGCAAAACCCAGTAGCAATGCAAACAATACTTCCTTGCCATGGTATTCTTTAAACAGTAAAAATGAAAAGGCGGCAATAAATATAGCGGAAGTAAGATTATAGGTCATGGCGGTACCCAGGGGCAGGTGCAGGATGCAATACAAGAGCGTATACAGTGCCAGTGTGCCCATGAGGCCACGAAAAATCAGCCATGGAAGCTTGCCGCCCTCGCTGACCGGCGGTTTTAGTGCAAAACCGATCAACAATGCCACCAGGCCCACCAGGTTCCTGTAAAAGACCAGCTGCCCCGCATTAAAACTTCCTTTCAGTAATTTGGCGGCGCCCCCCATTACAGAGAATCCCAGTGCGGCCAGCAACATATAGAGAATTCCGTGGTATCGTCTGTGGGGGATCATGAAACGCTGGCCAGTCTTTCTACTGCGGCATCAATGGTTTCCTTTTTCTTGGCAAAGCAAAAACGGATCACTTTGTTATCGGTGCCTGCCTTGTAAAACGCAGAAACAGGTATACTGGCAATGCCATATTCTTTGGTCATCCGGATGGCCAGGTCCTTATCGCTTTCCTCGCTGATCCGGTTGTATTGATAACACTGAAAATAACTACCATGGCTGGGCAAAGGCGTAAACTTTGTTTCAGACAATAGCAATTGTTGAAAATAATCGCGTTTTTCCTGCAGCCATCCGCCCAATGATAAATAAGCAGCTTTGTTTTTCAGAAAAGCGGCTAATGCTACCTGTGAGGGTGTATGACAACTAAAGCAATTAAACTGGTGTACTTTCCTGAATTCCTGCATCAGCCCCGGCGATGAAATACAATAACCCAGTTTCCAGCCGGTGCAATGGTACACTTTGCCAAAGGAAAAGCAAACAAAACTACGCTCCAGTAAATCGGGGTACCGCAAAATAGACAGGTGCTCCTTACCATCAAAGATCAGGTGCTCATATACTTCGTCGCTTAAAATAATGATATTGGTACCTGCTACAATTGAACGAAGTTGCTCTATGTCATTTGCACTGAGTACCGCCCCGGTAGGGTTGTGTGGCGAATTAAGCATAATGACCCGGGTTTTTGGGCTTAGTTTCTGTCGCACCGTTTCCCAGTCTATTTTATAATCCGGAAATTTCAGATCTACCAATACCGGGATGGCGCCGTTCACTTCCACATTGGGAATATAGCTGTCGTAAGCTGGCTCAAAAATAATTACTTCGTCGCCCGGTTGTAAGACCGTGGTAAGCGCCGTATAAATGGCATAGGTACCGCCGGGTGTAATTGTAATCTGGCTACCGGGATGAACAGCCGTTTGGTATAAAGAAGCTACTTTTTCTGCCAGTACTTCACACAAGGGCGGATAGCCCTGCATGGGTGAATACTGATTAAAGCCCTTTTCCATAGCGCTGTTTACCAGGGCGGTCAGCTCGGCACTCATATTAAAATCGGGAAAGCCCTGCCCGAGGTTAACGGCTTTGTATTCGGTAGCCAATGCGCTCATCACGGTAAAAATACTGGTGCCCACGCCGGGCAGCTTGCTGTTAACAGAAAGAGTTTCCAATTGAAATAGTTGAGATAAGATAATCTGCAAATTAACCAGAAGGTATAAATATCAGCGCAGAACAGGATAAATTAAGATTCCTGGCCAAAGGGGTCCCGCAGTTTTTTGGGAAGGCTGGCTACTACCAGGCTATAGGAATGGTCAATCCATTCTTTCAATTGCTTTGTGGGCACGGAACCGTCTACCTTAATGGTGTTCCAATGCTTTTTATTCATATGGAACCCTGGCAAAACACAATCATATTGTTCACGAAGCGCTGCTGCCAGGTCGGGATCGCATTTTACATTAAACCGAAAATCTGCTGCCTCGAGACTGGTCAGCAGAAAGACCTTACCGCCCACCTTGTAGACCAGGGTGTCCGGCCCGAAAGGGAGTGTTTCTTCCGCACCGGTTTTGGAGAGGCAGTATTCCTGTAATTGTTCAATATTCATGAAATCAGATTTTTATTCTCTTAGCTTCTTAGCCCTCCCGGAAAGCTATATTTTCATCTGTTATTAAGGGTTCGCCCTGTAGCCGCAGGTATACCTGCGCCACGGTAATTACATCTTTCTGGCAATAGGTAACAATGCGTGCAAGGTTTTTTTCTTTCCAGAATACGTCACCCACCATACTGCCGTCTATATCATCTTTGGGTGTAGGTACCCCCAGGGTATGTGCCAGCAGGTTTAAGCTTGTATAACTTTTAAAGTCGCCAAACTTCCACAGCTCCATTGTATCCAGGTGATTTACTTCCCAGGGTTTTTTACCGGCCAGGTGCAGCAGCCCGGGTATTTCAATGCCATGCACTGTCATTCGCCGGCACAGGTAGGGAAAATCAAATTCGCGGCCGTTGTGGGCACATAGGTACTTGCCCGAACCGACACTCCATTTGTTCATCATGCTGGTAAACTGTTCCAGCAATTCTTTTTCTTCGTCGCAGCAAAAAGATTTCAATATCAATTTTCTTTCTGTACCGTTCTCCTGTATTACACCGCAGCTGATACAGATTATTCTGCCGAACTCTGCGTAAATGGCTGCCCTGGCGTAAATACTTTCCGGCGTTTCTGCTTCTTTGTTGCGCAGCAATACTTCCGCTTTTTTGGTCCAAAGCAATTTCCAGCTGTCCGGTAAATCGTTAAAAGACGGTTGTTGCGAAACGGTTTCAATATCCAGGAATAAAATATTACCCAACAGCAATGATCCCATAGTGGTGTTATTCTGTCTCCAATGTAACAAGAAATTGCTGATTGTGCGATTTTGTGATGGGGTAGGTTTTTAGATCGGAGCGAGCGTCTGACAAGAGGCGGTTGGTTTGCGCGGGTCTCAGGCGCCTTCTATCAGCCCGATAAAATTGCCAAAAGGATCTTTTATAACAGCTACGCAGATATTGCCACCTACATTTGTTTTGGGTTCAATAACAACCGCGCCACTGCCGGTTGCTTTCAGCAGCGCTTCATCTACTTTGTCTACTGCCCAGTAAGCTACGGCACGGTTGCCGGAGCCGGCAGTGCTTGTATCGGGGTCGAGGCCGAGTTCACATCCATTGATATCAAAACCTATATAAAAAGGCTGATCAAAATAAGATTGCAGGCCGGTTAACTGTATGTACCATTCCCTGGCGGCAGCCAGGTCATTGACTTTATAAATAACGGTGCGTAGTTTCTTAAACAAGGCTTTTGCTTTTATGAACGGTATAAGGTTGGGGCCTAAGGGGTAAGGTTTGCAGCCTATTGCTGCGCAAACGAACCGCCAGCCCAAACCTTACAGCTGATGCCCTTTTACAGGTACTTGTCGCCTTTATTTCGTTTTACCTCGGCTACATAATCTTTTATCTGCTGCTCTTTGTCTTTTTTACAAATAAGCAATACATCGTCTGTATCTACAATGATAAAATCTTCCAGCCCCTGTAGCAGCACCAGTTTATTCTTAGGTACATGCACCATGCATTTTACAGCGTCTATCACCATTACATTGTCGCCGCCTACGGCATTGTGAAAATAATCTTTTTCGATGTTTTCATAGGCGCTGTTCCAGGTGCCTAAATCGCTCCAGCCAAAGGAAGCCGGTATAAGGTATACGTTGGACGCTTTTTCCATGATGCCCACATCGATAGAAATATTGGTGCATTGGGGGTATATTTCCTTGAGTGCGTCTGCTTCTGCGGGTGTGTTGAATTTATCTTTTTCGGCCGTAAACACTTCGTGCATTTCGGGTAGGTATTTTTCAAATGCGGTAAGAATGTTTTTTACCTGCCAAACAAAAATACCTGCATTCCATAAAAACTCACCGCTGGCCAGGAAGGTCTGGGCCAGTTCGAGGTTTGGTTTTTCTGTAAATGTTTTAACCTTGTATACGTCTTTACTGACTGCCATGGGTTCAAACTGGATATAACCATACCCTGTATTGGGGTAGGTTGGTTTGATGCCCAGTGTGATAAAGGCGTTCAGGTGGTTAACAAACTGCAGGGCTTCATTGCAAACGCGCTGAAATTCCGCATTGTCTTCTATTGAATGATCGGAAGGGGCCACTATCAGAGAAGCTTCCGGGTCAAGCTGGTGCAGTTTAAATGAAATATAGGCCACGCAGGGTGCTGTATTTTTTCTCGAAGGCTCGCCCAGGATGTTCTCTTTCTTTATTTTCGGCAGTTGTTTTTCAACAATGGAAATGTATTCCTGCGAGGTAACCACGTAGATATTCTCTTCTGGTATAAAAGCGGCAAAACGGTCGTAGGTTGCCTGTATCAGTGTTTTACCCGTGTTCAGGATATCAAGAAACTGTTTGGGAAAACCCGTGCGGCTCATAGGCCAGAAGCGGCTGCCGATACCGCCTGCCATAATAGCCACATAATTATGCTTATTCATAAGGAAAGTGTAAACTTTAGATTATTATGTAAAAATGAAAGCGCAAAAGTATTAAAAGCGACAGGCATACTCAAATTAAATTAATGCGCCTTTTTTATAAGGGTGTTCATGATAAAAGACATCTGCGGGTCCTGGT
>CAXTMV010000012.1:33831-43669 GCA_964245425.1 uncultured Flavihumibacter sp. | reverse complement strand
CCACCGCCGCCGCCAAAATTGCCACCGCCGCCACCGCTGGTTACGCCCAGCAAATCCTGGGTAGAAAAATTCTGCTGGTTGATATTATTGAAAGTACCTACTACCGATACCCGGCGGTCCCCATCAAACATACTCACATTGCCACCGGCATTGTAGCGACCATCTGTTCCCAGCCCTGCGTATATTCGGCCGAACTGGCCGTTCTTAACGTTCGACTTGGTTACGATATTGATCGATTTAACCGAATTGCCGTCATCAAAGCCGGTCAGCGTGGCCTGATCGCTTAGCCGGTCAAAAACCTGTATTTTGTCTACCACTTCAGAAGGCAGGTTTCGCAAAGCAATAGTGGCATCATCCCCAAACATCTCTTTTCCGTCGATGGTTACTTTTTGTACCTGGTCGCCATGCGCAGTCACGGTTCCGTTTTTATCTACCGTAATACCGGGCATTTTTTTGATCAGGTCTTCAGTAGTGGCATCGGGGTTTACTTTAAAGGCGCTGGCATTGTATTGAACGGTATCGCCCTTTTGCTGTGCAGGGGGCGTTTTTGCTACCACTACAATGCCTTCCAGCTCCTTTGTTTTTTTAGGGATAAGAATAACGCCCAGGTCGTTTGCAGTATCTGTGGGTATTACCTGGCGGTCAACCAGGTCATAACCTACATAGGTGATGGAAATTACAAAAGTATCTGCCGGAACATTGGTAAAAGTGAAATGCCCCCGGTTGTCTGATACCGCATCTACTTTAAGCGAAGCATTTCTTTTCGGGCTCAGGTTTATCGTGGCGCCGCGTAAAGGCGATTTATCCGTTTTGTCTTGCAGGGTGCCTGAAATAGTGGCGATGCCTTTGAAGGCAACCACATTTGAATCTGCTTTTTGGCCTGTAGCTGCCTGGCTGCTGTCGGTGCTGGCAGAACGGTTGGCCGTGGCAGCGCTATCGGGTTTTGCAATGGTATCGGGTGTCTTGCCAGCCGTTGCGGTACTGCTGTCTGTAAGGGCCGCGTCGGTTTTTAGAATGGCAATGCTGCCCAGGTCTGCGCTTGAGTCAGAGAGTATCCAGTTTTTTGTTATCAAAGGATAGCCGGGCATGTTTATTAAGACCCTGAATGTGTCTGCAGTGATTTTACGGAATTCAAAATCGCCGTTTTTCCCAGTAACCGCATTGTAAGTGGTGGGCAGATCTTTTACTGAAAAAAGATCGATACGGGCACCCGCCAGTGCTACACCCGCACTGTCAGTTATCTTGCCTTTTACAGTAATGGCCTGTTGGGCAATGGCCGCATTCATCAACAGCATTACAATGAATACCAGATACGTAGATTTCCCGGTCATTTTTTTATTATTTGTTAATAGGACGATACAGAAGGTAAAAACTTGTGGCTTAACTAGCAGGGAAGCGGGAAAGCAGGCCTTTTATCCATATTTATAGTATAAACAAGCCTTCGCTGTCATTTCATTTAAACTTAATTTTGCGTTGATTTTACAAGAACCCTGATTAACCATACAAAGTATACTGAAGGCTCAATAAAAAATGAGCGGCCAACATGAATCAAAGAACACCTGTATATACAAAATGTAAGGAATTACGTACCTGTGTATTGATACCTACCTATAACAATAGTGCCACATTGTCTGCTGTAATTACGGATGTGTCTGCATATACAGACCAGGTGATTGTTGTAAACGATGGAAGTACGGATGACACGGTTAAAGTGCTGCGAAATTTCCCCTGGGTGCAAATAATTACCCAATCAGTTAACAGGGGGAAGGGATTTGCACTCCGGACCGGGTTTCAGCAGGCCTCCCTGCTGGGCTATCAATATGCCATTACCATTGATTCTGACGGGCAGCATTTTGCAAAAGATCTGGACCGTTTTCTTGACAAAGCAATCGCCTACCCCAACGCCATTATTATTGGCGCCCGCAATATGGACCAGGAAACGGTTCCAGGCAAAAGCAATTTTGGAAACAGGTTCTCTAATTTCTGGTTTAAAATAGAAACCGGTATCACGCTGCCCGATACCCAATCCGGCTACCGCCTGTATCCATTGGTTCCTTTGCAGAAAATTCATTTTTTTACCCGGCGGTTCGAGTTTGAGATCGAAGTACTGGTACGGGCTGCCTGGAAGGGCATCGGCGTGTTATCTGTACCCGTGAGTGTCTATTATGCACCGGCCGAGACAAGGATATCTCATTTCAGGCCATTAAAGGATTTTACACGCATTAGTATTTTAAACACCGTGCTGGTATTGATTACCCTGCTGTATATTATTCCACGTAATTTTATCCGCGGTCTTTTTAATAGGGAGAAAAGGCAGCAGTTCCTGCAGCAACACCTGCTGAACCCGCAGCACAGCGATGAAAGGAAGGCAATATCGGTGGCATTTGGCATATTCATGGGTATTATACCGCTTTGGGGATTTCAACTGGCGTTGGCTATTTTTTTTTCCATTCTTTTGAAACTGAATAAAGGGCTGGTAATAGTGGCTGCCAACATCAGCATACCGCCAATGATACCGCTGATCATCTTTGCCAGCTATAAAATGGGTGCCTGGTGGATGCATGGCAATATTGTTCAACTGGCATTCAGCAAAAACATCAGCCTGCAGAGCATCAAGGCAAACCTGGAGCAATATATATATGGCAGTATTACCCTGGCGGTGCTGGCAGCACTTGCATTGGGTTTGTTCAGCTATGTATTAATGAAGATTTTTAAAAAGAAAATGCCAGCCGCCACATAAGAATATCCGCATGGAAAAATTATTTATTTCATTATATGATTTCTTTGAAAAAAGGCGCCTGCTTTTCTGGTTCACCCTGGCAGCCAGTTTTTTGCTGATGGGTTTTTTTGCATCGCGGATAAAGCTGGAAGAAGACATTGCCAAGATACTGCCGGCAGATAAAAAGATTGAAAAACTCAACGAGGTATTTCAAAATTCCAAATTCCTGGATAAACTAGTGGTAACCGTTTCTTTAAAAGACACTACCGGTGCTGCTGCGCCAGACAGCCTGGAAACATACGCAGCAGCCTTTGTAAGCGCCCTCAAAAAAAACTATGCAGGCTATATTGCAAAACTGCAGGACAAAGCAGATGACAGTCTGGTACTGCAACTACTGGCTACCGTTAGCGAGCAGCTGCCCCTGTATCTAAATGAAAAGGATTACACGGCCATCGATACATTGATTGAACCCGCTACCCTGCAAAAAACCCTGCAGCACAATATACAGACCCTGAGCTCGCCGGCAGGCATGGCGCTGAAAAACATCATTGTTAAAGACCCTGTTGGTATTTCGTTTCTGGGACTTAAAAAGTTGCAGCAATTGCAATATGACAGCAGCTTTGAACTGTACGACAGTTATGTTATGACAAAGAGCCAGCAACACCTGATGCTTTTCATAACGCCTGCGTACCCGCCCAATAATACGGGTAAAAACCAGCAGCTGCTGCTTGGCATAGACAACATTACCGACAGCCTCAGCAACCAGGTATATAAAAATATAGTTGCCCAGTATTTCGGCGCCACAGCCGTTTCAGCCGGTAATGCAGAACAACTTAGAAAGGATACACTTTTCACACAGGGTATCACCGTCATTTTCCTGGTGCTGTTCATTGGTTTTTATTTCCGCAAAAAAAGAGCCCCGTTTATCATTCTGGTACCGGTTGCCTTCGGCGCCTTATTTGCGCTGGCACTGCTGTATTTTATAAAAGGACATATTTCAGTCATTGCCCTGGGCACCGGTTCCGTTATCCTGGGCATTGCGGTTAATTATTCCTTGCATGTCTTCAATCATTACAGGCATACACATGATATCAGGCAGGTGATAACCGATCTGACCATGCCGTTAACGGTGGGCAGTTTTACCACCATCGGCGGGTTTTTGTGCCTGCAATTTGTTAAATCAGAAATGCTGAAAGACCTGGGCTTGTTTGCGGCATTCAGCCTGGTGGGTGCTTCGCTCTGTTCGCTTATTTTTCTTCCGCACCTGGTGGTATCAAAAGAAGAAGACAACCGCACCACCCTGCCTGCTCCTTCCTGGATAGATAAAATGGCGGCCTGGCGCCCAGCGCACAATAAGCGTATTGTTTGGCTGATTTTTCTGCTCACTATCTTTTTTGCGTATACGGCCCGGTACGTAGGCTTTGAGCCGGATATGATGCGCATGAATTTCATGAACGACCGGCTTAAAAAAGCAGATACAAGCCTGAATAAGATCAATGCCTATTCTCTGCAGTCGGTGTACCTGATATCTGCCGGCCAGACACTCGACGAAGCCTTGAAAAAAAATGAGCAAGCGACCGCCCTGCTGGAAGCGCTAAGAGAAAAAGGCATCGTAAATAAATACTCGGGCGTATCTTCTTTTATTCTTTCAGACAGCCTGCAGCAACAGAAAATCAACCGCTGGACTACATATTGGACGGCCGATAAGAAACAACACCTGCTGGCCAGCCTGCAGGTAACCGGCAAACAGATCGGGTACAATGCCACGGCTTTTGAGCCGTTCCGTAAACTGTTGGATAAACAATATACAGTGGCCGCGGATACAACGGCATCCATTGTTCGCAAGAACTTTCTGGACGATTATATCACAGAAACACCGGGAAAAGTAACCGTAACAGCTTTGGTAAAATTAACGCCCGAACACCGGAAGCAATTGTACCAGGCATTTGATGACGATGCGGGCACTACCGTTATCGACAAACAATACCTGACCGGCCGCTTTGTTGAAATCATCAATGCAGATTTCGGCAGCATTGCATTAATGTCTTCCATACTGGTATTTGTGGTGTTGCTGATCTCTTACGGACGGATAGAGTTGACACTGGTTTCCTTTATACCCATGTTCATCAGCTGGATCTGGATCCTTGGCATCATGGGTATCGCCGGCATCAGCTTTAATATTGTGAACATCATCATATCTGCCCTGATCTTTGGGCTGGGTGATGATTACAGCCTTTTTATCATGGATGGGTTGTTGCAGGATTATAAAACGGGTAAAAAAAACCTGGCTTCCTATAAGTCTTCCATACTGTTATCCGCCATTACTACCATTGCGGGCCTGGGCGTACTGATATTTGCAAAACATCCTGCCCTGCGCTCTATTGCCGGAATTGCCATTATCGGCATTTTGTGTGTTGTGGTGATAGGACAACTGCTCATTCCCTACTTGTTTAATTTTTTAATCAGGAACAGGGTACAAAACAATCGTTTTCCCTGGACTTTTTTCGGCTTGTTAAAATCCGCCTTTGCCTTTGTTTATTTTGCATTGGGCAGCATAGTGGTTGCGGCAGCGGCGCTGCTGTTTGTGAAATTGTACCCGTTCAATAAAGAAAAGGGCAAGCTGGTCTATCATATCATTCTTTCCGCTTTTGCCCGCAGCCTTATGTACGTGATGCCGAATGTAAAAAAAACGATCCTGAATCCCTTGCAGGAAGATTTTTCAACACCGGCTGTTATTATTTGCAATCATTCTTCTTCGCTGGATGTACTGATAGCTATGATGCTGCATCCCAAGATTATCCTGTTCATTAATAAAAGGGTCTGGAACCTGCCCTTTGTGGGTTTTGTGGTGCGCATGGCTGATTTTTTTCCGACCACTGAAAATGCGGAAGAAGGCATTGCAAAAATTGCGGAACGGGTAAAACAAGGTTATTCCGTGCTGGTTTTCCCGGAAGGTACCCGGTCGGAGGATGGCATCATAAAACGTTTTCATAAAGGGGCTTTTTATGTGGCGGAAAAATTGCAGCTCGATATCCTGCCCATCCTGATACATGGCACTGGTTATGCACTCAGCAAGGATGATTTCCTGGTAAAAGACGGGGCGGTAACCGTCTCTTTCCTACCCCGCATAAAATACAATGATAACGGGTTTGGAGCTGGTTATGCGGCGCACGCAAAAAACATTGGCCGTCATTTTAAAGATGCTTTTGAACAACTACGAATGCAGGTGGAACAGCCCGCTTACTTCAATGAACAATTGCGGTATAACTATATTTACAAAGGACCGGTACTGGAGTGGTATATGCGTATAAAGGTAAGGCTGGAGAAGAATTACCGTGTCTTCAATGAACTGCTGCCACTTACAGGCAATATACTGGATATCGGCTGCGGATATGGGTTCATGCCGTATATGCTGCATTTTACAGGGCCGGAGCGCATCATAACCGGGATCGATTACGACGAACAAAAGATCGCCACGGCGGCCCATTGTTTTAGCAAAAATGAGCGGATCCGTTTTGAACATGCCGACGTAACCACTTACAATTTTGGCAGCTACGATGCCATTGCCATGATGGATGTTCTGCATTACCTGCAACCAGAACAGCAAAAATTTGTTATAGAAAACTGTATCCGCCATATTAACCCGGGCGGTGTACTGGTAATCAGGGATGGAAATAAAGACCTGGCGAAAAGGCAGCGTGGAACAGCTCTTACGGAACAATTCTCGACCCGGGTATTCGGGTTCAATAAAACGTCGGGCAGGCAGCTTTCCTTTCTCTCGGCCGGTACAATAAAAGAAATAGCGGCCGCCCACCAGCTGCAATACCGCGAAATAGATGAAACAACTTATACGTCAAATATCATTTTTGTACTAAAAAAAACACTAGCCTGATTTGAGCCGGTACGATATTATAATAATAGGAAGCGGCATGGGGGGCCTGCTTTGCGGCGATGTACTGAGCCGCGAGGGGTACCGGGTTTGCATACTTGAAAAGAACAGGCAGGTGGGCGGCTGCCTGCAAACCTTTGCCAGGGACGGCGTTGTTTTTGATTCAGGGGTGCATTATGTGGGCGCATTGGGCAAGGGGCAAAACCTTTACCAGGTATTTAAATACCTGGGGCTGATGGAAAAGCTGAAATTGCAACAGCTGGACGGGGACGCCTTTGATAAGATTATTATTGAAGATGATCCCAAAGAATATGCTTTTGCCCAGGGATATGAAAATTTTATTCAGCAACTGGCAGCCGATTTCCCGGAAGAAGAAAATGCCTTGCGCCGGTATTGCACGGTGATACAGGATGTGTGCAGTAAATTTCCTTTATATAACCTGCGCGCAGGGGGTTCTTACAGCGAGAAAGAGCCGGTACTGGAAATAGATACCCGCAGTTTTATTGAAAGTATAACCGGCAATAAAAAACTGCAGGCTGTGCTGGCCGGCAACAATGCGCTGTATGCAGGGCAGCCAGACAAAACGCCTCTGTATGTACATGCATTGATTCTAAATCATTATATCGAAAGCGCCTGGAAATGCGTGGATGGCGGATCACAGATAGGCCTGATCATGGCAAAAAACATCCGTGCAAGGGGCGGGGTAATACTGCGAAACAGCGAAGTAATAAAAATCATTGAAGAGAATGGCCGCGTCAGCGCTGTTGAACTGGCAGACGGAACGCTGCTGCACGCAGATACCTTTATCTCTAATATGCACCCGGTAAAAACGCTGGCGCTAACGGAAACGCCGGTGATAAAGAATATGTACCGGAAACGTTTAAAAAGTCTTGAAAATTCCATTTCATCCTTTACGCTCAATATTGTTTTTAAAAAAGATTGCTTCCGCTATTTCAATTACAACTATTATTATCATAAAGCGGGCCGCGTATGGACCAGCGCCGATTACACTGAGCAAGACTGGCCCCTGGGATATGCTGTTTTTTTATGCGCTACCAGCCGTACCCGCACCTATGCAGAAGGCATGTCTGTGCTTACCTACATGAAATACGAAGAAGTGACAGAATGGGCCCATACTTTTAACACTGTATCGGCCGTTAACAGTCGTGGTGAAACCTACGATGCCTTCAAAAAGCGAAAAGCGGAAACATTGCTGGATGAAATGGAAAAGAAGTTCCCCGGTTTAAGAACATGCATTCACGCTTATTCTTCCGCTACACCCTTGTCGTTCAGGGATTATATAGGCAATGACGATGGCTCCCTGTATGGGATTGTTAAAAATTATAAAGATCCCTACCGGACTTTTATAGACCCCCGTACCAAACTGCCGAACCTGTATCTTACAGGGCAGAACCTGAACATGCATGGCATACTGGGTACTGCCATCAGCGGACTGGCAACCTGTGTGTCCATATTGGGCAATGAAAACATAATAGAAAAAATTAAACATGCGTAGCTGGAAAAGATTTTGGAAAAGAACGGGCGCCGTGCTGCTGATTTTTGTTGGCATGCTGCTGGTGGGTTTTGTGTACCTGGTAATTGTTTCTACCACGCATCCTCCAAAACCGGCAGATACCAGCAGCCTGCAACTGCAAAGAACAGAGCCTTCGCCCGGGCTATATACCATCAATAATAACTGGTTCCGTAAAAGCAATAGTGGCTTGTACGAACTGTATGTGGAAGGAAAACCATACGAAAGGGGTGTTATCAACGGCAAGCTGACACAGGAACTGGTGCAGCGCCAGGAAGATCATTTTACAGACCAGATCAATAAAATGATCCCCTCCAATTTTTACCGGCATTTTTTAAAGTATGCCATTGGCTGGTTTAACCGGCACCTGTCCGGCAATGTAACGGAAGAATATAAAGAGGAGATCTACGGGATCTCACAGTCGGCCTCTGAAAAATATGATTATATCGGGTCCAATTACCAGCGGATACTGAATTACCACGCCGCCCATGATATCGGGCACGCCTTGCAGAGCATGGCCCTGGTAGGCTGTACTTCTTTTGGCACCTGGGGTGCTGCAACCGACAGCAATATGATCATCGGCCGCAATTTTGATTTCTATGTGGGAGATAAATTTGCAGAAGATAAAATTGTTGCGTTCTTTAAACCTGCCGATGGGTATAAATTCATGACGGTTACCTGGGGCGGTTTTATCGGCGCCGTGTCCGGTATGAACGATCAGGGCCTAACGGTTACCATCAATGCCGCAAAAACAGATATTCCTTCGGGTTCCGCCACGCCTGTTTCGCTGGTAGCCCGGGAAATACTGCAGTACGCAAAAAACACCGCGGAGGCCCTGGCCATCGCCCGCAAAAGAAAAATGTTCGTATCAGAATCGTTCCTGGTAGGGTCGGCGGAAGACAATAAGGCCATTATTATTGAGAAAACACCGGAACAGCTGGATGTTTACGACCCGCAAAAGAAATACATTGTATGCGCCAATCATTTCCAGGGCAAGGACCTGCTGAACAGCAAGGTCAACCAGGAACAATTGAACGAAAGCGCCTCGGATTACCGTTATAAAAGAGTGATGCAGCTCATAGATACCAACGGAACCAATACCGTGCAAAAAACAATCGCCCTGCTGCGCGATCAGCGGGGGCTGGATAACAGCGATATCGGCATGGGCAATGAAAAAGCGATTAACCAGCTGATAGCGCATCACTCCATTGTTTTTGAGCCTAAGAAATTGCTGGTATGGGTATCTTCATCGCCCTGGCAACTGGGGCCTTATGTGGCGTACGATCTGCACAAGGTATTTGCCCTGCAAGGCATGAAAGAAAACAAAGAAATTTGCGAAACCGCGCTGGGTATTCCGGCGGATACTTTTATGCTGGGCAGCGCTTACCAGCATTTTTTATTGTTCCGGAGCTATAAACAGCGCATAGCCGATGGCGGTACCATCAGTATAGACAGCCTGGTCATGAGCAATCCATCTTATTATCATACTTACGTAATAGCGGGCGATTACCTATTCAAGCAAAAAAAATATGCGGCGGCGCTGCCCTATTATAAAACCGCCCTTGCAAAAGTGATTGCTACAAAAAAAGAAACCGATCATATTAAAGCGCAAATAGCGGCCTGTACCAAAAAAACCGCTTCCTGATGATAAAAGGCATCGGCACTGATATCGTTGAAGTAGCCAGGATGGCTGAAAAAA
>CAXTMV010000012.1:0-33821 GCA_964245425.1 uncultured Flavihumibacter sp. | reverse complement strand
CTATTGGGGAAATTGAGTATTGCGAAGCCATGACCCATAAATACCAGCATTATGCCGCCCGTTTTGCCGCCAAGGAAGCGTTTTTAAAAGCGATGGGCACTGGCTGGGCATCGGGTACGGCTTTTAATGAAATTGAAATCAGGCACGATGCAGGTGGTAAACCATTACTGGTACTGCATGGTAATACAGCCGGCTGGGCGGCCCGGCAAGGCCTGGTCAGCGCTTCGGTTTCGCTGTCGCACATACCATCAATGGCAACAGCCGTGGTAATCATTGAAGGCTAATCGGGAAGGTGGGTCGCCCTTTTTGGGCGGCTCACCTTTTACGCAGCAACCTAAGGTGCGCCGTCCAAAAAGGGCGGCTCACCTTTTACGCAGCAACCTAAGGTGCGCCACCCCAAAAGGGCGACTCACCTAAGTTTTATATTTATTTTACCTTCATGCCTATAATGAGCTATTCAACCCAAACGGCGTGGCTGTCAAAAGCTGATCTAAAAGAATTGCAGGAAGCAAAGCTTCGCGAAACAGTTTCCTACCTGGAACGCTGTTCTCCTTTTTACAAAAAAGTATTTGCTGCGCAGGCGGTTGATATCGCCAGTATTACTACACTTGAAAACCTGCAGCAATTACCGGTCACCAGCAAAGAAGATCTGCAGCAGTACAACGACGACTTTCTGTGCGTGCCCAGGAACAGGGTGATTGAATATACGTCCACTTCGGGCACCCTTGGCAGCCCGGTTACCATTGCGCTGACCGAAAACGATCTGCAGCGCCTGGCTTTTAATGAATACAGTTCTTTTTTGTGCGCAGACGGCCAGCCGGATGATATTTACCAGCTGATGCTGACACTGGACAGGCAGTTTATGGCCGGAATGGCCTATTATTCAGGCATCCGCAAAATGGGCGCGGGCATCATAAGGGTTGGCCCGGGTGTGCCTTCTTTGCAATGGCAAACCATACAGCGCATACGCCCCACCGCTATAGTGGCTGTTCCTTCCTTTATATTGAAACTGTTGCAATACGCAAAGGAACACGGCATTGATATAAACGCCAGTTCCGTAAAAAAAGCCATTTGTATCGGGGAAAATATCCGCAACACTGATTTTTCGCTGAACATACTGGGCAAAAAAATTACAGAAGCCTGGAATATACGTTTGTATTCTACCTATGCCAGTACCGAAATGCAGACAGCTTTTACAGAATGCGGTGCAGGCCGTGGCGGGCACCACAATCCTGATTTATTGATAGTAGAACTGCTGAATGAAGAACATGAGGCGGTTCCGCCCGGCGAAGCGGGCGAAGTAACCATTACCACCCTGGGCGTGGAAGGCATGCCTTTGCTGCGCTACAAGACCGGCGATATCTGCCAGTATGAACCGGAAACCTGCAGCTGCGGCCGCAATACCCTGCGGCTTTCGCCCGTACTGGGCCGCAAAAAGCAGATGATAAAATACAAGGGCACCACCCTGTACCCACCGGCATTGTTCGACCTGCTGAATGATATGGAAGAAGTGCTGGACTATGTAGCCGAGGTATATAGCAATGATATTGGCATGGACGAAGTGCTGCTGCATTTGCTGCCCGCTACCCTTACTGAAGAAACCGATCGGCGCATCCGTGCCTACCTGCAGGCCAAACTGCGTGTAAGTCCGCATATAAAATATGTCTCCGCTGCAGATATGCAGAAGCTTCAGTTTCCGGAAGCGGTCCGTAAGCCGGTTAAGTTTATTGACAGGCGTGACGCGGATGTAAATGGATTAAAAGGATTATAGGATGTAAAATGAATTTGCATAAGACGCAACAGGCCGCGTGCGCTGTCAGTCCGGCACCTATTTCTACAATACACATAGCCCCAAAGGAACGTAGTCCGTCAACCCGGGGTGCCGGCCCCGGGTTCAGGCATGTACGAGAATAAATATGGAAAAAATTGTCCCAAGCGTCTTACTTGAAATAACGCAATGAAAATCATATGGAGCTGCATATTTTTCTTAGTTACACAGACTACGCTTTGTCAGCAAGACACTGCAAATATTGACCTGTCTTTTTATAATGATTATCCGGAAATTCCACCGGTATACCCCGGCGGGTTTATGGCTTTGCAAAAGGTTTACCAAAAAAATATTAGATATCTTGCGTCACTGTACCGCGAAAAAGAAAGTGTAAAAATAACTGCCCGTTTTAAGATCAATATTGCAGGAAAAGTAACAGATATACAAGTTGAAAAGCGATCTAATCCAGACCTCGATCGCGAAGTCAAGAGACTTATTGGACTGCTAGGTAAGTGGACACCGGCCACTCAAAATGAAAAAAAAATTGATTATTACCTGGTTCAACCATTTATTTTCCGACCTCCGCTAGTAGACAGGGTCCAAGGCAGACGGTTTAAACCCATCCATCAGCCAATGCGTGTTCGATCCAGTCCTACGGGTGTTATTACTTCGCAATAGGCATATCCATCCACATTACTAAATAGCTCCAACCGGGCGTAGTCCGTCAACCCGGGGTGCCGGCCCCGGGCAAGCAAACGCGCTACAAATCCATAGGCCTGCGCCCCGCATTCAAAATCAATATATGCCCGGTTTATATTATTTTTGGTGCTCTCAACTTTACAAAAAGCTATGAAAGTGATTGTGGACAAACAGCTTACGGTGGATGATTGCAACGAGATATTATTCAAAGGGAAGCAGATCGCCATACCGGCCACAACCCTGAAAAGGGTGGATGAAAGCCATCAGTTCCTGAAAAAATTCTCCCGGAACAAGCTTATCTATGGCATCAACACCGGTTTTGGGCCCATGGCACAGTATAAGGTGAGCGAAGAAAACATCACCCAGCTGCAATACAACCTGATCCGCAGCCATTGCTCCGGCGGCGGCAAATTACTGGAACCGGTGCTGGTAAAAGCGCTGATGCTGGCCCGCTTAAACAGCTTATTACAAGGCTATTCGGGTGTGCACACGGATATTATTGACTTGCTGGTGAACCTGATCAACAAAAATATTTACCCCTGCATTTATGAACATGGTGGCGTGGGCGCCAGCGGAGACCTGGTGCAGTTGGCGCACCTGGCGCTGGTACTGATTGGAGAAGGAGAAGTGATCTTTGAAGAAACCCTGCAGCCAACGGAAAAAATATTCAAAGAACAGGGTATCAAACCCCTTTCTATTTATATGCGCGAAGGGCTGGCCATCCTGAACGGTACTTCGGCCATGACAGGTATTGGGCTGGTAAATATCATACAGGCAAAAAAATTGCTGGAATGGTCTGTCACCCTGTCGGCCATGACCAATGAAGTGGTAGAGGCTTTTGACGACCATTATTCGTACGAACTGAACGTGGTAAAAAAGCATCCCGGTCAGAACCATATTGCGGCTATGGAACGGGAAATGCTGAAAGACAGTAAAATGATCCGCAGCCGCTCGCAACACCTGTATAAAGCAGAAAATATAAACCAGGAAGTATTTGAAGACAAGGTGCAGGAATATTATTCGCTGCGTTGTGTAAGCCAGATACTGGGTCCTATTTACGATACCATTGTACAGGCTGAAACTGTACTGGTCAATGAGCTGAACTCTGTAAACGATAACCCGGTCATTGACCATGAAAATGAAAATATTTTTCACGGGGGCAATTTTCACGGCGATTATGTTTCGCTTGAAATGGATAAGCTGAAGACCGCCACCACTAAGCTGTCGATGCTGGCAGAAAGACAGTTGAACTACCTGCTGAATGATAAGCTGAACCAGAAATTTCCACCCTTCGTGAACCTGGGGGTGCTGGGTTTTAATTTTGGCGTACAGGGCATGCAATTTTCCGCTACCTCCACGGTTGCTGAAAACCAGACCCTTTCTTTTCCGATGTATGTGCACAGCATTCCCAACAACAACGACAACCAGGATATTGTAAGCATGGGTTGCAATGCCGCCAATATCACCAAAAGAGTCATTGATAATTCCTTTGAAGTACTGTCCATACAAATGGTAGCCGTTTTACAGGCAATGGATTTCCTGGAATGTACACCCCGTCTTTCAAGTTATACCCTGCAGGTATACCAGGAGATCCGGAAAATATTTCCAAAGTTTATTGAAGACAAGCCCATGTACAAGGAGCTGAAAGCAGTAAAGAATTACCTGGAAAAAGCAGAGAATATATTTTCCGGTAAAACCGGTACAAAACAGGCAGCTGTGCCGCTGGCAAAATAAGCAGGGCAAAATATATCATAAACATTATAGGAAAGTATGAATTGTGCATTGGTAACAGGCGGATCAAGGGGCATTGGCAGGGCGGTTTGCTTAAAACTGGCCGGCATGGGGTATTATGTACTGGTTAATTATAAAGGAAATGAAACAGAAGCAGGCAATACACTGGCGTTGATAAAAGAAAAAGGGGGCGATGGCGAAATCATCCAGTTTGACGTGGCAGACAAAGAGGATATATTGCAAAAACTGGGTGCCTGGATAGAAGCCAATAAAGACAATTATATCGACGTGCTGGTGAACAATGCCGGTATTAAAGAGGATGGGCTAATGGTATTTATGAAAGACAGCCAGTGGGAAAATGTATTGAAAACAAGCCTGGATGGCTTTTTTTATGTAACCCGATTGGTATTGAATAATATGCTGCTGAAAAGATATGGCCGTATCATCAACGTTGTTTCGCTGTCGGGCCTGAAAGGTATGGCCGGCCAGGCCAATTATTCTGCTGCAAAAGCCGGTGTTATTGGCGCCACCAAGGCGCTGGCCCAGGAAATAGGTCGTCGTGGCATTACCGTAAATGCCGTGGCACCCGGGTTTATTAAAACAGATATGACAGAAGACCTGAATGAAAAAGAGCTGTCTGCCATGATACCCGTTAAGCGCTTTGGCCTGCCCGAAGAAGTAGCGCATGCGGTTGGTTTCCTCGCGTCTAAAGAGGCCTCGTATATTACTGCAGAAGTATTATCTGTAAATGGAGGTCTTTATTCCTGAAAATACTGCGATAAGGTTCTGCCCGGGCGCAAATGTACGCTTGGACACTGTGGCACAAGCAGCCGCTTGCGCCTGACCAGGGGCACTGGGGCCACGCAAACACTTGCGCGCAATTTTTCTTAACCAGCATCCATCCCAACCTGTAAAAAAAATCCATCTGAAGCGTACCTTTACCGGGCAAAAACAGTGAATCAGTATCAATGTTGTATTATTTTTATACATGCGCTGTTTGTTAATGGAAAAATCAGGCAGGTTGGCTTATATTGGCGCTGAAGAAGGTTGCGGCAAAACCAGCCATTCCCTGCATTCGTAATTATTGTCAAAGCATGAACAGAGTTGTGATAACTGGAACGGGCATCTATTCCTGCCTGGGTATAAACCTGGAGGAAGTGAAGCAATCACTTTACCAGGGCAAATCAGGTATTGTGTTCGATGCCGAGCGAAAGGCTTTCGGGTACCGCAGCGCGCTGACCGGGTTTATGGACAGGCCCAACCTGAAAGGCCTGCTGGACAGGCGCGCCCGGGTGATGCTGCCTGAACAGGGAGAATACGCCTATATGGCAACGATAGAGGCATTAAAAAATGCCCGCATAGACCAGGATTATATAGACAGTAAAGAAGTGGGCATTTTATACGGCAACGACAGTTCTGCTGAGCCGGTGATACACGGCATAGATGTGATGCGCGAAAAAAAGGATACCATGCTGGTGGGCTCGGGATCCGTTTTCCAGACCATGAACTCTACCGTTACCATGAACCTGGCCACCATCTTTAAACTGCGCGGCATTAATTTTACCGTCAGTGCCGCCTGTGCCAGCGGCTCACACGCGATTGGCCTTGGCTATCATTTTATAAAAAGCGGCCTGCAGGAATGTGTTATTTGCGGCGGCGCTCAGGAAATAAACAAATATTCGATGGGCAATTTTGACGCTCTATCGGCGTTTTCCGTACGGGAAGCAGAACCGGCAAAAGCGTCGCGGCCATTTGACCGTGACAGGGACGGGCTGATACCCAGCGGGGGGGCCGCCACCGTAATTGTGGAAAGCCTGGAGTCGGCACAGAAAAGAGGGGCGCCCATACTGGCTGAAATAGTTGGATACGGGTTTTCTTCCAACGGGGGGCATATCTCAAACCCAACGGTAGACGGCCCGGTAAGAGCACTCTCTATGGCATTAAAAGATGCTGCGCTGCAGCCCAAGGATATTGCTTATATAAACGCCCACGCAACGTCTACCCCGGTGGGCGATGCCAGTGAAGCAAAGGCGATTGATCAGGTTTTTGGAGACTCGTTGCCTTATGTAAGTTCAACAAAGTCGATGACAGGGCACGAATGCTGGATGGCCGGCGCCAGCGAGATTGTGTATTCACTGCTGATGATGCAGCACGGGTTTATTGCACCCAATATTAATTTTGAAAACCCGGACGAAGATTCGGCAAAACTGAACATAGTAAAAAGCACCATTAATAAAGAATTTGAAATATTTTTGTCGAATTCTTTCGGATTTGGGGGAACCAATTCTTCTCTCATTGTAAAAAAGTGGACCTGATAAATTACTGCATATGAACAACGAACACATTATCCTGAAAATAAATGAATTCCTGGCAGAAGAATTTGAAGTTGATCCGGCTAAAATTTCGCCTGCTGCAGGTCTGAAAGAAACACTTGATCTCGATAGCCTCGATTATATTGACCTGGTAGTGGTGGTAGAAAGCAATTTTGGTTTCAAAGTAAAACCGGAAGATTTTACCGGTATCATATCCTTCCAGGATTTTTACGATTATGTTACCCGCCGTGTTAATGCCAAAGAACTCGCATAATGCCGTCCTGGCAGGGTAAAAGCAGGGGCACCACATTTGGTTACCGCATTTTTGTAAGCATCCTCCAACATTTTGGGGTTTTTCCGGCCTACCTGCTGTTGCGCGTGGTGGTTGTATATTATTTTTTATTTTCGTTCAAGTCATCAAAACTCATATTTCATTACTTTCATAAAAAGTTACAGTATAGCCGGCTTCGGTCGCTGGGACTTTTATATAAAAATTATTACCGGCTGGGCCAGGCAATCATCGACAAAGTGGTGATAATGTCGGAAATTGACAATAAGTTCACCTGGCATTTTGACGGAGAGGAAAACCTGCGTAAAATAACTGCCCTTCAAAAAGGCGGCTTGTTGTTAAGCGCTCACCTCGGAAACTGGGAAATTGCCGGCCACCTGTTAAAAAGGCTGGATACCCGGATCAATGTCGTGATGTATGATGGGGAGCATCAGCAGATAAAAAAATACATGGAGGGGGTAACGGGTAAAAGGAATATGCGGGTAATTATTATCAAAGACGATCTTTCCCATATCTATGCCATCAGCGAGGCATTAAAAAACAATGAACTGGTCTGTATACATGCAGACCGGTTTGTAGCAGGCAACAAGACCCTGGTAAATGATTTCCTGGGGGCGCCGGCCAAATTTCCGGCGGGGCCATTTGTACTCGCCGCTACCTTTAAAGTGCCTTTGAGTTTTGTATTTGCATTCAAGGAAACAGACAGGCATTACCACCTGTATGCTACTGAACTGAAAGAGTACAAAGGATTGTCAAAAGACAAGATGATTCGGCAGGTATTGAGCGAATTTGCAGAAGAGATGGAAAAGAAAGCAAAATTGTATCCTGAACAATGGTTTAATTATTATAATTTCTGGCAAGTGTAAATGATAGTATTAAAAGAAAATATTGAATCCCTGGTTCCGCAGCGGAAACCCTTTGTAATGATTGATGAATTGACTTATTCTGACGGCAATCTTACCCGTACCCGGTTGCAGGTAAGGGCCGATAATATTTTTGTGGAAAACGGGTTGCTGACCGAGCCCGCACTGCTGGAAAATATTGCACAAACCGCTGCCGCACGCGCCGGCTACGAGGCCAATAAGGAAAATGCGCCTGTAAGAGTTGGCTATATCGGCGGGGTCAAGAATTTTGAAGTATTTGATCTGCCCGCCGTAAACGACGTCATTGAAACGGAGATCCTGATTGGCAACCAGGTATTCGACGTGTCTGTTATCAAAGGTACTATCCGGTGCAATAACAAAGTAATTGCCAGCTGCGAGATGAAAATCTTTATTAAAAACCATAAAAAAATATGATCATGAAACGGATAGCAAGGATTCCCTTTTTCATGTGTTTTATTGCAGCCGCCCTGCTGTGTCAACCGGTTTTTGCGCAAACCCTTAAAGATGTATTCAACTCCAGCGAAACCCCGCTTTTATACCTGGGCATTGATTTTACCAAAGCAAAGCTGATCGATGACCCCGTAGAAAATGAAATGGTGATACGTGACCGCCATTTCAACGCCATCAACCAGGTAGTTATTACAGAAGCAAAAAAATACGATTTAGGCGCTGCTTTTCATAAAACAACTGTTGATCATGACCTGGCGGCCGTAACAAAAAGGAACGAAGCGGTAGACGCCGGCCAAATCAAATCGACCAATTCTGCAGATTTTCACCGGCTCAAAGAAAGCGATATCGCATCGCTGGTAAAAGGATTTGATTTTCCCGATAAAAAAGGTATTGCTGTTTTGTTTGTAATGGAAGCCATGAGCAAATCAGGCAAGGCCGCCGCCATATGGGTTACCTTTATCGATACGAAAGCAAAAAAAGTACTGCTTACTGAACGCATTGAAAGCGAAGTAAAAGGTGGTATTATGTTCCGTAACTATTGGGCTTCTTCCATCAAATACCTGCTGGACGAAATAGAAGATAAAAAGTACAATGAATGGAAAAATAAGAATTCCTAACCAGGCCGGGTATTTCGTTCTGGCAAGACTACAGTATGAAAAAATTCCTGACAGAAAAAACAGAAATACCGGTTCGCTTTAATGAGGCCGACCCGCTTGGCATTGTATGGCATGGGCACTATATCCGGTATTTCGAAGATGGCCGGGAAGCATTCGGAAACACACATGGCCTGCGCTACCTGGATTTTTACAAGCAAGGCTATGTAGTACCCATTGTAAGTGTTACCTGCGATTACAAACTGAGCCTGCGCTATGGCGACAAGATGGTCGTAGAAACAAAATATATTCCGTGTGAAGCGGCAAAAATAATTTTTCACTACGTTATCTACAACGCCGTAAATGAAAAGCTGGTGGCAAAGGGTTCTTCCGTACAGGTGTTTCTCGACAAAAAGAATTCAATGCTGCAATTAACCAACCCGCTTTTTTTTGAAACATGGAAAAAGGAACATGGAATGATGTAATCTGCCAATGATGAAGGATGTATTTGTTATTTCCGATAATATTGTTTCGCCTGTTGGTAATACTTCGGCAGAAAATTTTACTGCCCTTATCAACGGCCGGTCTGGTATAACAGGGCATTCATTGCCATCCCTATCACCTGTTCCGTTTTATGCTTCCTTACTGCCCGATAATTTCCCTGCAAAAATAGTAGCAGCGCCTGACAAGTATACAAAATTTGAAGCGCTGGTTATTTTCTCCGTTACCAGGGCCCTGCAGGAAATCAATATTGATCTTGCATCCGCCGATACCATACTGATCCTATCCAGCACAAAGGGAAATATTTCCCTGCTGGAAACAACGGCCGATACAGATGCCATTAAAGATGCGATTGGGTTGTCTTCTTCCGCAAAAAAAATTGCCCGCTTCTTTAGACTGGCAAATACGCCACTGGTGGTCAGCAATGCCTGTATTTCTGGGCTTACCGCCCTGCTCACTGGCAAACGCCTGCTGGAAACAGCGCAGTATAAATATGCGGTGGTGGTAGGCGCCGATCTTGTATCGGCATTTATCCTGTCGGGTTTTCAGTCTTTCCAGGCCATCAGCCAGCAACCCTGCCGCCCTTTCGACGCGGCGCGTAATGGCATTAACCTGGGCGAAGGCGCCGCTACTATTATCTTATCTTCAGAAAAAAAAGACAGCAGCATACAGCTTACCGGCGGTGCTATCACCAACGATGCCAATCATATTTCTGGTCCCAGCCGCAGCGGGCAGGAACTTTGCATGGCGATTAATAAAGCGCTTCGGCAGGCACAGGTGCAGGCAGCAGATATCGGTTTTATTTCGGCCCATGGCACCGCTACCGTATACAACGATGAAATGGAGGCCAAGGCATTTTCACTGGCTGGCATGGAAACCATCCCCTTAAACAGCCTGAAAGGGTATTACGGCCACACCCTGGGTGCCGCAGGTGTAATGGAGTCTGTTATAGCCATCCATTCACTGCAGGAAAAGAAAATGGTGGCTACCAGGGGTTTTCAGGAAACAGGTGTTTCAACGCCCGTTACGGTCTGCAAAGAAACAATGGAACTGGATGCAAGGCATTGCCTTAAAACAGCCTCGGGGTTTGGCGGCTGTAATGCTGCACTGGTGTTTAGCAAAGCAGCTAATCAGATTTAAAACTTCAATGCCAATAATAGTATGAATTTTTTCAGTAAGGATAAGAAATCTGCTTTTGAAGCCAAATCGACCGCGCAATGGATCGCATTCGGCCCGGTTATTTTCCAGGCAGCAAGGGTGCTCAGGGATGCAGGCATTCTTACAGAAATTGAAAACAGCGGGCCGGCAGGCGGCACCACCCTGGCAGAAATAGCCGGCAAGCTGAGCCTCCCCATCTACGGCGTGCGGGTATTGCTGGAATCGGGCTTAAGCATGGGACTGGTATTGGTAAACGATAAAAAATACACACTGGCTAAAACAGGATATTTTATTTTACACGACCCGCTTACCAGGACCAATATGGACTTTATACACGATGTCAATTATAAAGGCCTTTTTGCACTGGATGAAAGTATTAAGACGGGTAAGCCGGCAGGATTGAAAGAATTTGGTGAATGGACAACTATTTATGAAGGGTTGTCGCAATTACCGGAACAGGTACAGAAAAGCTGGTTTAGTTTTGATCATTTTTTTTCAGACGATGCTTTTCCGCTGGTGCTGCCCCGGGTATATAAAAACGGCACAAAAAAATTGCTGGATGTAGGCGGCAATACCGGTAAATGGGCCATCGCCTCCGCTAATTTTTCGCCCGAGATACAGATCACTATTATGGATTTGCCCGGCCAGCTGAATGTAGCCAGGAAAAAAGTAGCGGCACTGGGCTTATCAGATCGGATCTCGTTTTCGCCGGTTAATATACTGGACGAAACAGCCCAGTTTCCGAAAGGTTACGATGCCATCTGGATGAGCCAGTTCCTGGATTGCTTTTCCGAAGCGGAAATTGTTTCCATCCTGAAAAGAAGTTACGATGCGCTGAACAACGACGGATATGTGTACATACTGGAACCATTCTGGGACAGGCAGCGTTTTGAAATAGCTGCCTTCTGTCTGCACCAGACCTCTCTTTATTTTACCGCCCTGGCCAACGGCAACAGCCAGATGTACAGTGCGGAAACCTTCCTGGCCTGTGTAGACCAGGCAGGATTTGATATTGCAGAACAAACAGATAATATAGGCCTAAGCCAGACGTTGTTAAAATGCAGGAAGAGGTTGTAAGGTTTAAGTAACAAGTAGTCGCAGATATATCTACGCAACAGGCTTACTGCTTGAAACGTACCACTTATTACTTTTAAATACGAATACATGAAAACAGAGAATGTTGATGTGCTGGTAATTGGTGCTGGTCCTTCCGGAACAGTGGCGGCATCTATTGTAAATAAAGCGGGCTATAAAGTAAAGATTGTTGAAAAACTGAGTTTTCCCCGCTTTGTAATTGGAGAAAGCCTGCTGCCCCGTTGCATGGAAGCCTTAACCGAAGCGGGTTTTGTAGAAGCCGTCAGGGAAAAAAAGTTCCAGGAAAAATTCGGGGCCAAGTTTGTGAAGAATGGAAAGATCTGCGATTATTTTTTTGCAGACCAGTTTACACCCGGCTGGAACTGGACCTGGCAGGTTCCGCGGGGAGAGTTTGATAAGACACTGGCAGACACCGTAGAAAAAATGGGTGTGCCTGTCTGTTATGAAACAACGGTCACCAATATTGTATTTAACGGATCAGACTCTGTTACCACGGTAGAAGACAAAGACGGTCATAGAACCGAGATCGCCGCCCGCTTTATTATTGACGGCAGCGGTTATGGCAGGGTGATACCTAAACTGTTCAACCTCGACCGGCCTTCTACCCAACCTCCGCGCAAAGCATTGTTTACACATACAAGAGATGTAAAACGCTCTATGGACGATGAGCCCAACCGGATCACCATTGTAGTGCACGCACCGGGCGTATGGATCTGGATCATTCCTTTTTCGAATGGTATCACCTCCCTGGGTTTTGTAGGAAACCCGGAGTTCTTTCGGCAATACGGCGGCGACAATGAAACCCAGTTAAGGGCCCTGATGGCGTCGCAGCCATACATCAGCGAAAGAATGGAAGGAGTGGAATTTGTGTTTGAACCCAAAATACTGGAATCATGGTCTTCCACCACCGATAAATTTTACGGAGAAGGTTTTGTACTTACCGGTAATGTAACGGAATTCCTGGACCCCATCTTTTCTTCGGGCGTTACCCTGGCAACGGTATCCAGCCAGCAGGCAGCGCACCTCGTTATAAAAAAATTGAAAGGAGAGCCGGTTGACTGGGAAAAAGAATACATGGAACCGGTTACCCAGGGCGTAAATACGTTCAGAACCTATGTAGAAGCCTGGTACGATGGCACACTGGATACGATCTTCTTTGCCGATAACCCGGTGCAGGCGATCAAAAACCAAATCTGTTCTGTGCTGGCCGGATATGTATGGGACGAAAACAACCCCTTTGTGAAAGCAGCCAAACCCGCTGTTACAAAGCTGGCCAAAACCATTGAAACCCGTGATAAATACAATGCGGCCCAGGCTTAATGAACCCATTGCTTTGACTGACAACCTCCATATCAACGCCAGCTGTAGTATTGTTAACAATGTGGTGGTGAAAGATGCCAACCTGTTATTCAGTAATAAGGGGGTCGACGTTCAGCCTTTCCTGGTTTCTGTTTACCAGCACTTTGGCATTCATTACCCCCGCTTTTACAAGATAGATACCCTGGGTAAGCTTGGCTGGCTGGCCACGGAAATACTGCTGGCCAATTCTTTCGACAAAACCCTGTACCTGCCGGAAGATATTGGCCTGGTACTGGCTAATAAAAGCGGCAGCCTCGATACCGATATTAAATATTTTGAGACCGTAAAAACAATGGCCAGCCCGGCATTGTTTGTTTATACATTACCCAATATCATGCTCGGGGAGATCTGTATCCGGCATCATTTTAAAGGCGAAAATGATTTTTTTATTTTTGATCATTTCAATGCAGGGTTTATACAGCAATATGTGACACATTTGTTTGATACAGGCGCCCTCGAAGCCTGCATCTGCGGCTGGGTAGAACTAATCGGTAACGATTATCACGCAAGTGTTTACCTTGTAGAAAAAAAGGGCGGTGCTGCCGCAATAAATTTTACAGAAGAAAATATTTATCACATTTATCAGACAACACATGGATAAGTTAATGACGGACCTGAAAAGACAGATTGTTGAACAGTTAAACCTGCAGGAACAGGTGAAGCCAGAAGACATTGGCGACGATCAGCCCTTATTCGTAGAAGGCCTGGGCCTTGATTCTATTGATGCCCTGGAGCTGATAGTACTGTTGCAGCAGCAATACAATATAAAGCTCAACAATGCAGAAGACGGTCCGCAGGTGTTCCGCAGCGTAAGAACCATGGCAGAATATATTAAAAGCCACCAGGCATAAACGGTATGTATACGAAAAGTGCAGCGGTATATGTGGCAGGGTTGGGAGTTGTTTCCGCTATTGGCAACAATATAGAAAGTGCTTTGCGCGCCCTGGAAAACAGGGAGGATGGTATCGGCGATATTAGCCTGCTTGATACCGTGTACAAGCAGGCACTGCCTGTTGCGGAGGTAAAACTGAGCAATGCAGCACTGGCAGCAGCCACCGGTTTACCTTCAACCATCAGTCGCACCGCTTTACTGGGCATGATGGCGGCCAAAGAAGCCTGGCAGGATGCAGGCATCAGCAGCACCGGCCTGCGCACCGGCCTTGTGTCTGCCAATTCTGTGGGCGGCATGGATAAAACGGAATCTTTTTTCGCCGAATTTTTGCAACACAAACAGTCTGGCCGCCTGCGAAATGCGGTTAACCATGAATGTGGTGCGGTAACAGAAATAGTGGCAGATGGGCTGGGTATCAAACACTTTGTTACCACCATCAGCACAGCCTGTTCTTCCGGCGCCAACAGCATTTTTTTCGGGGCCCGCCTTATCAGGCATAACCTGCTGGATGTGGTAGTGGCCGGCGGCGCAGATGCCCTCACAAAATTTACACTCAACGGGTTCAATACACTGCAGATACTTGACAAAGAACCCTGCAAGCCTTTTGATGAGCACCGCAAAGGGCTCAATTTAGGCGAAGGCGCCGGTTATGTGGTGCTGGTATCCGAGCGGGTGGCGAACATGCTGCAGCGGCCGCCGTATTGCCGGCTCAGCGGCTACAGCAATGCCAACGACGCACACCACCAGACCGCTTCCTCGCCCGAAGGCACCGGCTCCTTCCTGGCCATGCAGGGTGCTTTACAGATTAGCGGCCTGCAGCCGGCAGACATCAGCTATATTAACCTGCACGGCACAGGCACTTTTAACAATGATATTTCGGAAGGCACCGCCATACAGCGCCTGTTTGAATCGCCTTACCCAAAAATGAGCTCCACAAAAGCCTTTACCGGCCATACACTGGGCGCCAGCGGTGGTATTGAAGCGGTTTTTTCTGCACTGGCAGTAAAACATGGTATTATTTACCCCAATCTTCGCCTGCAGACACCCATGCAGGCACTGCCCTTTGTGCCTGAAACCAGTTTTCAGCAGCAGGTTCCGGTGCAGCATGTGCTCAGCAACTCATTTGGTTTTGGCGGCAATTGCTCATCTTTAATTTTTTCAAAGCTGTAAGATGAAAGCATACATCCGCGCCACCGGCAATATATCGCCCCAGCAAACCTTTGGCCAAGCACCGGCGCTGAACCAATTCATGATACAAAATGGTAACCGGCTGCATTGCATAGAGCCCGATTACCTGCCTTATATCGATGCAAAATTTCTCCGCCGCATGAGCCGCATCATAAAGATGGGCACGGCGGCGGCCCTGGCCTGCCTGCAGCAAGCTGCTGTAAAAAGCCCGGACGCCATTGTGATGGGCACCGCTTACGGCTGCCTGGAAGACACCGGTGCATTTCTTAAAAAAATGGTGGAACAAAAAGAAGAAATGCTAACGCCTACTGCTTTTATACAATCAACCCATAACACCATTGGCGCACAGATAGCATTGCTGCTGCAATGCCACCAGTATAACAATACATTTGTGCACCGGGGCTTTTCATTTGAAAGTGCCTTGTTAGACGCTATGATGCTGCTGGAAGAAAACGCCGCTGCTACGGTATTGGCCGGAGCGGCAGATGAAATAACAGATGCCAGCCACGCAATTCTTAGCCGGTTCGGCCTGTATAAAAAAGAGCCCGTCAGCAATAAAGAGCTTTTTGAAACCCGCTCAAAAGGGACCATTGCCGGAGAAGGGGCTGCGTTTTTCCTGTTAAGTAAACAACCTTCCGGCAAGGATTATGCAGTGCTGGATGCGCTTTCAACTTTCTATAAACCGGCGGATATAAAAACCATCGAACAAGCGGTACAACATTTCCTGGCAGAACAACAGATCACCGTAAGCGACATTGACCTGTTGGTAATGGGTAACAATGGCGATGCCGGAGGCGACCGTATTTACCAGCAATTATATGAAGGCCTTTTTGCAGGGCGGCAAAAAACCGGCTACAAGCACCTGTGCGGCGATTATCCCACCAGCACTGCATTTGCATTGTGGCTGGCGGCCACTATTATAAAGAACGAAAAGCTGCTGCCTGCACTGCAGCTGCCGGCTGCCGGTCAGATAAAGCGCATTCTTATCTATAATCATTTTGCTAACATCCATCATTCTTTAATGCTGGTTTCCGCATGCTGAACTTCAGGAATACCAATATTATCTTTGTGCTGCTGCTGCTGGCAATGGCCGCCTGGGGCATAGAGTTCCACCTGCCCGTGATTGCCTGGGTGCTGGTGGTATTGCTGTACAGCGGCCTGCTTTTTTACGGTTCTTATTATGTAGGCAGTAATTTTTTTGTGAAGGTTTTATGCCGGGCAGATACCAGTGCAAAACAGATTGCCATTAGTTTCGATGACGGCCCGGCGCAGGCATATACGCCGGAAATACTGGCCGTGCTGAAAAAACAACAGGTACCCGCTGTTTTTTTCTGTATCGGGAAAAATATTTCCGGCAATGAACCCCTGCTACGGCAAATGGCAGAGGAAGGGCATATTATTGGTAACCATAGTTACTCGCATCATTTCTGGTTTGATCTTTTCTCAACAAAGAAAATGATGCAGGATGTACAGCTGATGACGCTTGCCGTAAAGGATACGGTTGGCCTGCTGCCCCGTTTATTCAGGCCACCGTATGGCGTAACAACACCCAATATGAAAAAAGTATTGCAGCGGGGCGGGTATACGGCCATTGGCTGGAACATCCGCAGCCTTGATACGGTGATTAAAAACGAGGATCAGTTATTGCTGAAAATAGATCAGTTATTGCAGCCAGGGGCCATTGTTTTGCTGCACGATACCAGCGCAACCACCCTGGCAATATTGCCCCGTTTTATTGCCGCAGCACGCGGCAGGGGGTATGAATTTGTGCGGGCAGATAAATTATTAAATGTGGTACCTTATGCATAAGATAATTGCAGTAATGATTATGATAACGGCCCTGCCGGCCATGGGGTTGCACGCGCAGCCTGCGGGGTATAAACCGGTAGCAGACCTGGCAGGTTTTAAAACGCGTTTTGCAGCGGCCACCAAACAGACACATTCAGTAAAAAGCGATTTTGTACAGGAAAAAAACCTGGGCATGCTGTCGGAAAAAATTGTTTCAAAAGGCAAATTCTGGTTTAAGAAAGACAACCTGGTGCGCATGGAATACAATCAGCCTTTCCAGTACCTGGTTATCATTAATAATAACCGGGTATTTGTAAAAGACAACCAGAAAGAAAATAAGATCTCAACCAAATCAAATAAACTTTTTCAGCAGATCAACCGGCTGATGGTAGATTGTGTGCAGGGCACCGCCCTGTCTAACCCCGATTTTACGGTAGCTGTTTTTGAAAACCAGCAGGCCTGGCTGATTGAACTATCGCCTGTTTCAAAAGGCATGAAGGATTATTTTAAGAATATTAATATTGTACTGGCTAAGAAAGATTATTCTATCAATAAGCTGGAGATGTACGAACAATCCGGCGATAATACCATCATTAATTTTGTAAACAAAGAACTGAATGCCGCTATTGCAGATGCGTTATTTACTATTCAGTAGCGGCCTTTTTTTATTGGTGGCCTGCAGCTCCGTTTACCGTAAAATGGAAAAAACGCAGGCCAGCCCCGCCTGTATACTTCAATTCAGGCCGGTATTTACAAAAGCCCTGTACAATACAAAAGTAGATGTAGCGGGTAAACACCTTAGCGGACTGCTGTTGATGAAAACCATGCCCGATAGCAGTACCCGGCTTGTTTTCTCAAACGAAATGGGCTTTAAATATTTTGATTTTGAATTTTCTCCTGCAGGTGCCTTCAAAGTATATTATATTTTACCGCAGATGAATAAAAAGCCGGTGCTGATTACCCTGCGAAAGGATTTTGAAATAGTGCTGATGCAGCACCTTGACCTGGCAGCCTGTACGGTGCGTAAAAAAGACGGCCTTTTTTATTATGGTTTCCCGCAGGAAAAAGGCAATAATTATTATATTACAGACAGTGCCTGTACCCGGGTGCTACGGCTGGAGCGGGCATCAGAAAGGAAGGCTGTGGTAGTGGTGGTCATGCAGCATTTTACAGGTGGCATGCCCGATACCATCGGGATCAGCCATACAACATTTAATTTTACCATCGGGTTAAAAAAACTGAAGCAATGATTTTAGAGGGTCATTTTTATACGATTGTACAACCTGTAATAGAAGGAAACAATGTGCGGGCCATCATCAAAATCAACCCCGATCACGAAATTTTTTTGGGACACTTCCCCGGACAGCCCGTTGTACCGGGCGTTTGCATGATGCAAATGGTAAAAGAATTGCTGGAAAAAGCAACGGGAAAAAATATGCGGTTGCGAAATGGGCTCGACCTGAAATTCCTGTCCGTTATAGATCCCCGGAAAAACAGCCTGGTAAATATGGAGGCCAGCTATACAGGGCATGGCAACGGCGAAATACAGGTTACCGCCCGGCTTTTTTATAAAGAAACCACCTTTTTTAAGTTTAAGGGCATATTCATGCCTTCGGCCCCGGGCCTTTCACACGAAGTGGAGCGTAGCAGGGGCTAAGGTGGAATCTGGCGCTGGTTTTGCGCTTTTCCTGTATCTTGCACGTCCTTTAAAAAACAACATTGTATGGAGTATAGTAAAATTATAGCCGTTTCCGGCTTACAGGGCCTGCACGAACTGATCAGCAGTAAAAACGACGGGGCTATTGTTCGGTCACTGGAAGAGAAGACCACCAAATTTGTTTCCAGCCGAATCCATAATTTTTCTCACCTGGAAAGTATTGAGATTTATACAGTAAGGGATAATGTAAACCTGGTAGATATTTTACTGGCCATGCAAAAAAGCAGTACGTCATTACCCGACCTGAAAGATGGCGCCGCTATAAAAAAATATTTCGAAACTGTTTATCCCGACCTTGATTTTGACCGGGTTTACAGCAGCGACATGAAAAAGATTATAAAATGGTTCGAAATACTGCAGAAGAACAAAGTAGAGATTAAATTGTCTGAGCCCGTAGCAGCGGAAGAAGAACCAGCCGTTGCAGAACCCGTACAGGAACCGGAAGCTAAAAAGGAAAAAGCAACAAAGCCGGCAAAACCAGCTGTAGCTGAACTGCCCGCAGAAGTTTCGGAGACCCCTAAAAAGAAGGCCGCAGCAAAGAAAAAAGAAGTTGCAGCAGAAGAAGAAGCAACAGAAAAACCCGCCAAGAAAGCAGCTGCAAAAGCGCCGAAGGCAGGAACTGCTGCAAAAGAAGAAAAGGAAGAAGCACCTAAAAAGAAGGCAGCGCCCAAGAAGAAATAAAGATCGTTTTTATAAGCAGGCTACTTGCATAAGGCAACACGTGAACCTTTAGCAGTAGCCTGCTGTTTTTAAAAAAAACATTGTATGATAAACGCAAGTGCAGATATACAGGCCCTTCCCAGGAAATTTTTACCTGCCAATTTTGTTGTCAGCGGTTGGGACGTACTGGAACCTTATTTTCAACAATTGGTAGATCGTCCTTTGCAATCAAAAGCAGACCTTGAACAATGGTTAAAAGATTCCAGTGAAATAGAAGCCGTATTAAGTGAAGATGCCTGCTGGCGGCAAATTAAAATGACTTGTGATACCGAAAACAAATCGCTCGAAGAGGCATTTGTTTTTTTTGTTACCCAGATCCAACCCAAAATTCAACCTTATGCAGATAAGCTTAACCGTAAGCTGATTGCCTGCCCGTTTACAGCTAACCTTGATCAGAAACTGTATTTTACCTACCTCCGTAGCGTAAAGAAAAGTATTGACCTGTTCAGGGAAATCAATATTCCCATTCTTTCTGAATTAAGTGTGCTTGCACAGCAATTTGGCGTGCTCTCCGGAAAAATGACCGTAACCGTAGAAGGACAGGAATATACCCTGCAACAGGCAGCAAAATTCCTGGAAAGCCATAACAGGCAGTTACGCGAAGAAGTATACCGTAAAATAAATGAAAGGAGGCTGGCCGATAAAGATGCATTGAACAGCCTCTACAGTCAGCTGCTCCAGAAACGTCAGCAAGTGGCACTGAATGCTGGGTTCAGCAATTACCGGGATTATAAATTCGCCGAACTGGGCAGGTTCGACTATACCAAAGAAGACTGCTACCAGTTTCACGATTCGGTAAAGAAATATATTTTACCCCTGGCTGATAAGATTTACGCGGCTAAAAAGAAAAAACTGGGCCTGGACAGCCTGCGGCCCTGGGATCTTGAAGCAGCGCCCGAAGGCACAGCACCGCTTCGCCCTTTTAAAACAAGCGAAGAGCTCCTGGAAAAAAGCATCGCCTGTTTTGAAAAAGTGCGGCCTTTTTTTGCAGACTGCTTACGCAAAATGAATGAGATGCATCGCTTTGACCTGGAAAGCCGCAAAGGCAAGGCACCCGGCGGCTATAACTGCCCACTGGCAGAAACCGGCGCACCCTTTATTTTTATGAACGCCGCCGGCCAGATGAGTGATGTGACAACGATGGTGCATGAAGGCGGACATGCCGTACACTCGTTTCTTTCTCATCCGCTTGAACTGAGTTCGTTTAAGGAATATCCCATGGAAATTGCAGAAGTGGCCAGTATGGCCATGGAACTGTTCAGCATGGATTACTGGGATGTCTATTTCGACAGCAAAGAAGAACTACAACGCGCCAAAGAACACCAGCTGGAAAGAGTCATTACTATTTTCCCCTGGATTGCTACCATCGATAAATTCCAGCATTGGGTATATGAACATCCCCATCACACACTGGAAGAACGCACAGCCAGCTGGACGGCCATACAAGCGGAATTCTCCAGCAGCGAAATAGATTTTAGCGGGCTTGATGTATACAGGGGCAGTAACTGGCAACGCCAGTTGCATTTGTTTGAAGTGCCTTTTTATTACATCGAGTACGGCATTGCCCAGTTAGGGGCCATTGGCTTATGGAAGCAATTCAAACAGGATAAAGAATCAGCCCTGGATAATTATATGCGCGCGCTTCGTTTAGGCGGTACGGCCACCCTGCCCAAATTGTATGAAGCAGCCGGATTACAGTTTAATTTTTCCGGGGAGTATATCCATCAACTGTCGCAATTTGTGGATGGGGAGATGAAAAAACTGTCCGAAATATAGAAAAATACCCTGTTTAGGGTATATGCGCATGTTGGAATACTTGATTGTACCATTTATCTTTGAGATAGAAAATTAAGATATTAAAATAGCTACTAATCAGAGCCTTAACCAAGAAGTCCCGATGTTTCTACACCGGGGCTTTCGTTTTTTGGGGTAGTAGAACAAAAAGAAAAAGAGGCTAAGAAAAAAAAGAGAAAAGGAGTGTACGACGCGCAAAATATCTCGCACTGCGCCAACAGGGCAAATCGGATTGCCGCCAGCAAAAGGGCGGGGTCAAACCCCGCCCGTTTGTAATATCAGCTGAACATTTTCAATTACCATTATCTTCTGCTGCCACCGGTCTGTTCTATCTCCCTGTTCATTTCTACGATATCTACCGGTTGTGAAAAATCGCCCAACAGCCATTTGCTGTAATAGTCGGCCAGTCCCCAGAAAAAATATTCCTGCATATCTCCATAACCATGCCGCTGACCTGGCAATAGCATCAGATCGAATCTTTTATTGGCTTTTACCAATGCGTTTACCACGCGGATGGTATTGGCCGGGCTTACATTGTTGTCTATATCGCCGGTAGTAAGCATTAAATGGCCCTTCAGGTTTTTGGCCAGGTCCTGGTTCTTCTCAATATTATACACAAAACTGGTATCCCCTTTTTCACCAATGGTTTCTTTAACACCATGGTGTTTCTCACTCCACCCACGATTATAGATGCTGTTGTCGTGATTGCCCGATGAAGAAACAGCCACTTTAAAAAAATCAGGGTAGACGAGTATCGCGGCGGTAGACATAAAGCCGCCACCGGAATGCCCGTGAATACCTACACGGTTAATATCAATATAGGAATAACGATCTGCCAGCTGTTCTATCGCCGCTTTTTTATCGGCCAGGCCGTAGTCGCGCAGGTTGCCATAACCATAGCTATGGTACCATTTAGAGCGACTGGGGTTGCCACCCCGGTTACCCACCGTTACTACAATTAAGCCAATCTGCGCAATGCGATCCGTTCTGTCTGCTATTCTTGCAAAAGCTTTATTAACTGCTTCGGTTTGCGGCCCGGGATAAACATATTCTACCACGGGATATTTTTTGGTGCTGTCAAAATCGAAAGGCTTATACATAACACCGTACAGGTCTGTAATACCATCGTCGGCCTTGACTTTAAAAATCTGCGGAAATTTGTAACCGGCCGCCATCAGCGACGACATATCCGTGGTTTCCAAATCCAGTATCTTCTTTCCCTCCGCATTGTACAAAACGGATTTGGGAACCGTATTTACCCTTGAATAATTGTCTACAAAAAATGTCTTATTATCATCCATGCTCATGCTGTGCTCAAACTCACCGGGATTCAGTAAGCGCATATCTGTTCCGTCGAGATTGATCCGGTACATATGCAGGTAATAAGGATCTTCATTGGCTTCCTTACCGTTAGCAGAAAAATAAAGGATTCTTTTCTGGTCATCTATACCAATAATATCTTCACAATGAAATGCGCCGGAGGTTACCTGGTTTTTAAGTTTACCGCTTTCATCATACAGGTAAAAATGTCCCCAGCCATCCTGTTCGCTCCATTCAACCAGTTCCCTGCCGCCGTTCACCAGCCCCAGTTTCCTGGTTTCTACATACGTATTCTGCCTTTCCTGTATCAACACTTTTATACTGGCAGACGCTACTGTAACCAGCAGGATATCTACCTTTTTAAGATCGCGGCTGGTACGTTCCAGGTAAAATTTGTCGCTCGAACCCAGCCACAGCAGGCTGCGCCAGTCATTGTCGCGGCTGCTGGGTAAAGAAGTGGCCGGCCAGATGCCCAGGTCTTCATCTTTGAACATAGACACGTTTATTTCTTTCTGGCTTTTTTCTGTCATATCAAACAGCAACAGGTGATCTTCGGGGGCTTCTTTTTCGCCCGGCATCTGGTATTTATAAGTTTCCAGTGTTGGGCGTGGCTCAGACAGGCTGTTGATAACCCATAGGTCCTTCACCCGCCGCTGGTCCGTTCTTATCATGGCAAAATGCTTCGAATCGGGCGACCAGTATATAAAAGCGGGTTTTCTTTTATTTTTATTTTTTTCGCGGTCCGTATTGGTTTCATTAAATGAATCGCCATAGGCGAAATTCTCCAGCCCGTCTGTGGTAAGTTTTTTTTCTACAATGGTAGTATCGTCTTCATTTTTAACAGCCTTTTCATAATTGGCTTTATCAATATAAAACAGGTTAAAATTCCTCGCAAATACAACTGTCTGGCTATCGGGCGAAATAGACGCCCAGGATGGTTTTCGCTTGGGTTTTTTATAGTCTGTTAATTCAGTGAGTACGTTGTTGTCTAAATTATATTCAAAGTAGAAGGTCTTTTTTTCTTTTGTCTGCGGTGCTTTCTTTGCGGTTGAATCTTTTTTTGTAAGTGTATCCTTCTTTTGTATGTCCTGGGTACTTTTAAATTCAAACTGAATGCTTCGTTCGTCTTTTATAAACCGGATACTGTCGATGGCCAGGTGTTGGGCATCAGATGCATCCTTGATGATCTTTGTTAGTTCGGCAGCCAGTTTTGCATTATCGAACAGTAACCTTTTTTCTGCTTTCAATGGATCTACGATATACCATTTTTTGCCTTCTGTTGTTTCATAGCTGTACCAGAAACGATCTCCTTTTTTAAGCCAGTGGGCGTCCACGCTGGTAGAAAAAAGCAATTTGTCTTGTTTTTTTGGGGCGTAATGGGCAGCCAGCTGATAGTTGGCTTTTACAACCGCTGGTGATTGGGCAGAAATGCTGAGGGCGGCAGCAAATAGTATTGCTGCAAGCAGGAAGCTTCTCATGTACTTTTAGTTTTAGGAACGGAAAATAAGCTTAAAGAAGTGATTGATGAAACCGTTTGTCTATTCAGCCTGCCGGGTATGTATTAATATCCGGTTAAAAGGCTCAGCAATACCTGCATAAAGACAGCGCTTTCTCAGAGCGATAATTGCCAGGAAATACCATATTTATCGGCCAGCCAGCCAAATTTTTTACTGAAAGGATAAGCGCCCAGCGGCATAAGCGTGCTGCCGCCGTCGGATAACTGTGCAAACAACTGGTCGATTTCTTCTTCGGTGCTGCAGGTAATAAAGAACGAAATGGCGGGTGTAAAGCCAAACGCATGCTTGGCCGGGCTGTCGATGCACATATAGGGTTCACCGTTCAGGGTAAATTCGGCTTTCATAACAGAGCCTTCCTTACCCTGTTCATTTGCCTTATAACGGGTTATCTGTGTAATGGCAGAATGGGGGATGATGCCCAGGTAGAAATGAATGGCTTCTTCTGCTTTGCCATCGAACATAAAAAAAGGTTTGATCTTTTCCATTGCAGGTTGCGTATAAAATGATTGTTAATGATTAATTTTTTGCTTACTTGTTACAGGAATTGTTTCAACCATTCTCTTGCCAGTTTCTCGTCTGTAAAGCTTTTCATTGGAATGGGCGGTGGCTTTAGCATAAACAGTATATTCATGATAAATTTTGCAAGACCCGGTTTAGAAACCATTGCCATGGCAGAATAGATAAGGGGTAACTGCTTAGTGGCAAATAGGCGGGTAGCTTTATCGGGTACCGGCGAACCCGATAAATAAATTAACAAGGGCACCTTTTTATTACCGGTAATTTTTTTTACCAGCGCCACATTGCCCGTAATATTTGCAATGGTACGTTGCGGGCTTTTAGAGAGCGATACCAGTATGCCGTTTTCTTCAAACCAATAACTGGCAATTTCGCCCTCGAATATTGTTTTACCGGCGGGTGCTTTCATGGCTGCCGCTTTAAGCCGAAAAAGAAATTTCTTTGAACCTTAGCTTTCCTTCCGGCAGGATATCAAAAATATACTGCCAGCCATATTCTTCATTGTCTTCAACACGGCCTTTCTTATCTTTTACGATTGTACGAATGCCCAGGTTCAGGTGCAATGTTTTGTTGGTGGTATCAACCGATGCGTACATCTTGTACGTGGTGGATGGATTTTGCCTGAATGAAGGTGATTCGGCTTCGCCCTTTTTTTTGAGAACAGATAAGTTAAGATGCGATAAGGCAGTGATGAACCTTTTTGTAAAGAGATTATTGAAACAGGTATCAAAATCTTTTTCAGTAAACGGCCTGGTGCTGTCCGGAAGCTGTTCCAGTTTTTTTTCATTTCCATCGTACAGCAGCTGCCAGAGCTTATTACCTTCACCGATAAAAGGGAAGCGGATAAACGCCTTTACGCTGTTTTTATCGCCTTGTACAAGGGCATTCCGCAAGACGATTAACTGTTTAATAAATGCTGTATCGCTTAATAAAAAAACGGGCTGCCGGTTTTTCTGTACGCTGGCCATACCGGTATAAATAGTGGCTGCCCTGGTTGGCAGAAAAAAAGCGATGGGGATGAAGAGTAAAAGCAGGAACCTTTTTTTCATTTGGATGGTATCTGTTGTAAAGTTATTGCCGAAGCAGATACGCCGTGGGCATAGTTTAAATTTTTTTTAAACAGGCTGCCCGTTACAGGTAGCCGCCTTTTTTCTTTTCCCTTTTACTCATTTCTGCGGCAATAATCTCTTTAGGATGCTGGGCGATATACTGATTGTTTATTTCCAGGCGGGAAATGGTATTGTTGCCGGGCCCGGTATAAAAATGCATGGGGGTATAACCGTAGCAGGAGGGCGCCGGTGAATTATCGTTGCTGCCGGGGAGCATTACTTTTTTCTTGTCCAGGAAGAACGAGGATAAGAGTACCATGTATTTATCGCTTTCTTTATTGAACACCGCGAGGGGTGTGCCCGGAAACACTTCATCTCCGGCACTCACCAGCAAATGCACCGGGGCCAGTAAATCATAATTGCAGAGGCTTCCATCGCGCTGCTGGATATTGATTTTATTGCGCTCGCTTTTAAAAAAATCGTTGGTTGTTTCACCCGCTTTTACGGCGTCGTTACATTCGTATACAATGCCTGCCCTGGCTGCACAGATGGTATCGCCCAGTTTGTAAACAAAGCCGGTTCCGGAAAAATCATCCGGCCTTTTTTGGCTTAGGCGTTCAGCCAATGACGAGACAGGAGAGACCCGCAGGCTATTGCCCGCATTGGTAGGCAACAGGTATAAAAAATTGCTATCGGGTCTTTTTTCAAGGGCCCTGCCGGGATAATACAGGTAGCGATACTGAAAAGCATACTGTACCTCAGATTTATTCATGGCGGCCTTCAGTATTTCGTGTTTGCCTCTTTCTACCGTTGCGAGGGCCATGTCCTGAGACACAAAAGGAATAGTAGAATACCCGGTCAGCGAGCTGAAGATTAGCTTTACCGTATACGTTCCGTAGGCCCAGCTGTCTGCAAAAATGCTGATAGAATTATCGGGGTTGCGAACAGAACTGCAGTTCACCAGCAGGTTTTGCGCAGCAGCGGAAAGGCTGCAACAAAGCAGCCAGCCAAAAAAGAAGGAACAGGTTTTCATGTTAAGCTGGTTTATATATTGCCGGAAGCTGAAAGATCCAGAAATACCAATCAGGCAGAACAAGTTAAAGAATTATTGAAAACCGGCCACCCGTTAAAACACCCTGTTACAGCAGGCGAACCAAAGAAATAATAAGCGATCAATCCACAAACAACAGCCTCTTATCATCAATTCAATACGCTGGATTCTTTTGCCACAGGGATGGTCTTTTGTTCTTTGATTTTTTCCCAGCCACCCATTACATTGTGCAGGTTATGGATACCCTGGCGCTTTAACAACGATGCAGCAATGATGCTGCGATAACCGCCTGCGCAATGAACATACAGGTTTTTGGTTTCATCCAGGCTGGCCATGCTGCCGGGGTCGATCATGTCGCCCAGTGGAATATTCACGGCGCCCTTAATATGGCCGTCGGCAAATTCCGTTTCGCGGCGCACATCTATCACCAGCATTCTTTTATCGTGGGGGAGATCCATGGCCAGTTCATCGGCTTCGATCTCCACTACCATATCTGTTTTTTCGCCTGCTGCCTGCCAGGCGGCAAAGCTGCCCTGCAGGTAGCCTGCTACCATAGAAAATCCAACCCGGGCGAGCCGTACCGCCGTTTCTTCTTCTTTACCGGGTGCTGTTACCATCAGGATGGTTCTGTCGAAGGGCAGTAACATGCCGGCCCATTCGGCAAAACGACCATCCAGCCCGATACTGATGGCGCCGGGTATAAACCCATTGATGAATACGGCCGAATCGCGGGTATCCAGTACAATCACGGCGTCACTTTTTATTGCCTCGCGGAAATCGGTAACGGTAATGGGCTGCAATGCTTTACGCAATAAATTGTCGAGACTTTCGTACCCTTCCTTATTAATTTTTGCATTTACGGGAAAATATTGGGGTGGTGCGGCCAGTCCATCCGTTACCGCGCTGATAAACGCATTTTTTGAAGCCGCCTGCAGGGCATAATTGGTTCTTTTCTCTTCACCAATGGTACTGTATGTATTAGGTCCAAGGTTTTTTCCGCAGCTGCTGCCGGGCCCGTGGGCCGGATACACCAGTACATTGTCTGGCAGTGATATGATCTTATTTTGCAGGCTGTCGTATAGTAAACCGGCTAAGTCCTGCATGCTCAGCGAGCTGCCTTCCTGTGCAAGGTCGGGCCGCCCTACATCGCCAACAAAAAGTGTATCGCCAGTAAATACTGCATGTGGTGTACCGTTCTCATCGTTCAGCAGGTAACAGGTAGATTCAAGCGTATGACCAGGTGTATGCAATACCTGTATGGATATTTTACCGAGTGTAAACAAGGCGCCGTCCTGCGCCACCTGCACCGGATAACTGGTTTCTGTTTCCGGGCCGTAAATAATGGGTGCGCCTGTTTCTTTACCCAGGTCGATATGCCCGCTTACGAAATCTGCATGAAAATGGGTCTCAAAAATATACCGGATGCGGGCATTTCTTTCTTTGGCTAAATCCGTGTAGGCTGCGGTATCGCGCAATGGATCGATAACAGCAGCTTCTCCCTCACTTTCAATATAGTAAGCTGCCTCGCTCAGGCAGCCGGTATACAATTGCTTAATGAACATTGACTATCTAATTTATAATAAAGGTACTAAAAAACAAAAAAAGCAGCTACTCCCGGGTAGCTGCTTGCTAATGATTTGCAAATCAGGTACTCAGCCTAGCTGATAATGCCTAAAACCTGCTTATTGAGTTGTGCCAGGCGTTCGGCGTTAATGGAATAAGAAATATACTTTCCGTCTCTGAAAGTTTCCACAATACCGGCCCTTCTCAGAATGGCCAGGTGCTGTGATGCAACAGACTGCTCGAGCCGCAGTTGTACATAAATTTCTGTCACCGTCATTCTTTGCTGGTCTTCCAGCAGGCGCATAATCTGCTGTCTTAGCTTGTGGTTGATGGCACGCAGCGTAATGGCCGCTTTCTTTACCTGTAAAAAATCAATTTTTACAGGTTCACCTTCCTGTTGTCTTACAATTAAGTGGTTTACAGATGTGTTCATGTTTACTATTGGTTTTGGCATCGGCGATGCAAATCCTGAAAATAACCGGTGGGTGTTCCGGCATATTAAAATATAAAATACAACAGGTTGCCCCGTTATTTCGTTATTGCTTTTGTGGCGAATAAAAATCTTTCAGATAAAAGGGTTCTGCATAAGCCATGTCTGCAAAAGCCTCCCCCATAAAACTATCATGTGCCAGGCGGGCAATATCGCCGGGCGTATAAAGGGTATCAGAGAAAACAGCCTGTTCGTGCTGTACCAGTGTGCGCCATTTGTGGCTGCCGTTACCGGAAAAAATAATCTGGTGTTGCGCCAACCAGCGAGAAAAAGAATTTTCATCCAGCACCATGGCACAGGGTTGTATCAACTCGTGCAATTGCGCATCGTACAACGCGGTAAATACCTCCATTCGGCGGGCATCCAGCATCGGGCACAAAAGCAGAGATGATGAAAATTCCTTATTGGTTGCATAGGCCATTATCTTTAACGTATTGAGGCTGATTAAGGGAATGTTCAATGCATAACAAAGGCCTTTTGCCGTTGCCATACCCACCCGTAAGCCGGTGTAGGAACCGGGCCCGGCCACCACTGCAATAGCATTCAGATCGGCCAGTTGATAATCCCCCGGGGTGGTTGCCATCAATTCAATCACCGCTGTATGCACCCATGCAGCATGATCTACAGGGAGCTGGTTAACACGCTCCTGTAAAACTGTACCACCCAGGGCAAGAGATACTGATCCGTTATCAGTTGCTGTATCGATATGTAGGATAAGCGGCGGCATTTGGCTTTTAATTTCTTTTTAATGCTTCCTGGTACTGTGCTGTTAGATACGGGTAACTTGTTACCTGATCTGTTCAGCTATTGAACTAGTGTATTTTGCCACCTGTAAAAAGAATACAAAAGTAATTGATAATACTTTTTAACGACCATGATTATAGCCCAATCTTTAATTTTTAATGTGGATGTGATGGCTGTTCAGCCCATAGCTATTTCGCTGCTGAGCAAGGCCGATACCCGGTATAAAGGGTTTTCTTTACTGAGTTGTTGCAACAGCCCATGTATTTTTTTAAGGCCAATCAGAACGCTCCATTCAAAAGGGCCATGCGGATAGTGTGTGCCTGATCTCATGGCAATATCAATCTCTTGTTTTGTGCTTACATTGTCTTCCAGTGTAAAATAGGCTTCATTGATGATCATGCCGATGATCCTTGGGCTTACCATGCCGACCAGGTCGGGCACCAGCTGGTAATGCCAGCCAAGCTGATCAAAAACCAGTTGCAGTAGCTGTTGCTGTGCGGGTCCGGCAGCAATTTCTGAAATGGTATTTTTCAAACAACCCGGCCATGCATTGATGCGTATGAAGGGCTGACCAATAGCAGCAAGGGTGTCGGTTACCGCATTCACCAATATGGGGCGGGGTAAAAATTGTTGTAAGCAGGCTGTTCTTTCAACGTTGTTTTCAAACAAAAGATCAAAAATCAGATCGGCATCTGCAGGAATCTCCTGCGGGGATTTAACAAAGCAAACATTTGTATAAAGGCCTGTTTGCCGGGTAAGCAACTCTTCTCTCAGCTGTTCATTGGCCACCACCGCCATTTTCATATGCCTTAATTTAAACAAAGAAACTTCATTTCAGCCAAAAACGAAGAACCCTTCATTTATTATACATTTGATGATGGAAAAGAAAATAATCAATACCGGCAATGCGCCGGCGCCCATTGGCCCTTACAACCAGTCTTTATTGTTTGGCAACCTGCTTTTTATTTCCGGTCAGGTAGCCATTAATCCCGCCACCGGCAATGTAGAAGCAGCCGATAGCACGGCAGAAACCCACCAGGTAATGCACAATCTGAAAGCGGTTTTAACCGCAGCGGATATGGATTTTAACCATGTCTTAAAAACCACTATTTTTTTAAGCGATATGAGCTTGTTCGCCACCGTAAATGAAGTGTATGGAAAATACTTTTCAGGTGCTTTTCCTGCCCGCGAAACAGTAGCCGTAAAAGGGCTGCCTAAAAATGTAAATGTTGAGATTAGTATGATAGCAGGTAAATAGTTCCCGGTTCGTAGTTCCTTTGCCGGACAAACCCCGAACCCAGGTTTTTGAACTATGCGCCGGTAACTTTGAGCGCGCGCCCTACTGTTGTAAAAGCGGCGATGGCCTTATCCAAATGAGCCTGGGTATGTGCGGCGCTCAGCTGAACGCGTATACGCGCCTGTCCTTTTGCCACCACGGGAAAAAAGAAACCAATTACATAAATACCTTCTTCCAGCAGCGCAGCTGCAAAATTCTGCGCCACTACCGCATCGTATAACATAATGGGCACAATCGGATGATCACCGGGTTTTATATCGAACCCTGCAGCGGTCATTTTTTCGCGGAAATATTTTGTGTTGTATTCAAGTGCATCCCGCAGGTGCGTGGTCTGGCTGAGCATATCCAATACCGCAATAGAAGCGCCGGCAATGGAAGGCGCCAGTGTATTGGAGAAAAGATAAGGCCTCGAACGCTGGCGGAGGATCTCAATAATGGCTGCATTGCCACTGGTAAATCCGCCGCTAGCCCCACCAAGGGCTTTGCCCAGGGTGCCGGTAATTATATCAATTCGGCCCATGACACCCCGGTATTCATGGGTGCCCCTGCCTGTTTTGCCCAGGAAGCCGCTGGAATGGCATTCATCAATCATTACAATGGCATCATAGGCATCGGCCAGATCGCAGATCTTATCCAGTTGTGCAATGGTACCGTCCATACTGAAAGATCCATCTGTTACAATTACCCGGCTTCTGCAGGCGGCACTTTCCTTTAACTTGTTTTCAAGGTCCTGCATGTTATTGTGTTCGTAGCGGTACCGCTGCGCCTTGCACAAACGCACCCCGTCTATAATGGATGCATGGTTGAGCGCATCGCTGATAATGGCATCCTGTTCATTAAAAAGCGGTTCAAACACACCGCCATTGGCGTCAAAAGCCGCGGCATATAAAATGGTATCTTCTGTGCCCAGAAAAAGGGCAATCTTCCGTTCCAGTTCTTTATGAATGTCTTGCGTGCCACAGATAAACCGCACACTGCTCATGCCATATCCATGTGTTTCAATGGCTTTATGGGCCGCTTCAATTACTGCAGGATGTGCCGATAGGCCCAGGTAATTATTGGCACAGAAATTCAGCACCGTTTTTCCATTTACTACAATCTCCGGACCCTGTTCACTGCTGATGATTCTTTCTGTCTTAAAAAGGCCGGCATTTTTTATTTCTTCCAGTTCCTTACCAATCCGTTGTATAAAATCCTGGTTCATTTGCTTTTTTTTAGAACTACAAAAGTAATGGAAAGCGGCAGTTGACGCCAAGGTTCATGAAGTGATTATTTCACCGGCTATTGCAGGCATTTTATCCGGTAAAATACCGGTTTCGCGTAATTCCGTTCCAGCCTGTAACATTTTGCAGATAGCTTCGTCCTATACCTAGAAATAAAAAGCATGAGACCAAAAAATTTTTCCCTGTTTTTGCTGTTGGTTTTAACAGCTGCCGCGCTGGCGATGGCCAGCCTGGGCAATGGGGCGGAAAAAGAAATAAAAAGCCCGGCGGCCAGCAGCAGCACCGAAACACAGGTGCAGGCCGGCGACGGTGGGATAATCTGGGAAGCGGTTTCCCGGCACCTGCTCAGTGCAGTACAATAATAACTCCATATATAGTCCAAGGTAGGAACCCCCGTTAACAGCGGGGGTTTTGTCTAAAAAAGCAGCAAAGCCTGTAACTTTCCGTAATAGCTATTCGTATAACATAAAAGGGTTTGGAACGGCGGGGTAAAATGAAGCTGCAGCGAAGAAGCTTTATCAACAACAAAAGATCAGAACTGGTTATGACTGAGAAAGAATACAATGAATGTGTACAGCACTATGCAGACAATGTGTATCGCTTTATTCTGAAAAACCTGCGGCATGAAGAAGATGCAAAGGATGTGGTACAGACGGCTTTTGAAAAATTATGGCGCAGCAGGCAGGACGTGGACCCTGCAAAAAGCAAGGCTTATTTATTTACCATTGCTTACCACCAGATGATTGATCATATACGGAAAGTAAAGAAGACATCCCTGAAAGAAACATTCAATGAATCGGCCAAGGTAATGGACAAGCCGGCCAATAACCTTAAGAAAGTGCTGGAACAGGCGCTGGAAACCTTAAGTGAGACCCAACGCAGCCTGGTATTATTAAAAGACTACGAAGGCTACAGTTATGAAGAAATTGGCCATATAACCGGGTTGAATGAAAGCCAGGTAAAAGTATACCTGTACAGGGCAAGGATTTTATTGAAGAATTATTTAGTGAGCCCGGAAAATGTGTTGTAAACCTGTACCCAAATAAAATAGCATGAACATTACCAGAAATAATTACGAAGCATTTTTTATACTGTATGCAGACAATGAACTGGCTGCTGCAGAAGGAAAAGCTGTGGAAGCATTCCTGGCCGCTAACCCGGATCTGCGGCAGGAGCTGGAAATGTTTCAGCAATTTAAATTAAGCCCCGATACCAGCCTTGGTTTCGGCGACAAAGCTTCCCTGCTAAAACCTGTTGCCGCCCAAACTGTGCCGGAGGAAGTAGCATACGAATCGCTTTTTGTTTTATATGGCGATAACGAACTGAATGGAACGGAAAAAGCAATGGTAGAACAGGCTGTTGAAGAGCATCCGCACCTGCGGCAATTGTTTGAATCGCTGCAACAGGCAAGATTGCGGCCGGATACGGACATTGTATTTGAAGACAAGCAAAGCCTGCTGCGAAAAGAAAAAGACGACAGGGTGATTCCTTTCGCCTGGTGGAGATGGGCCGCCGCTGCCGCTATACTGCTCATGGCAGGAGGACTGTTCTGGCAAAGCCGGGTCAAGAAAGCAGCTGTAAACAACCTGGTGCAGACAAAAGCGGTGGTACCAGCCAGCCGGCCAGCAGCCAAAACAACGGATGAACCGGCTGCTGCAAAAGATAATAAAACGGTAGTACCGGCACCCGGAACAATTGCGATGGATAAGGAAGTTAAAAGTGAACAGTCAACAGTCAAAAGCACGCAAACACCCTCTGCATTGGCTGTTACTGAGGGCAGGCAGCCGAAAAAATATGAAAATAAACGCCCTGGCACAGAAGAACCCGAACAGAACGAAGGCAACGCAATAAAAAATAGTGCGGCAAGCAATATTGAACCAGTAGCAAGTGCTGGCCGGCTACAAACGGAGATTGATGCTAAAAGGCCCCTGGTTGCTGCAGCAAGACAGCCCTTATTGGATCAGCCTGCTGTTATTCTTGCACCCGATGAAGATGAAAAAACAAAAGCAAGCTTTGCATCTGTTAGCAACGATGACAATATAGAAGTATTGAACACTTCTGTGAATACAAAAAACCCGCTGAGGGAATTCTTACGGAAAGCTTCCCGGCTGAT
>CAXTMV010000011.1:34453-44994 GCA_964245425.1 uncultured Flavihumibacter sp. | reverse complement strand
ATTATCTTACTTTTTAAAATATGAAATCATGAAAAAACTATTAATCGCAGGAGCTGTTATACTTTCTTTTACAGCAGTAAGTTTCTTTACAGGCGCCTCGTCGGAAACTACCGTTAACGGACAATCGGTTTATGCAGCGGTAAATAACGATACGACGCCCAAAAAGAAGGAAACTACGCAATTGTATGCCCTCAATCACACAACACCTAAGAAAAAAGACACCACCCTGTTTGCGTATAACAGGCTCAGCAATGATACAACGCCCAAGAAAAAAGACACTACACTCTTTGCTTACAACAATGCCAGCATAGATACAACGCCTAAGAAAAAGGATACAACTATGTTCGCATATGTAGCAGCAAACGACACAACACCCAAAAAGAAAGATACCACTATGGCATTTGTAGCCATGCGGTAAACCGGACTCGTCAGTAACATTTAAAAGTAAAAATTCAAAAATCAAAAACTTTCTCGCAGGGAATGCCGGAGAAGGTTTTCGATTTTTGAATTTTTACTTTTTATTTTTAATTTTTCATACAGTCTTTGGTTTACTTTTACCGTTGGTTAACCAAAGACAAACTGTGTGACAAAACAACCGCTGAACCATCGTTTACTTGCCGGAAACGAAAAATGTTTCTTTCTTTTCGGCTTTTTTTTGTGCGTCGCCTTCGCCTCCCTGGCACAAAACAGGTATACCGTCAGCGGTTATGTGAAAGATTCCCTGAGCGGGGAAACACTGATTGGTGCCTCCCTGCAGGTTGACGCCCATAGCAGCGGTGTTAGCAGTAATGCCTATGGGTTTTATTCTATCACACTGCCTGCCGGCGATCATGAAATCTCCTGCTCTTTTGTGGGCTATGAAGGCAAGACGATCTCCGTAAGCTTAACCAACAGCCGTTCTTTTAATTTCTTGCTGGCACCCAGGGTTAGCACCAGCCAGGAGGTAGTGATATATGGCCGGCGCCGCGATGAAAATGTAAAGAATACGCAGATGGGCCGCTTCGATCTTTCCATATCACGCGTAAAAGCGCTGCCGGTTTTACTGGGCGAAGTGGATCTGCTGAAAACCCTTCAATTGCTGCCAGGCATCCGCAATGCGGGCGAAGGCAATACCGGTTTGTATGTGCGCGGGGGTGGCCCCGATCAGAACCTGATCATACTGGATGATGCCGTGGTATACAATACCGGGCATTTGTTTGGCTTCTTTTCCGTCTTTAATGCAGATGCCATTAAGAATGTGACCCTTATTAAAGGAGGTATGCCTGCACAATATGGCGGACGCCTGTCTTCTGTGCTGGATGTGGCCATGAAAGACGGTAACGCCAATAAATTACAGGTAGATGGCGGCATCGGCCTGATTGCCTCCCGCATTTCTATACAGGGGCCGTTAAAAAAAGACAGGGCCTCTTTTATTGTTTCTGCACGGCGTACTTATATTGACTTACTGGTAAAACCATTCATACCTAAGTCGAGCCAGTTTTCAGGCTCTGGTTATTATTTCTATGATCTGAATGTCAAAATGAATTACAAGATCTCCGAAAAAGACCGACTTTACCTGAGTGGCTATTTTGGAAAAGATGTATTTGATTTTAAAAACAGCCAGCGTTCTTTTGATGCGCATATACCCTGGGGCAACGCCACGGCCACCGTTCGCTGGAACCATGTATTCAACCAAAAACTCTTTGCCAATACCACCCTGGTCTATAATAAATATGATTTTGCATTCAGTGCCGCCCAAAACGATTTTAGTATTAAACTGTCTTCTGGTATCAGGGATCTGAACGCAAAAGTTGATTTTGATTATTACCCGGCTCCGCAACACAAGATTAAATTCGGCGGCCTGTATACCCATCATATTTTTACGCCGAATGTGCTCAGCGGCAACCAGGACAGTACCCAGTTTACACCAAACAACACCAATAATAAATATGCAAACGAGGCGGCGCTGTACGTGCAGGATGATTGGGAGCTCAGCAGTAAAATAAAAATAAACCTGGGCCTGCGGTACAGCAGTTTTAAACAGGTTGGCCCGTACACTAAATACACAGAGGATGCAAATGGAAATAAACTCGACAGCACCAGCTATGGAAGAGGTGAAAAGGTAAAAGGATATGGCGGATTTGAGCCACGCGTTTCTTTACGCTATGCGCTAAATGATAAAACTTCTGTAAAAGCCTCCGTAACAAGGAACCTGCAATACATTCACCTGGTTAGCAATGCCGGGTCAACATTGCCTACTGACCTGTGGGTGCCCAGCACTTATTTTGTACAACCACAGATTGCCTGGCAGTACGCTGCGGGATTATTCAAGAATTTTAAAGACAATACGTACGAGACATCGCTTGAACTGTATTACAAGGACATGCGTAACCAGATTGAATACAAAGAGGGTTATACCCCCTCTTTATCTGATCCCGAACAACAGTTTGTTTTTGGAAAAGGCTGGAGCTATGGCGCAGAAATGTACATCGGCAAAAATAAAGGCCGCTTCACGGGCTGGCTGGGATACACTTTAAGCTGGACCTACCGGAAATTTCCGCAGTTAAATGGGGGAGAAGCCTATTTTGCCAAATATGATCGACGCCACGATTTGTCGGTGGTGGCTTCCTACGAACTGAACAAGAAATGGAAGCTGTCGGGCGTTTTTGTATATGGTACCGGTAATGCCACCACGCTTCCGGAGCGTTTTTATATCATCAATGGTGTACTTACACAGGAATACAGCCGGGTAGATCAATATCGGTTGCCTGCTTATCACCGGCTCGATTTTGCCGCCACTTACACCCCCATTCCGAAACATAAAAGAAAAGTACAGGGCAGCTGGGTCTTTAGCCTGTACAATGTTTACAACCGGGCCAACCCTTATTTTATCTATTTTGACCAGACCGGCAGCCCTTACAACAATACTTTAAAAGTAGAATCGAGGCTGGTGTCCCTGTTTCCGGTAATACCCGCTGTAACCTGGAATTTTCATTTTTGAGCTAAATAAAAGCTAAGAATATATTCCTTTCCCCCTGGTTTTCCTGGCTAAAAACTCACTGATAAACGCACCCCGGGTGTAAGATTTTTGAAAAAATCGTGAAAGTAGAATACCGGTTGCAATTTTATCTTTTCTTCCAGCAGGTTTACAGCGCCGGTGCCGATGCGAAAAGTATGCGGGTCAATAAAGTCGCCGCTGCGCCGGATCAGGTAGCTGATCGACAACTCCTCCATAAAATTAATATGCGGTGCGTCATTCTCCAGTGGATGCCTGGCTTTCCTGCCCAGCAACAGGGTCAGGAAATCATCCCGGTACGTCTGCAGGCTACCGGCGCTGTTTTTAGCAAAGAAGAAATTCGGCTCCCAGGAAACCCCGATCTTCTGTTTTGCCAATTTACTGCTGAACACAAGCGTGGCGCCCAGGTTAAAAGAAGGTACAAAATAGTTTTTATAGTTCTGCAGGCCCAGGCCGGCATGCAGATTAAGGTAATCGCCCTCAGCAGAAATAAATCCACCGGGATGGGCTGCCGTAATGGAATGATCACCGCCTTTGATGGTCCAAATTGAATCATCCAGCCTGGACCAGCGGGCATGTTCACTCTTTTGCAATGCTTGTATTTTTTCATTTAGCCGACCTTCGGTATAGGCGCTTATATCTGTATACTGGTTCAGGAAAAAACTGATAAAAAACAGGTGTTCAGCCGACGGGGTGCCGGTTGATAAAATGGGTACTGACGCAATAATATTGATCGTATCCTGTTCAATCTTGAGCGCCGACACGACTCCTTCCCTCAGCACAAAGCTGGAGCCTTTTGAAGCGAATACCTGGATGCGTAATTTATTTTTTCCGTCTGTCCCTGGCCGGTAGTCGATCCTTTTAGCGGCCAGTTCATCTGCCAGTGAATCTTTGAAAGGTTTGATATCCTGTAAATAAAGGGCCACCAGCGAATCGATGTTTCCCAGCAACGACAAATCATTCTGGCTGGTTAATGCTATCTGCATTTTATTCCCCCGGCCCAGATCCACCAGGTACCGTCTCCTGATAGCATCGGGCTGCAGGCCAAAGGTCTTATCGGTTTTTGACTGGGCAAAAGCGGTGGCTGTGATGCTTGTTGCCAGCATCACCCATAAAAAGATTTTTTTCATGCTAATTAATTGTCTAGTTGTATTTGTATGCCATTTGAATAAACCGGCCGGGCGGTTGCAGAATGAGTTCCCAGGCTGAATGTAAAAGTCCTTTTTTCCTGATCGGCCGACAGGGCGAGCCGCTCTGTATTGGAAATACCCGGCTCCAGTTCATTAATATGTACCAGTGGCAAGGATTTTTTTATTGCGGTGATGGTTATACGCATGGTAGCTGTATCAGCAATCAGGGGGCGGCTCGGCGGAACAGCGCTGTAGTCTGTAAAAACGACCCTGGCTTTATCTTCGATGATTAGCGGCAGCGCGGGACTGTTTGCAGGCGCTGTCTTTTTTTGCAAAGCAGGGATGACCATGCTTTTCCTGGTATTGATTGTTTGTTCATGACGTAGAATTGAATAAGTGGCCGGAACTGCGAGCGAAGGCTTTTTGCTGCCAACGGATTGGCTCGCCGGCGGCACTTCTTTTTTATGTATTTGGGCGATGTTATTACGATCCTGCTGAAAATTGAACATGGAATAATACAGCAGGAAGGCCAGTAGCAAACAGGCTGCAGCCCAATACCAGGCAGCCTTGCGGCGCGGGGCTGCCGGTTGCAGGCGCATGTGCAGTTTTTCCCAGGCCTGATCCTTGTCCATTGCCTGTCCTGGCAAATGGTCCAGTTTATCCAGCCGTTCTTTCCAATGAAAGCTGTCAGTTTGCTTTTCGGTTAACATAGTCAGTTCCCTTTTGTAATAACATTTTTTGTAATAAGGTTTTTGCCTTCCTTAATTGAGATTTGGAAGTGCCTTCGGCGATACCCAGTAAAATAGCAATTTCACGATGTTCCATACCTTCGATGGCATGCAGGTTAAAGACGGTACGGTAACCAACGGGTAATTGAACCACCAGGTTAAAAATCTCCGCTGCCGTCAGGTTTGCCAGCGCGTCTTCCTGCAGCGCCATATCAATGGCTGCTGTGTCGGCTACAATGGAAAAGACATTCTTTTTCCTTAAAAACATCAGGCATTCATTCACCATAATTTTTTTTAGCCAGGCATAAAGAGCGGCTTCTCCCTGGTAATTAAAGGAACCGAGGTGTTTAAAGAATTTGTAAAAACCATCCAGTAATATTTCTTCTGCATCTTCCGGGTTCTTAACATACCGTTGGCAAACCAGCAACAGTTTATCTGCCCACAGATCGAAAAGGCATTTTTGCGCGGCAGCACTTGCCTGCGTGGCTTCTTTAATAAGTATGGCTATATCCATGAAAAAACAACAGGTGAACGATGTATAGTAATATAAATGCAGTTCAGTTATAAAAGGTTGCCTGGGAGAAGTGCTAAGTTGTAAATAGTAAGTTGTAACGCTATCTGTGTTCTTTATAATAAGGTAGTGGAACGGAATGTTCTAACAAAGCCAGAGCCTCTTTTTGCAAAGAGGGCGCTTGTTCGGCAGCAATGGCCTGTTGTAATTGATCGGTGGTACGGATGCCCACAATGGCAGCTGTAATGGCGGGCTGTTGCCAGGCAAATTGCAAGGCAGCACCTGTCTTGGTCTGCCGACCCTGCGCCACCTGCTCAATGACGGTTGCCGCTTTTTTTACCAGGTCTTCCCCGTATTGCAGGTAGCTTTTAGCCGGCTTGCCTGTTAACAGTCCACTTGCCAGGGTGCCCCTTGCCAGCACAGCTATTTTTTTGTCTGCCAATAAGGGCAGGCAGGACTCTTCCGGCCGCCTGTCCAGCAGACTGTATTGCATCATTACACTGCAGGCATTGCTGCGGCAGGCATACGCCCTGATTACATTGGGGCGGATGGAAGAAATACCATAATAACGAATCTTGCCTTGTTTTTGCAGCAATTCAAATGCCCCGATGGTTTCCTCTATATCGTCGTTCATGGTACCGCCATGCAATTGGTACAAGTCAATATAATCGGTTTGCAGTCTTTGTAGGCTGTCGTTAACAGCCGACAAGATATATTCTTTACGGGGGTTCCAGCACAAGCCCCCGGCGTTGTTTTGCCATTGATTGCCTACCTTGGTGGCCAGCACGATATCTTTTCTTTTTTGCCTGAAGGCCTTGCCCAGTAAGCGCTCATTGTTTCCATGGCCGTACAAATCTGCTGTATCAAAGAAATTAATGCCCTGGTCAAAGGCGGTATCCAGCAGCCGCTGATCATTGGTCTCAGTTCCGTTCAGCGACATGCAGCCAAAGCCCAAGCGGCTAACCGACAACGCTGATTTTCCTAGTAAACGATATTCCATCTGCAGCCATTTACAGGCAATGGTAAATAAAATGGCTGAACTTTACTGCATGGCGGGGCAAAAAGGGCTGTTAAAGCCTGTCAGCCACGGGCATAGTGGAGGAAGGCTTTAAATATGCAATAAAAGTCATACTTTTCCTGTTATACAAGCAGATGAAGAAGGCAAAGAAAATAGCGGTTTTTATTCCGGTGCTGCTGGTAAGCTGTGTATTCCTGGGTATTCATTATTTTCATCAATACCTGCACACAACACCCAGGCGGCTGATTGCCCTTAACATCGCCATCCTTTTTTTTTATACCTGGGTTGTCATTGGCATTCTTCGCCGCCGGCAAAATTCATTTTGGGATGTATTGCTGCAATCCAGTTATTACGTGTACCTGTTTAGTGTGCTTACGTTAACCGGTTATTTTATTTTATTTAACCAGGTATCGGCCCATAACTGGTGGCATAAAATGGTAACAAGGGTGCAGCAGCTCGACGGTGTAAATCTTAGGCCCTTTATGTTTGCAAAGATGCACAGTCTGTTCAGCTATGAAGTGGTGGGCAATTTTATCATGCTGTTGCCATTGGGTATTTACCTGCCATTGCTGTATCCCCGCATCAGGAATTTTATTTCAGTAACCCTGGTGGCCATGATGGTGTCTGTTTCGATAGAACTAATGCAACTGGCTACCAGTACGCGTATCACAGATATAGACGACGTAATTTTGAATACAGCCGGCGCCTCCCTCGGGTTTATTATTTACTTCATTATTTATAAGCTGGTACTGCACCCGGCCAAACCAATGGCCAGCTATTAGCGCTGGTCGCACAGCTTCTTCATCCCCTTAAATGATACGCTTTAGGTTGTACAAATGCACGAACACCCTGTTGTGAAAGCGTTGCGCCCAGGCCGGAATGCTTTCGACCGCTCCAGGGTAACGCTGCGCTTACGCGGTCGCAGCAGTTCCAATACACCGTGCCTGTATTCATTTGCTGCATGATCCATTCAGCGCGTTCCCTGCTGGCTGAATAAACGCCTGCCGTTAAGCCATATTCAGTATCCTGCATCAGCTGCACGGCTTCCGCATCACTGCTTACCTTCATAATGCCGATGATGGGGCCGAAAGATTCGTCGCGCATCACTGCCATGTCATTGTTTACATTGGTTAGCACCGTGGGCTCAAAATAATGACCGGTGCCTTTTATTTCTTTACCGCCGGTTAAAATGGTGGCGCCTTTTTCCAGCGCATCTTTTACCTGCTGCGCCAGCACCGTTAATTGAGCCGGCCGGGTCAGCGGGCCAATGTATACGCCGGCTTTGGTTGGGAGGCCTGTCTGCCAGCTTTTTACTTCCTGTACAAATGCCGTTATATAATCGTCGTAAATGGCCTGGTGCACATATATCCTTTCCACGCTGCAGCAACTCTGGCCGTTGTTGTAAAAGGCGCCATCTGCCGTGCCAATGGCCACGGCTTTCACATCGCTTATATCGTCGGCAATATAAAGCGGGTCTTTACCACCCAGTTCCAGCTGAACCGGCACCAGTTTGTGCGCTGTTTTTTCAGCAATGTATTTACCCGTCTGGTAACTGCCGGTAAAAAAATAGCCATTCAGCGGCAGCGATAAAACAGCTTCTCCTACTGCAGCAGCGCCGGCCGCCACTTTAAAAATATTTTCGGGCAGGCCGGCTGCGTACAAGAGGCGCTCAATGTGCAGACCTGTTAACAGGGTATATTCTGAGGGTTTATACAAAACAGCGTTTCCGCTGATGAGCGCGGGTATAAATACATTGGTGCCTACCAGGTAAGGATAGTTCCAGGCAGAAATGTTGGCAATAACACCCAGCGGCTCATATACAATTTTTTCCCTGGTATCACCGGTAATCGTTACCCATTCTTCGGCCAGGTAATCGGCAGCGTTCTCTATAAACCATTTAATACGTGTGCGCGCTCCGTTGATTTCATTGTACGATTGCTGTAAGGGCTTACCCATTTCTGCCGTTAGCGTTTGTGCCAGTTGTTCTTTTTCTTCTTCCAGCAGCGCGTAAAAGCGACGGATAACCGCCAGTCGTTTTTCTACCGGCAGGGCGGCCCATGCAGGCTGCGCCGCTTTTAATGTTGCATATTTTTCAGCCACCTGTTCTTTTGTATCAGCTGCTATTTCTGCAATGGTTTCCTGCGTAGCGGGATTGATGATGGTCATGCTGGCTTAACTTTTTTATTAATTGCTTCAAAAAATAACTGACGGATGCCGGCCGACAGGATGGATTTTTCCAACTGGAAACCTGCCATGCGTTCCGGGTGCCACTGTACACAGAGTAAAAAGGCTTTGCCGGCCTTGTCTTTCCATTCCAGGCCTTCCGGCAGGTTATCGTCAGACAGGCAATTGACCATTAAATCTGCTGCAATGATATCTGCACATTGGTGGTGCGCACTGTTTACCACCGATCTTTCAATGCCCGCCATGGCAGCCAGCAGGCTGCCGGGTAAAATATTCAACCCATGGGCCTTGTCGAACTGAACCTTGTGCTCGTTTACGATTGCTTTGTGAATGCTGTTTTTGCCGCCCAGGTCTTGCTGCAGGCTGCCGCCCAGTATACAATTGATCAATTGCATGCCCCGGCAGATGCCTAGCACGGGAATCTTTTGCTGACGGGCCGTTATAAAGTTCGCTTTTTCAAAAGCATCCCTTTTTTCATAAAATTGTGCGGGCATATTAGGGTAAACAACATTATCGCTGTTATAATACCCGGGGTGTATATCTATTCCACCCGACAGAACCAGTCCGTCGCAATCCGCTATGCGCCCTTTGTTCTCTTTTGTTTCGGCAGAAAGGGTAATCACATTGATGGATGGATCATCCTGCTTCAGCCAGCGCAGGTAATGCTGGTGCTTCTCGTCTGTGCCGGTATAGGTGAGCCCGATATTCATGGTTGTACAATTTATAAGGCGGCCGTGTACAGCGCCCTGAAGTCTTCGCGGCTAACCGGTTTAGGATTACTGGGGTGACAGAAATCAGCAAAAGCCAGGTCGCTGAGCGTTTCTATATGTTCGGCCTTTACGCCGATGGCGCTAAGGCTGGCTGGTAAATGCAATTGCTGGTTTAACTTTATCAGGTGATTGATGACCGCTTCACCGCTGTGTGCTTCCAGGCCCATGGCAATGGCCATCCGGGCAAATTTGTCTTCAAAACCGGCAATATTGAATTGCATGCCATAAGGCAGGTTTACTGCATTGGCCAGTCCATGGTGTGTGTCCAGCAGGGAAGAAAGGGGATGCGCCAGTGAATGGACGATGCCCAGTCCTTTCTGAAAAGCAACGGCACCCATCAGGGAGGCAATCATCATTTTGCTGCGCGATGCCAGGTCGGGTTTGTTAACTGCCGCTTCGATGGATTCGTTGATAAGGGTTATCGCTTCCAGCGCTATGCCATCGCACAGGGGGTGAAAGCCTTTGGCAACAAAGGCCTCCATATTATGCGTAAGGGCATCCATACCGGTGGCTGCCGTTACAAAAGGCGGCAGTTCCATGGTTAAGAGCGGGTCGGCAAAAATAATCTTCGCCAGCAGCTTGGGCGAGAACAGGATTCGTTTGCGGTGTGTATCGTCTTCAGATATAATAGCGCTCCGGCCCACCTCGCTGCCCGTGCCACTGGTAGTGGGTATGGTAATAAAATAAGGTACCGCTTCCGTTACATATTGGTCGCCGCCAACCAGGTCATCATAATCAAAGAGATCCCGGTGGTGGTGAATACGAAGCACAATCGCCCTGGCCACATCCATGGCAGCGCCGCCGCCAACGCCAATGATGCAATCCCGCTGGGTGGCGTTGAATGCCTCACCGCCTTTCAGCACATCCGATTTTACCGGGTTTTTATGAATGTCATGGAATACTTCAACTGAAATGGATTTGGCCGCCAGGGCTTTCAGCAGTTGCTTAAAAAAATCCAGCTCTGCAACAATGGGATCTGTTACCAACAGCGGTTTTGCCAGCCCGTTAGCCAACAGGTGGTCCGGCAACTCCCTGATGGCGCCGGCGCCGAAACGGATGGTGGTGGGGAAATTATATTGCCGGACTACGTTAAAATCGATCATAATAATGTGTTTTTTACAGGGCTGACATGATCACATCAGACATCAGCCATTTCTTATATTATTTCAAAATATCTTTTTAATTCCCAATCGGTTACTGACCTG
>CAXTMV010000011.1:13108-34443 GCA_964245425.1 uncultured Flavihumibacter sp. | reverse complement strand
GTAATAAAATGCTGAACGAATGCCTCCCCCAATAATTCTTTTGCCAGCGGCGATTCTTTCATGGCCTGCGTGGCTTCCCACAGGTTTTTAGGCAATACCCCGTTTTTTGTATCGGCATAACCGCTGCCTTTGGTAGCAGGTACCAGCAGGGGCAACTTGTTCTTAATGCCATAAAGACCCGCGGCCAGGCAGCCGGCCATGGCCAGGTAGGGATTGGAATCTGAACCGACCACCCTTGTTTCCAGCCGCGTAGCACCGGCACCGGCGGGTAATACCCTAAGCGCGGTGGTGCGGTTGTCGATGGCCCAGGTGACCGTGGTGGGCGCCCAGGCGCCTTCTGTGAGCCGCTTATAACTGTTAACCGTAGGTGCAAAAAGAGGCAATATATAGGGCAGGCAATGCAATTGGCCGGCAATATAATTTTCCATCAGGGCGCTGATGCCGGTATGATTTGTTTTATCATAAAAAAGATTATGCTGTCCGTCTTTGCTCCACAGGCTTTGGTGTACATGCCCGCTGCAGCCAGGCAGGTTTTCACTGAACTTGGCCATAAAACTGGCAATGATGCCGTGCCGCGAGGCAATTTCTTTTACGCCGGTCTTAAAGCACACTGCCCGATCGGCCGCTTCCAGTATCTCGCTGTAAAGGATGGCGGCTTCATACACACCTGGTCCGGTTTCCGTATGGATGCCTTCGATGGGTACTTTGAATTGCGTAAGCATATCGAACAACGCATGAAAAAAATCACTTTGCTGTGAGGCCCTTAGCACAGAATACCCAAACATACCATTGGTGAGGTGCTGCGGGGCGCTGAACGTATGGCCCTGCCTTTCGCCTGCATTGCTTATGAAATTGAACCATTCAAACTCCTGCGAGAAAAAAGGATGGTAGCCGGCTTCAGCGGCCTGTGCGGCAATTTTCTGCAGCAGGCTCCTGGGGCAGATGGGCAGGGGGCCGCCCTGCGGATCAGTAAAGCCGGCAATAAAAAATGGCAGATCTTTTTCCCAGGGTATTTCACGAAAGGTATTGATGTCAACAACGGCCTGTGCATCCGGGTAACCCGTATGCCAGCCCGTAAAAGCGGCATTATCGTAAGCGGCATCGTTTGCATCCCACCCAAATACCACATCGCAAAAGCCAAAACCTTTTTCTATAACGGATTTAAACTTATCAAAACTGATCACTTTGCCCCGCAATACACCGTCTATGTCCACAACAGCCAGTTTTACCTTGGTGGCTTTTTTGTCGGTCAGCTGGTTCAATACATCGGCGGTGGTTGGTTTATGCTGCATGGGACTTGTTTTTTACAAAGAAATGAAACAGGAGGTAGGAAACGACGAGGATGCCAATATAAATTAACGACAGCCGGCCGTTAAGGGTTATCATGGCGATTAGGCAGATGCCTGAAATGATCAGGGCTATCACCGGGAAATAAGGATACAGCGGCACGCGGAAAGGACGGGCAAGGGCCGGTTCTTTTTTGCGGAGCACCAGCAGACTGATCATGGAAATAAAATACAGGGTGAGTGCGCCGAAACAACTGATGGTGATGATATCGCCGGTATTGTTGGTATACAATGCAAAAATGCCGATTACCATATTGGCCAATAATGCGTTGGCCGGGGTTTTATATTTGGCATGCACATGACCCAGCGCTGCAGGCACGTTTCCTGCTTTTCCAAATTCAAAGGTAGCGCGGCCCGATGCAAGTATAATGCCATGAAAGGAAGCAACCAGGCCCATCAGGCCAATGGTAATCAGCAGATGATAGAGCCAGCCGCTGTTGCCCGTTATCTGCGCCAGTGCCAGTGGCAGGGGTTTGTCGGAGGCCTCGGCTCCCGGTGATGGATAAACGATTGCCTCCCACCCGCCGATACCGACCGATGCGATAAACACAACAATACACAGGATGATCAGCGTAAACAGGGCCGACCCAAAACCCAACAGTACATTTCTTTGCGGGTTCACGGCCTCTTCTGCCACGTTGGCAACGCCTTCGAGCCCCAGAAAAAACCAGATGGCAAAGGGGATGGCGGCCCAAACGCCCATCCAGCCATGCGGAAAAGCATTTTGCTGCAGGTTGCTTATCTTACAATATGGCAGCGTAACACCTGCAAAAAGCAGCAATTCAAAAACCGCAAATATGGTAATGATCAGTTCGAATGCAGCGGCGGCTTTTACGCCGAATATATTCAGCCCGGTAAAAAGAAAATAGGCCAGTACAGCAATGGTATTGATGGGGATCTGCGGAAAAAAAATATGGAAATAAGTACCGATGGCTACCGCGATGGCCGGCGGCGCAAAAACAAATTCTATGATCTGGGCCATGCCTGCCACAAAACCGAGTTCCTTACCCAGGCCGCGCGTGGCATAATCAAACACACCGCCTGCTTTTGGAATGGCACAGGCCAGTTCTGTATAAGAAAAAGTAAAAGTGATGTATAAGATGATGCTGAAGAATGTGGCAATGGCCAGGCCGTAGGTTCCGCCTTCCTGCAATCCCAGGTTCCAGCCGAAATACATGCCCGAAATAACATAGCCCACACCCAGGCCCCATAACATTACCGGACCTAGTGTGCGTGAAAGATGGGGGGCAGCAGGTGGTTCGCGGGGTAGATCCGTCATTACAGGTATGCATTGGTTTGTGAACGGCTAAAATAAGAAAAATCGCAGGAACTGCGCTTGCAATAAATGGGTGCTGCGCGGCCGGAAAAGAGTGGTTGGTAAATATTTATTTTTCAATTTGCACACGGAATTGATATATTTGATCTCCAACCAAATCAAACAGAATGAAAAAAATTGTTGTTCTATCGCTGCTTGTAATGATGGCTGTTTTTTTATCTTATTGCCACACCGCAAAAAAAGCCAGCGCCCCGGCTGCAGTTACCTTTGAAAAAAATGTACAGCCCATTGTCCTGGCCTCCTGCGCACCCTGTCATGTACCTTCCAAAGGTGGTAACAAGGAAGCTTATGACAATTATGCCAATGCAAAAAAAGATGCGGATGACATCCTGCATCGTGTGCAGCTGAACCCTACCGACCGCGGATTTATGCCTGCCCGCCATCCTAAACTGAGCGATACGGATATCGCTACCCTGAAAGCCTGGAAAGACGGCGGGATGATAGAGAAATAGTTATACGTAATTATGCATATGGTAAATAATGACCGATAAAATTGAAGCGCCTTTGGGCGCTTTTTTTTAGCTCATAGACCAAAGAGAAAGGGGGTACTAAAGTTTTAACAATCGTTCAGTGCCAGCGCCCCACCGCAAAGCAGGTTGAAGCAGATTGGGTCTTTATCCTGCGTATACTGGCTATCAGTGAACAATAATTTCCACATCTAATGGCGGACTCTTTCCCAGATTTAGTAATTTTGTCATGGCCCTGCCATTCTAACGCCCTGATTGTTAAGAAAATGATAAGTAAAAAGCTTGAAGGGCCATTGAAAGGGATATTTGTTATCGATTCGTTATAACCAGTTGCCGTTTGTTTCTTTTGTATCATTTTTGAGTCTATAGAAGTATAAAATAACACAGTTATGAAACAGTTAATGGTAATAGTAGTTGCTTTGGGACTTACAATGGGTGCGTCTGCCCAGCGTTTTGGGCACGGTGGTTTCGGTGGTGGCCATGTGTATATCGCTCCTCCCAGGGTGGCGGTAGGTGTCGGATTGGGATATGGGTTTGGCTATTCGCCTTTTTATTCTCCCTATGGCTATTATCCTTACGGATATGGCAGCGGGTATGGCAGATCATACAGGCCTTCCAAATTGCAGGTGCAGATAGAAGACATCAAAAATGATTATAACGACAGGATCTATTCTGCCAAACACGACGACAGCATCAGCCGCAAGGAAAGAAGGAATACCGTGCACCAGCTTAAAGTGGAAAGAGACAAAGCCATCAATGATGCCAAAAGAGACTACTACAAATACTAATGATTTTTTAATGCTATCACGCAATACCGTCCGCTGGACGGTATTTTTTTTGGGCTGAGAGAACAAAGAGTAGATATCATTTTGCCGGGTTGTGCAGCCGCACAGAATATAAGAGAAAAAGAGCTGGCCGCGATTTTCTTTTGCTCTGCTTGCTTTCTGCGATGCATATACCATATTTATCCTATCAGCACATTTACCACAAATCCCCTTTAACATGCATTTAACCACGGCCTGTACCCACCTCAATACACATTGCATGTACATTTACACTCGCATATATTCCGGTTGGCCGGTTCTTTACCGGCACAACCCAACCATTAGCAGATTTTATGACTTGCCTTGCGCACAATCGAATACTTTTGCCGCGTCATATTATTTTTTAACCCTGATTTTAAATAAAAACATTCTCAACTATTATGAAGTACACATTTAGCTGTTTGGGCATTTTATTGACTACCCTGTTACACGCCCAGACGATTGTACCCGGCTGGCATTATGGTGTAAAGGCCGACGCAAACTTTTCTACCATCAGTGGCAAGGGTATGGCATCCGGTTATACCATTGGCGTACAGGGCGGCGGTTTTGCCGAATATGTTTTCAACAGCGAATGGAGCCTTCAGCCTGAATTACTGTTTAGCCAGAACAATACAAAAAAAGGCGCCGATTTTCTTACCTATTACAACACCAGCGGCAACCCTTTTGGCGCCAACGATATCAAACTCGGCTATATAACAGTGCCCGTCTTATTGAAATATACCATCAATAAATCTTTTTCGCTGATGGCAGGGCCGCAGTATGGCTTGCTGGTGGTAGATGCAGAAAGCCTGCTGACCAGTCATGAAAACAATGCTTTTAAAAAATCTGAATTAAGCGGCGACCTGGGTGCGCAGCTTAATCTTGGCAAGGTGGGCATTTACGGCCGGTATGTAATTGGCATTTCCAATATCAATGGCGTTTCCAAAATCTACCCCGAAGATACCCGCTATGCCTGGCGCTCCAGCCATCTGCAAATTGGTATGTCTATCAAAATAAATTGAGTTTTCCCGCTTTACCATACAGCAAACCATGCCCCCGGGCATGGTTTTTTATTTTGATGCCTGCCAGCCCACCCACAATAAAAAAGACGCGGCTCATGGCCGCGTCTTCTATTTGAGTCAATCCGTTATCACTAATTTAATCAGGCAAATTCAGGTATTTTTTAACCTCTGCATAATTCTTCCAGTCGATGGCCGATCGGGCAGGGGTACTGCCAGGTATGATAATATATCTCCATTGAAGTACTTTATTAGCACCGGTTCCCTGCGTTGAAGGGTTGGCGTTTGAAACAATTTGTATTTCGTTGGTAAAATAATACGGCGTCAGGAGTACACCGGAAAGTTCCAGGTAGGGTAACAAAACAATGGCCGGACTGGCCGCTGTATTCAGGTTCAGGTAAATCTTTACTTCGCCGCTGGTCAGGATCGTGTTGGTCAGTTTTGTTATACCGGTGGTATCAAAGAAAAAATCCAGGGTATCGCCTGAGCCATCGGTGGCTATCTCAGGCTTGTATTTTGCATCCAGCCAAGCGGAATAGATAACATTTGCCGACCCTGCAGCACCGGCAGGGCCTGTAGCGCCCGTAGCACCTGGTGCACCAGTAGGTCCTGCAGGACCTGTTGCACCTGCCGGCCCGGTTGGTCCTGTTTTGGAACAGGAAGCAGCGATCATAAGAAATACGGCACTAAAACAGAGCGCAACGAACGGGTTGATTTGTTTCATAATATGAATTTTGATTTATAAAAAGTGGTCTGAGCAAGTAGTAGTGTATCCAGGCGGGCTAGCAGTCAGTTAAAAATAATCCAAAACGATTTATCTGCAAACATTTCCGGGTATATATTTATTTGACAACTTTTTTGCTAAATAGCTGCCATCCACCCGGTAATAGTACGCAGAAACAACAGTAAAGGTTTGCCGGTGCCTTTCTTTCATTACTGCAGACGCTTTGCCGATCGCTTATTTCTCCGCCGCTATAACCGTGGCGCTGCCATCAATGGCCACTGCGCCACTTTTATATTTCTGTTGCAGCAAATCAAATACCTCGCTTTTTATTTTTTGTACCGTCGCATCATCGGCCTTGCTCAGGGCGGCCACAATGGGGGCACCTACTTCTGTCATCATCTGCCAGTAGGCAGCGGCGGTGCCAACCTTCAGTTGCACTTTTACTTCCTGCTCTGTAATATTTCTACACCCGGCCTGTTCAAATAATGATTTCATCACCCCGGGCTGTGCGCAACGGAACATGCCGGGCGCGCCTGGCACAGGCGGTGGCAGTTCTATGTTTTTTCCAATGGTACTCATCATGGCTGTTACCCAGAAATTTTTATCCGGGCCATTCCAAACGGAAGTAGCCATCCGGCCGCCGGGCTTCAGCACCCTGGCCATTTCTGTTGCAGCCAGTTGCATATCCGGGAAGAACATAAACCCGAAACGCCCGCTGACGGCATCAAAAGCCCCATCAGCAAAAGGCAGTTCGCATACATCGCATGGGCGGGTTTCAATGTTTGACAATCCGCGTTGCAGCGCATTTTCCTTCGCAATGGTTAGCATATCGGCCGACAAATCGGTAATGGTAACCCGTCCATCTGGTATCATACCGGCAATGGTCAGGCCTGGCTCGCCGGTACCGGCGGCAATATCCAGCACCTGATTGGTTCCTGCCGGGTGAATGGCCTGAATAATTGCTTGTCCAACAGGATATAAAAAATCCATGTTAATAGCGTCCCATTTTTTCCAGCCGCTGGCAAATTTATCCCAGGATTGTTTTTGCTGTTCACGGATGGCTTCCTGCAGCTGGTTCATGCTCAAATATTTTTGGTGAATGGATGGATGGCCAGGCTTTCAAGATACATAAACAACGGCAATGATCAATATTCAACGCCATCGTTCAGGCAATCTGCCTGAACGTTGAGCATTGAATTACGGAGCATTATTTTGCAAGGCCCCGAAAACCTTAGCGGTACGGGCTCTTGCTGGCTATCAGCAAAGCCCCGGCTGCCAGACCGATGTCTTTGAGGATCTGTCCTGCGCCGCTGCTGTTGCCATCCATTACACGGGGCAGGTGAATAGTGAGTGCGAAACTGAGTAACAGGATGGCCAGCAATATACCTGCCCAGCGGGCTTGCCAGTTTAAAATAAAGGCGATGCCTGACGCTACCAGCGCAGCGCCGGTGATATATACCCATGCACCACCGCCCGGTACGAACGCGGGTACATAATTCCGCATGTCCTGGCTTTGTACAAAATGGGTAACACCGAAAATGATAATCACCAATGCAAAGGCAATGGTGGCAGTTCTTGACAAGATAACATTGTTCATATGGCTACATTTTAGTGGCTGCTCATGCTCCTTTCCGCCCTGGAAGGGGAGCGCAAAAACAAAATGCAGCCATTGAAGCCCTGTTGCACGTATTAGGAGAAGGGTACAGCCCGAGAATGGCCATACTTCATTTTTGGAGTATAAAGATACCAAAGAGAGCGGAATGTATAACTTGTAATTGGAGGGGAAGGAGCAGCCCGGCTTCGGCTGACAGCCGCTTCTTAATCCCGGCTAAATCAGTTACTTTTGCAGCTCTTTACACTTAAAAAGCCGTCCTCCTTTTGTGGACCCGGAACATGAAGAACATACGCAATTTCTGCATTATCGCCCATATTGACCATGGCAAGAGCACGCTGGCGGACCGGCTGCTGCAAAGTACCGGTACCATCAGCGATCGCGACATGATGGACCAGGTGCTGGACGATATGGACCTGGAGCGTGAAAAAGGCATCACCATAAAAAGCCATGCCATCCAGATCAATTATAAACACAGCGATAAACAGGAATATATCCTGAACCTGATCGATACGCCCGGCCATGTGGATTTCAGTTATGAAGTGAGCCGTGCCCTGGCCGCCTGCGAAGGCGCCCTTTTACTGGTAGATGCCACCCAGGGTATCCAGGCACAGACCATTTCTAACCTTTACCTGGCCATCGACAATAACCTGGAGATCATACCGGTCATTAACAAGATTGATATGGATGGTGCCATGATCGAAGAAGTGGAAGACCAGATTGTAGAATTGATCGGTTGTAAACGGGAAGACATCCTGCATGCGAGCGGCCGCACCGGGCTGGGCGTAGACAAAGTGCTGGATGCAATCGTGAAACGGATACCCGCCCCCAGCGGCGATCCGCAGGCACCCCTGCAGGCACTGGTATTCGACAGCGTATTCAATTCTTTCAGGGGTATTATTGTTTATTACCGCATCCTGCAGGGCAGTATTAAAAAAGGCGATAAAATTAAATTTGTTTCCACCAACCAGGAATATGAAGCAGATGAAGTAGGCATCCTGAAATTAAAGATGACCGAAAAAAATGAAGTAACCTGTGGGGATGTGGGCTATATCATCACCGGTATCAAGAATGCCAAAGAAGTAAAAGTGGGGGATACCATTACCAAAGTGGCCAACCCCTGTACCGAAGGTATCCGCGGTTTCCAGGAAGTAAAGCCCATGGTATTTGCAGGCATCTTTCCCGTTAATACCGATGAATTTGAAGAGCTGCGCGATTGCATGGACAAGCTGCAGCTGAACGATGCTTCGCTGACCTTTGAACTGGAAACCAGCCAGGCGCTGGGTTTTGGCTTTCGTTGCGGCTTCCTGGGCATGCTGCACATGGAGATCATCCAGGAGCGGCTGGAACGCGAGTTCAACCAAACGGTGATCACCACCGTACCCAACGTTAGTTTTATTGCGTATACCACTAATGGTGAGAAAATAACTGTGAACAATCCAACGGAGATGCCCGATCCCGTACGCATCGATCGGATTGAAGAACCCTTTATCAGGGCGCAGATCATTACCAAGCCCGATTATATTGGTAATATCATTACCCTTTGCCTGGGCAAACGTGGTCTTTTATTGAATCAAAGCTACCTGACACCCACCCGTGTAGAACTTAGTTTTGAAATGCCCCTCACTGAAATCGTATTCGATTTCTATGATAAATTGAAAAGCCAGACCCGCGGTTATGCTTCTTTCGATTATCATCCCATCGGTAACCGCGACAGTGATATTGTAAAAATGGATATTTTGCTGAATGGCGACAAGGTGGATGCCCTGAGTGCGCTGATACACCGGGCCCGTTCAGCCGAGTTTGGCAGAAAGCTCTGCGAAAAGTTAAAAGAACTGGTGCCCCGCCAGCAGTTCCAGATAGCCATACAGGCAGGCATCGGTGCAAAAATTGTTGCGCGTGAAACCATCAGCGCCATGCGCAAAGACGTAACTGCCAAATGTTACGGAGGTGATATCAGCCGTAAGCGTAAACTGCTGGAAAAACAGAAAGAAGGTAAGAAAAGGATGCGCCAGATCGGCAACGTAGAAGTGCCGCAGGAAGCTTTTTTAGCGGTATTGAAGCTGGATGAATAATGGCGAATACAATGCCTGTTTAACGATGCCGGCATGTTTGGTTGTAGTTTGACGCAACGGCCGCAACATCACAACATCTCCATTTCACAAAATCTGCAAATCAATGCGTACGCCCCTACAAAAAGATGAACAGGTATTATTGGTAACCTATACCAGCTGGATTTCGCTGATCGGCCCGGCCCTATTTGCGATCGTTGCCATAGCAGCTTCTTTTTTCATCGGTTTTTTTGTACACTACGGATGGGTATTGGCCCTGGCCGGGATCATTATTTTCATTGTAAAATACCTGCAGTGGAAAGTTTATATCTGGGTGGTCACCAACCAGCGCGTCATTGATGAGACCGGGTTGTTCAGTCATTTTGCCAAGGAAAGCCCGCTTGAAAAGATCAACAATGTATCTTACAGCCAGCAATTCTGGGGGCATATATTCAACTATGGAACCGTGGAGATACAAACTGCAGCGCAGGTAGGCGCCACCATTTATAATAAGGTGCGCAGGCCCAAATTGCTGAAAGAAACCATTACCCAGGCCCAAACTGATTTCGAGAACCAGAAAGGGATCCGCCAGGCCAGCCAGATCGCAACGGCCATGGGTCTTGCTAATAAAAACACGGCCGCTGCTTCACAAAATATGGCCGCAGAACTGGAAAAATTATATGACCTGAAATTAAAAGGTGTACTTAGTGAAGGAGAATATACAAAGGCGAAGAACAAATTGATTGGATAAACGAATAGCTATGCGCCATTGGCTTGTCCAACGGCTATCCGCTCATAGCTGTATTAATTGTCCACTTTTTTCCTGGCTGGTTTTTTCTCTTCCGCTTCCCGTTTTTTTGCGTTCTCGATGTTTTTTTCCGATTGTTCCATCAGCTTCTTCTCGTCCATATTGCCATTGGCATCTTTGATGGTAGCTTCCTGCGGAAATTCGCCGTTTTTCAGCGCAAAGTTGAAAACCTTGTCTACATGCACCCATTGGCCATTGTCCCATTTAAATCCTTCAAAATCCCCATCGGGTATATAAGTATCCTTCTTGCCGGGTTCTTCGGTCTCAGAAATGAGGTGATCGTAAATGATCATGTCCATTTCCGGGTTGTAGTTGAACTGCGTACGGGCTTCTTTTTTATATTCGATATCAAACCGGTTAAGTACCGGTTTCACTTTGCCGGTATCGTCTTTAAAAGTGATCAACGGCCCGCCAAAGACCGGTTCGCCCGTTTGATCATCAAAGCTCATTACCTCCATCCATTTGCGGTTGCTGCTGATGGTGTAATCGTCGAAACCCAGCAGGGTATAATATTTCTTTCCGTTGAATGTTTTCTGGACAATACGATAGTAGATGGCGCCAATCCAGTTCCGGCGCGTGCGCAGGGAGTCTTCCGGTTTGGCGGTAAACATAGAGGCGTCGAAAAGCGGGTATAGTTTAAGCGAGCCGTCCGGCGTCTTCATCTGGATGGCACCTTTCTGGTAATACATATAATCGTCTTTTTTCAGCTGCCAGGTAAAAATGCGGAAAGAGCTGTCCTGGGGATACAGCCTGGATACCGTTGGCAGTGAATCGAAAGTATAGGAAAAGGAATGAGGGATTTTTAATGCCCGCACAAAGGTTTTTACAAACTGGCTGTCTGCCAAAAAACGGGGGCCGGCCCTTTCAGCATTGATCATGCTATCGGCAAATACTTTCAGCGAATCTTCTTTTTTGGCGAAAAGCCGCTTGTCTGCGGTACTCAGTTTTTGCGCAATGGTGGCTGCCGGCAACAGGCAGACGATCAAAACCAGTAAAATCAGGCATTTGTTCATGAGCAAAAGATGAATGACAAAGTTACGACAGGTTTGGCATGACAGCGGCAGTTATCTTTCCGTCTAAAACAGCGCGTAACTGTTCACCGAAAGGATAACGTAAAACAGTCGTGTAAATTTTATTGCACGGGCAACGCCGTAGCAAATTTTAACAGGCTGTTAAAGATAAGATCAATGGCCGGGTGGGGCAGGTGGGTGTCTGGCAGGGTAGTGGTGAGGAATACAGCGTGCATGCCTGCATTACGGGCAAATTCCATATCACTGATATTATTGCCTACCATCACTGCTTTGCTGAAATTAATACCGGGAAAATCTGCTTTGGCCTTTAATGCCATCCCGGGATGCGGCTTTCTTTCGGGATGGGCATTGTCTAGAGAGGTGGCATAATAGATAGCATCTACCCGGCCACCCGCTGCTTCCAGTTGCTGCAGCATGGCATTGTGTATATCCATCAGGTCCAGTTCACTCATCAGGCCTTTGCCCACGCCGCGCTGATTGGTCACTACAATGATATCGCCGAAAACACGGCTGCATATTTCCATTGCCTGGGGCACGCCATCGTAAAACCGAAATTCGTTCCGGTTAAAGATATAGCTGCCTACTTTATCATGGTTCAGTACCCCGTCGCGGTCAAGGAACAAGGTCCACTCTTTATTAACCTCCTGTAAATTCAGCATCCTTCAATATTATTAGGGTTGGTAAGAAACGGCAGTCATCACTAATTATTAATGGCTAGTTACTAAACTGCTTCATCTCTGTTTGTGCACGTTCATAATCGGCCGGTATGCCAATATCTATAAAATAACCGGTCTGAACGCATCCATACATCGGCATCGCAGAATAGAATCGTTCCAGGTAGTCTTTTTCAAAAGAAAATACAGTAGGTCTTTTTTGCTGCCTGAACCGGCCGGTATTGAGCAGGTATACGCCCCCGTTGATCAGGCCATCCTCATAAGCCTGTTTTTCGCGAAAGCTTTGTATCAGCCCTTCTTCATCTGTTTCCACTACGCCATACCTGTCAAAATTTTTCATTGGTTTTAATGCCAGTGTGCAGGCTGATGCATGGTGGGCATGAAAAGCGGCCAGGGCTTTTAGGTCTGTTGCAAAAAAAGTATCCCCGTTCAGGATCAGTATTTCTTTCTCCCTGCTTTTTTCCACCGACAACTGGATGGCCCCGCCGGTTCCGAGTGGTTCGGTTTCAATGGCATATTCTACGGCAAGGGCCGGGTAAGCCGTTTTCAGCCAAGTAGTGATATACTGGTGTTTGTATCCCAGTGAAAAAATAAATTTCTGAATGCCCTGCGCGCAATAGTAGTCGATAATATAAGAAAGAAAGGGCCTGCCGTTTACAGGCGCCATGCATTTGGGCAAATCGGGCAGAACAGGTTGCAGCCTGGTACCCAGGCCGCCAGCCAGAATGATCGCTTCTTTGATTTCCATTTGTTAGTAAGCCACTCAGGGGTTTGCGGTAAAATATCTTTCTTCTACCAATTCACAGATAATATGGCCAATTAAAATATGGCTTTCCTGAATACGCGGTGTGTTTTTTGATGGTACATCGAACAGGTAATCACTCAGGTTTTTTAGCTGGCCGCCGCCAGCGCCCGTAAATCCGACTGTAATGATTCCTTTTTCACGGGCTGTTTCAAAAGCTTTTACGATGTTAACAGAATTGCCTGAGGTAGACAAACCGATTAATACATCTCCTGTATGGGCCAGCCCTTTTACGAGGCGGGCATAGATGACATCGTAGCTGTAATCGTTGGCCACTGCGGTGAGATAAGAGGTATTGCAATGCAGGGCTTCTGCGGGCAATGCATCCCTGTCAAGGTAAAACCGCCCGCTGAATTCTGCGGCCAGGTGCTGCGCATCGGCTGCACTGCCACCATTGCCACAAAAATAAACCCGGTGACCTGCCTTTAGCGCTTTCACTGTCTCATCCGCCAGTTGATCAATTTTATTGAGCAGTGCTTCATCCGCCAAAAGGGTAGTCTTTACCGCAATGGATTCTTCTATCAGGCGTTTAATCTTATTCATCGGGCAAAGTTAATTGATTGGTTGATTGGTTGATCAGCTGATTGATAACGGGTATTTTGGTGAATCGGTTCTTCCCAATCAACTGATCAACCGAGCAACTAAATAGTCCAGGTGGTTAAACCATGATCGGTAAAACGGTAGGGCTGGCAATACCCGCCAAATTGTTTCAGGGCATCCTGCACCTTGTACTTACTGATATCGGGGCAATAAAATATCATAAACCCGCCTCCGCCTGCGCCCGATATTTTTCCGCCGGTAGCCCCGGCCTTTTTAGCGCATTCATATATTTCTTCCATCAGGCTGTTGCTGATACCTTCTGCCATTTGTCTTTTTTGCTGAAAACCAAAATCCAGGATTTCGCCTATTTCATGCAGGCGGCCTTTCAGCAACGCTTCCTTCATCATCTGTGCCTGTTGTTTTAGATGATGCATGGCGTCGATGGACTTTGATTGTTTATTTACCACGTTGCTGCTTTGTTTTTCAATAATTTTTGCGCTTTCGCGGCTGGTGGCGGTATAATAGAGCAGCAGGTTATTTTCCAGTTCAAAAAGATATTGCTGCTTGATGCGCAGGGGATTTACAATTACTTTATCCTGGCCATAGAACTCCATAAAATTAACGCCGCCAAAGGTAGCGGCATACTGGTCCTGCCTGCCACCGGCCATTTTCAGATCGTTGCGTTCAACCTGGTAGGCCAGGTGCGCCATATCATATTCTCCCAGGGGCAGCCGGAACATTTCTGCGAAAGCACCAATAATAGCCACTACCAGGGTAGAAGAAGTGCCCAGTCCGCTACCCGCCGGTGCATCTACAAAGGTGCTGAGGCGAAAGCCGGTGAGCGGCATGCCATAATCGCGCTGTACGCAATTGTATACCCCTTTGAGCAAATCCAGTGTGCCGTCGATTGGCAATTCATTTACCCATTCATACCGTTTTTCTTCTTTCCGGTCGAGCGCCTGTAATACAATAGCATTCTCCTGCAGCGGTTCAATATTCGCATACGCATAAAGGCTTACCGTGGCATTTAAGATGGCCCCGCCATATAAATCGGCATAAGGGCTTACATCTGTACCACCACCGGCCAGGCCTATACGCAGCGGAGCTTTACTTCTGTAGATCATAAAGATGTCTGATGTGATGATGCCTGATTTCTTTTCGGGCATCCATTCCTAAAAATTCAACCTTCAAAACGCGACGTTTTTCCATTTTCACATTCATCACATTTCCAGTTTTTCAATGGTATCCGCCAATCCTATAATTGAATCCGTTAACACCGGCCATGAGTATTTCTTTTTTGCTTCGCGAAGTTGCGGTAAAAAAGACGCCTCACCTAATAGAAAGTATTCTTCTATGGCAGATGCCAGGGAGGCAGGTGTTGGCTCGGCCACCAGCCCGGCTTGCCCATGCACCACGTAATCTGGCAGGGCGCCTACATTGGTGACCAGCATTGGTTTTTCGAAATGATAGGCCAGGGGGGTTACGCCACTTTGCGTAGCGTTCCGGTAGGGCTGTACTACCAGGTCAGCCGCGCAGAAATAATTTTTCACTTCTCCATCGGGTATAAAATGGGTTTGCAGCAGCAGCAGTTCCCTGATACCCAGCGCATCTATTTTTTGCTGGTATATTTTTTCGTCTTCATAAAATTCGCCCGCCACCAGGAGCCTCGGCATTCTGAATTGTACATTTTGCGTCTTACATTTTAGCAATGCCATCGCCTCCAGCAAAATATCAAGCCCCTTGTATCTGCGTATAAAACCAAAGAACAGGATGATCAATTCCTCCTGGCCGATTTTTAATTGTTCCCGCGCTTTTTCTTTCGGAATGGCAGCGCCGAAACCATCGTACAGCGGGTGCGGTACCTGCAGGGCCGGTTTGTCCGGCTCCATTGCTTTCAGGTCTTTCATCACCTTTTCGCTCATCGTCACGAAAGCATCGCAGGGTTGCAGAAAATAACGGGTAAAAGGTTTATCACCTATCCTTTTCTCGTGCGGAATAACATTGTCTGTAATAGCGATTATTTTTGAATGACGGTTCTTTTTTACCTTCCTTAAAATAGTACCCAGGGCAGGTCCCATCAGCGGCAACCAGTAACGAACCACCACCAGGTCTGGCCGAAGCCGCTTCAGTTCATTGCCCACTTTTATCCAGTTCAACGGGTTGATTGAATTAATTTTTTGCAGAATGGTCAGGTGCGCAGGGGCTGGTTCGGCAGAGTATTGTGTTTTACCCGGAAATAGAAAAGCGGGGTATTGCAGCGAAAAGTTATAAATAGTAACCGCATAGCCTTCCTGCTGGAACTGCGTGGCCAGTCTTTCATTAAAAGTAGTGATGCCGCCGCCGCGGAATGGATGTGCCGGACCCAGTATGACGATTGAATGAATCAAAATAATATGCTTCCTAGGTTTTCTGTTCTATTAAATAGGAGTTCCTGTTGGGTGCGCTCCGGGATATCATTTCGCCAATAAAACCTGCCAGGAATAACTGTGATCCAATAATCATGGCGGTCAGTACAATATAGAAGGGCGGGCGGTTGCTCAGCCCAATCTCCGGATGCATCAGCCTTGAAATGATCATATAAACAAATACAAAGAAGCCAATGCCAAAGCAGATGGATCCCCAGCGGCCAAAAAAATGCATGGGCCTTTTGGCATATTTACCCACAAACATGATAGAAGCCAGGTCAAGCGGACCATTGATAAACCGGCTTAACCCGAATTTGGTCGTACCGTATTTCCGGGCCCTGTGCTCCACCACTTTTTCACCGATCCTTTTAAACCCTGACCATTTGGCCAGCACCGGAATGTAGCGGTGCATGTCTCCATATACTTCTATGCTTTTCACAACGTTTTTGCGGTAGGCCTTCAGGCCACAGTTAAAATCGTGCAACTGGATGCCCGATAACATCCTTGTCATGCCATTATAAAACTTGGAGGGAATATTCTTGGTAAGTGTATTGTCATGACGCACTTTTTTCCAGCCGCTGACCAGGTCATATTTATCTTCCAGCACCATGCGGCGCAGTTCCGGTATCTCATCGGGCGAATCCTGCATATCAGCATCCATGGTGATAACAATATCCCCGGCGGCGGCCCTGAACCCTTCGTTGAGGCCGGCCGACTTGCCATAGTTGCGCTGGAATTTAATTCCTTTTATATGTGGATTGCGGGCATGTAATTGCTGAATAATCTCCCATGAATTGTCCGTACTACCATCGTCTACAAAAATAATTTCATAGCTGTATTGCTGTTCCAGCATAACGCGTTCAATCCAGGCCGTTAGCTCAGGCAGCGATTCAGCCTCATCAATAAGTGGTATTACAACCGAAAGATCCATTCACATTCTTTTTAGCGATTGAAATTACTGATTCTTTTTGTCAGCGCTGCGGCGGCCAAGGAACCCAGCAAACCGGGTATCAGCGAAACGAAGATCGACAGCGATACATAAATGATCCACCTGTTGGCGGCCATTTTCTGGGCCTGCTGTTTTGCTTCCTCGTGCAGCGCGTTGCCCTGCTGTTCGATTGCCTTGATGGCCGCGTCCATTTCCGCGGGGCCTGGCGGCGGATATATCCATTTTACAGCGATAAAAGTATACAGGGCCATTAAAAAGGCAATCACCGCCGTGGTCTTCAGCCCGTGCGCAAAAAGATCACCGAAGGTCAGGCCGCCGCCCGATTGTACGCTGTACAAGATGCATGCCGCCATTATACCCACAAATGTGATGATCATCCTGGGCAGGTAGCGGATACCATCGGGCACAGGATGATACAGGTACTGCAAAATGATGTCTGTAATGACCAGCAGGGAGAAGATAATAACGCCCTTGGTTATGCGTGATGTAATTTTTTTCTCCATATCAGCGGCTGTTCAGTACTATTTTTTGCCCATTAATAATACCCGTTACACGGCCGGTAAATGACTGACCAATAAAAGGCGAATTGAAAGATCTTGATTTTACCTGGTCTTTGGTAAAGGTCCAGTCCGCACCTGGCTCAAACAGGGTCAGGTTGGCTGGTTCGCCTTCTTTCAGCACAGGCTGTTGCAAACCGAAAATACGGCGCGGATTGCTGCTGAGCAGCGCTACCCACCTGTCTTCCGCTACAGCCGGCAATATGGTTCTTAAAACCGGGTAAACGCTTTGAAGGCCTGTCATACCATTCTTTGCATATTCAAACTCACAGGTTTTGTTATCCCAGTCCTGCGGCAGGTGGTGACTGGCAATGCAATCGACCGTTCCGTCTGCAACGGCCTGCTGCAGGGCCAGCCGGTCTTCTTTTGAACGCAGGGGCGGGTTTACCTTCAGGTTGGTATCGTAGTCGTACAAATCCTCATCGCAGTATACGAGGTGATAAGGTGTAACGGAACAGGTAACGCTGATACCACCGTCTTTTGCGCGTTTTATATATTCAATCGATTTTGCCGAACTGATGCCGGTAAAATGAAGCCTTGATTCGGCGTAGCGGGCCAGTTTAATATCCCGGGCCACCATCAGTTCTTCTGCCATGGCGGGCATGCCGGGCAGCCCCAGCCGGGTAGATACCAGTCCTTCATTGATCAGCCCGTGCGGAGCAATGGTCTTATCGTCAGGAACCTGGATGATAACACCGTTAAAAGATTTTATATACTGCAAAGCTTTCAACAGCATTCCGGCAGGCTGTATGGATTGAAGCCCATCGCTGAAAGCCACTGCACCGCTGTTGTGCATATCATACATTTCGGCCAGTTCCTTTCCTTCTGCATTTTTGGTAACGGCGCCCAGCGGAATTACCTGCACCGGCAAAGACTTTGATTGCTGTATGATGTATTCGACCTGTGTTTTGGCATCAATCACCGGCTTTGTATTGGGTATCACAAAAACAGTGCTGAACCCGCCTGCGGCCGCGGCCGCGGCACCGGTCTGCAGTGTTTCCCTGAATTCATATCCAGGATCGCAGAAATGCGAAAAGGTATCCATCCATCCCGGCGACACAGACAAGCTTTCCACTTCCAGCTGCTGGTCGGCGGTTTCCGCCAGGTAGTCGGCGATTGAGCTGATGATTCCGTCAACAATTAAAATGTCTTTACGGGAACGATGGTGCGGCGAATGCGGGTCCGTAATGTAAGCTTGTTTTAGTAGAAACCTCATTGTAACTGAATTGCGCGAAGATAATGGATTGTTTGTAAGCTAAGAGAACAAAGCGTAAAAAGAGCGTGCAACCCACAAGATACACATCGCCAGCGCTAACGGAGAAAAGGAGGCCGCGTTGCTCTTTTGCGCTGCCGGCGCCGTACAATAAAAAACCGAAGGATAAGCTCTTTTTTCTCTTTATTATCTTAGCCCCTTCCTGCATCCACGTCTTTGATAAATTTTATCACCCCTTTCATGAATATCTGCTGGTCATCCCACATAGCCAGGTGACTGCCATTCGGACAATAGAGGTAGTGCCCTTTTTGTACCAGTTTACTTTGTTCTTCCATAACGGCGGGATCCATGGTATCATATTTAGCACCGATCATTAAAGCAGGAATGGCAATTTCTTTAAGCCGGTCTTTGATGTCCCAGTTGGCCAGCCGCCCGCTGATGCCGAACTCGCTGGGTCCCTGCATCATGGTATATACCGCTTCATTGGCATGTTTCAACGCGCGGTTCCCCGCATCGGGCCATGTCTTTAAACGGCAAAGATGTTCGTGGTAAAAATTAGGTATCAGTAATTCCATGTAGCGCGGGTTGGCAAAATCCTTTTTCGCTTCCAGGGCCCTTACCTCCGTCAGTACTTCCGGTTTCATTTGTTTGGCCAGTACTTCTTCCGCATACTTTCCATAAGCCGGCGCACTGGCCATCATATTGGCTACCAGCAGGCCTTTCAGGTGCGACTGGTATTTTAATGCATATTCCATGGCCAGTATGCCTCCCCAGGAATTGCCCAATACATAGAAATTGGAACTGTCTGCGCCAATGGCCTGCCTTACCTGTTCCACTTCTTCTACAAAACGCGCCGTGGTCCAGAGGCTGCTGTCTTTGGGCTGGTCGCTATAATAAGATCCCAGCTGGTCGTATTCATAAAACTCGAATCCTTCCCGCTGAAAAAAAGTTTCAAAGCATTCCAGGTATTCATGTGTCATGGCCGGGCCGCCATGCAGCAACAATATTTTAACCCGGGGGTTATTGCCAAAACGTTTGGTCCAGACATGGAAATCACCGACGGGCGTTGTTACACCCGCAGATTCCAGCGAGTCGCCATAATTAAAATAGCCGGCCAGGGCAACGGGGGTCGAATCGTTTTTTTGCTGGCAGGATAAAAGCAGGCTGCCGATCAGGAAGAAACTGAATACACGCATCATATATACATTATTTAAAGGGATGTCCATCATAACCCGGTTACATACCAAACCTGAAAATAAGCAAAAAGAACAGTAGGGTAGCCACTGCCGCCGCCCGCCCGGTAAGTTTTCCGGAAAAACCAATCCTTTCATCGTTAACAACGGGTGAATGGACAGCCCCACAGCCAATATCCTTCTGTATTATTAAAAACAATATATGTTCGTAATTCTTTGTATAGCAAGGATCTGTTTTTAACGATTGGTTTATTCTCCGGCTATTTTCTATACATCGTCTGTATAAATTGCTGTTGAAGAGAGGCCTCGTTTACTTTGCGCTGCTTCTAACGATTTGCGCTTCATTATCCAACTAAACTTGCCACTATGTGCCGCATTCAACTACCGGTCCGCTCTTCCCCGGCATCACCAGCACCGCTTCCAGCAACTACTCATTTACCCTTCGTGCAGTGCAAAAAAATAACGCCTGTTTGATGTACTGCTGCCTGCAATAGGGCGCAGCGCTACAAGGTATCACCCTGCATAAATAGCCTGTTATATTGAATGTATCCAAACAGCAGGTTGTTCTGAACAAATATCTTTCATTATTAACGATTCAAAAAAATGCGTATGAAAAATTTTACCCTCGCAGCGCAATTGATGCGCAAATGCCTGAAAAAAGGCTTGAACAAAACGGTTGCCCTGCTGGCAGGCGTTTTTCTATTTACAACCATCACGGCAACAGCACAGGATCCCGCACAGTATGGTACTCCTTTTGCCAGTGTGCCGGACACCAGGGATGTAAATATGTACCAGGTGCATATCCGGCCATACAGCACCGCTGGTAACCTGGCAGGCGTTATTGCCCGGCTGGATTCAATTAAATCGCTGGGCATTAATGTTATTTACCTGATGCCGATTTACCCGCATGGAATAGATTCAAAAAGTTCTGCCTCCCCTTACTGCATCAAAGACTTTAAATCGGTAGCCACCGAATACGGAACGCTCACGGATATGCGAAGTTTGGTGGATGGTGCGCACAGTCGTGGTATGGCCGTGGTACTTGACATCGCCGTAAACGGCACCTCCTGGGACCATCCCTGGATTACGCAGCACCCCGACTGGTACGTGCAAAGCGGCGGCGTTATTCAGCCATTGACAAATGTAACCACCGGCGCACAATTCGGTGATATTGCAGGGTTGAATTTTACCAGCACCGCCATGCGCGCCGCATTGGTAGATGCCATGCGCTACTGGATTTTCGCCGCCAATATAGATGGTTATCGCTGCGATTTTGCCAATAACCCGCCGCTCGATTTCTGGACCAATACCATTAGCAACCTGCGGGGCATCACCACCCATAAATTATTAATGTTTGCAGAAGGCGATCGACTGGAGAATTTTCAGACCGGTTTCGACATGAATTTTGGTGACAAATGGTACTACGATGCCATCTCAAAAATAGCGCAGAACGGTTTATCAGTTTCCCAACTGCAAACCACCACCAATACCGAATATACAGATGCTACCGGCAGCCAGCAGATGGTGCGATATACGTCTAACCACGATGTGGAGACTTCCACCACGGCCCTGCAGGAATTCGGCGGCCACAATGGTGTTATCGTTAATTTTCTTATTTCAGCTTATATGCGGGGCGTGCCTTTCCTGACCAGCGGACAGGAAACAGATTTTAACCAGCTGATTCCCTGGCCATACCAGAGCGTAAAGATCAACTGGAATACCAATCCTGCCGCGTCTACCGATTTCAGGAAACTGCTCAATTTCAGAACCAGCAGCACGGCCATCCGGCGGAGCACCAAGACCAA
>CAXTMV010000011.1:6488-13098 GCA_964245425.1 uncultured Flavihumibacter sp. | reverse complement strand
GCGTCGGGCTGCCCGTTCCTGAACCAGCAGCGCGATGGCCACATGCAGATGCAGGTGCCCAAGGGCCGCGCCAATTACGAACCCAACAGCCTGGCCTCCGCCGGTGAACCAGGGGGCGCGCGCGAAGACCCGGAGACGGGCTATGTCACCTTCGCGTCCGAGGAAGAAGGGCAGAAGCTGCGTATCCGCCCCGAGAGCTTCGCCGATCACTACAGCCAGGCGCGCCTGTTCTTCCGCTCGATGGATCCGGCAGAGCAGGCGCATATCGCCTCGGCGCTGGTGTTCGAGCTTAGCAAGGTGTCGCCCGAGCATATCCGCATCGCGGTGATGGCCAACCTGCGCAATGGAGTTTCTACTTATAGCATTCCGTCAGCACTGGCCGGTAGCTACAAGGACGCTTACACAAACGCAGCGGTGACCATTGTATCGGGTGCCACGCAATCGCTGGCCGCTTTTCAATACATCGTTCTTACCAATGCCAATGTGCCGGTGGTGCCGGTTACCGGTGTAACGGTTTCGCCTGCATCGGCCAGCGTGGCGGCGGGTCTAACTACCCAACTCACTGCAACCGTAGCGCCTTCCAATGCAACCAATCAAACCGTTAACTGGACCAGCAGCAATACTTCGGTGGCCACTGTAAACAGCAGCGGGCTGGTCAGTGGTATGGCAACCGGCACGGCTACCATAACTGCCACCACGGCCGACGGGGCCAAAACAGCGACGGCCGCCATAACCGTTACGGCAGCTTCCAGTTTTACCGTTCATTTCTTCAAACCCTCGGCATGGGGCACCGCTATAAAAATATATTGGTGGAATGCGTTGCCTGCAGGCCGGCTGGCAGATGGCAGCTGGCCGGGTGTGGCCATGACCAATAGCGGCAGCGGGTGGTATGCTTATACCTTTACCAATATTACTTCTACCAACCTAATCTTTAATGATAACAGTAACCAGACAGCCGATCTGAACCGAACCAAAGATGGCTGGTACCTGAACAATACCTGGTACGATACCGACCCCGGTACACCGGTTCTGGTAACCGGCGTAAGTATGAGTCCGGCCAGTGCAACCGTAAATGTCGGTGCAACATTACAACTAACCGCCACCGTTACACCTGCCAATGCCAGCAATAAAGTGGTGAGCTGGAGCTCGGGCAATACCGCTGTTGCCACCGTGAATACCAGCGGACTGGTTACCGCTGTAGCCGGCGGCACGGCCATCATAACCGTTACCACACAAGACGGCGGCAAAACAGCTACCAGTTCTATTACCGTTCCTTCCGCAGGCACTACCTGGTACCAGATTGTGAACAGGTGGCAGCCAACAGAATATCTTTTTGATGGTGCCAATGGACAGGTAAAATATGGCACCGCACCGGGCACTAATACAGCCTACCAATGGGCTAAAGTGGATGCAGGAAGCGGTTTTGTTTACCTGAAGAACCGGTTGACCGGTAATTATATGCATGTAGAAGATCAGAACGGATCAGTAGAATGCGGCGCCATTCAATTGAGCTGGTACAGTGCGATGTGGACCCTCGCCGACGCGGGCAGCCCCTACAATTATATACAGAACCGGTGGCAGACAGCTGAATGGGTGCATGTAGAAGGCCAGCTGGGCTATGCGCAATACAGTGGGGTACAAAGCGGTTGGTACAGCGCCATGTGGCAGTTTGTAAATCCAACCAGCAGCACCCGGCTCATTAACAACCCAACAGTGGCAACAGTGGCGCCTGTTATTACGGAAGTTGGTTTGTACCCGAACCCGGTACGGGAAAAACAGTTCACGATAACGGTACCAGGCCTGGAAACAGATGAGCTGGCTTATGTAACGGTTCATGCGGTAAATGGCAGGGAAGTGCTTTCAGCGAGGGTGTCTGCTATCGGAAAAATAGATCATCATCTTTCAAAAGGTTTGTATATGGTCACCATCCGTACCAAAAGGACGACTGTTACAAAAAAACTGGTCGTTTTATAAGCAATAAGCAAGTGTTGACTGGCAGGCCGCCCCGGTAAGGGCGGCCTTTTTTATTGCGACTGACATCAGGCGGCATGTATCGATCACCAGAATCGCCAGAAGGGTTTCTTGTTCAGTTTTGGCTGGGTCATTATTTTGATTACGCGTTCGGGTGTCCAGTCCTGCTTATCAGGAATTTTCTGCCATTGAATGTAGTTGATTTCTATTCTTTGGTCTACGGTACCGGGCCAGCTGATGGTAAAACCTTTTGCCCGGAGCACAGCGATGATCTTTGCGGCAACTGCAAGCGCTTCTGTATCGTTTTGGGACGTGCTGTCGAACCCAAGGAATAAATTGCTGCTGGCCGGATCAACGGCCCTGCCCAGGTCCTGGCGATGATAATAACAAAATCCAATGGCATGGATGCCTTGTTTTTCGAGCAACAGGATGGTATCCATGCAATCGCTTTCACCGTCACTCTTGGTATGGCCTGCGTAATGAAGACAAACGATCTTTTGTTCCGCGAGTTCATCGAAGGCGGCGGCCAGTTTATCAAAACCGGTGGGCCGGACCCAGTGCCGGCTTTCCTGCTGGTGGCGGCGATATTCGCTGGCAAGGGTCTGCCGGAGCCAGCCTTCATCAAAATCTGTTTCCTTATAAAACATATCCCTGATCCGGTCGAAAAGCTGTTGCTCGTTTTCGAACCCGAACTTGATCTCAAGCTGCAGTTCTTCCAATGCCTCGTCTTTGATGTCCTGGTTCATGTGTAATGGGCGCTCTACTTTATGGGTCAATATGGGGGGCCGTTGTACCAACAAATATTAAACTATTTTCGGCTTTCCGAATCTAAAATAAACACCTACATTTGCCACCCGGAAGTTCGGGACGTAGCGCAGCCCGGTAGCGCACTTGCATGGGGTGCAAGGGGTCGCTAGTTCGAATCTAGTCGTCCCGACTAAAAGGGTGTCAGACACACCAACAGGCCCGTAAAACCCAGTGTTTACGGGCTTTTTCATTTTTTCTCCTATCAAATTACACCTACATCTATTAACATCAATAATTTGATATTGAATTCTCTATAAACTGTTGGTTCATTTGTCATCCAGACAAATAAAAAAGGCATTTCTAAAGAGTTGTTTTTTTGCATTTAAGATTCCAACTCATTTCACCTTACTGGCATTATGCAGTTTAACTCTTTCAATTTTTCATTACTTTTATGCAAATGTTCAGCGATGCCACAAGAAAAAAACTGGAGAATATCGTTAACGGATTTGTCATTGAAGAACAGGCAGATTCTTGCACGGCAATCAGAAATCTCTTATGCACAAGCTTTGGCACAAGTAGAACGGTTAAAAAAGACTTCGAAGGTCAGTCAATCATTAAAGAAAAGCAGGTAGCCTTTCTCACGGCCCTGGCAGACGATCTCCACTTTCGGGTTACGCCCTTACCTACAGAAAATCAATATTTAACAAGGGGAGGGGAAGCGAAGGTTTACCTGCACGCGGATGGAAAGAGCGTTATTAAAATAAATGATGCCGTTTACTATGCTACCTGGCTTGAATATTTCAACAGCCTGGTAATTCACAACTTGCTTTTTCCCGGAACAGCCTACGAATTTATGGGATTCTCTATTGTAAATTCCGCCATAGAGGCGGTAGTAAAGCAACCATTTATTGAGGCAGATACGATAGCAGATCTTGAAACCATTCGACAACTTCTTGCTTTCAATGGATTTGAGAACACGCGGAGGTATGATTATCTTAATAAAGAGTTGGGTATTATCCTGGAAGACATACATGATGAGAATGTACTGTCAAAAGACAATACTTTGTTTTTTATTGATACCGTATTTTACACCATTGTACCTGAACCCGGTAAATGATCTTGTCTGATTTTCTTATAACTTTACTCTTGTAACAGCTCTTATTTTTATCGTTAACAAAAAGGTGGACCGTCAAATTCAAGACAGTAATAATTTGATAGTTAATTCTCTATAACCTGTTAGTTCGTTTAGTCGTCCCGACGAAAAGGTGAATAACGCTCACCAATAGCCCGTAAACTATCCAGTGTTTACGGGTTTTTTCATTTTTTTTCCTATCAAATTATGGCAGAAAAAGGCATACTTCGCGTGAACTGTTAGGGAAGTTGATTAAAAATAATTGGTAAGCCGTAACTTAGCTCACAGAATGAAATTGAGTGGTTGCTTATTTTGAACATGGCAGATCAAAAGCAAATCAGGATTACTAGATGTCGCCGAATATTTGCGCAACGTCTCGCCTGCCTGCATGGCAATGAGCTATAGCCGTAACGGTTTCTATAGGCTTGAACAGTTGTGCATACGGGTGGTGAATCTGCTCTTCAGGAAGTTATCCCTAAGAAGCCTATTCCAAAAAAACGTATTGAACCTGTAAGAGAGAAAGCCGTTATTAAGATGGCTTTTGACTATCCTGCCCTTGGTCAGAAACGGGCCAGAAATGAGTTGCGCAACCGGGGTTCCAACTACCATGCGGCATACAACAACAGGGCGGTTTGTAATAACCATTACCAACCGCCCTTTAATGACTGGCATTTCAATTATTGTCCGCTGGCCGCAGCTGCTTCTATCGAATCGTTTAACCGGTTTACCATGGCACTGCAAAACCGCTTTGCATTGGTATAGCCAATACCACCCAACAAAATGCCTTCGGGCGCTGTAACCCCGCCCAGCATCAAGACGCCGCCGTAGCCAACCGTCATAGTAGACAAGCCACAGGCGGTGGCCAGTTTTGCAATACTGGCGGCACTTTTACAGGTTTCTTTCTCCAGCGCATTGGCATCCGATACACTGCATTTTAAAACGGTTTTGTAAATGTCTGCTACTGTTCTGATTTGCATTCCGATTGTTACGCCCATACATGATGTGTTTTAGGGTTAAATAATGTATAGGCTAAAATTAATCAATGACAAATACCGGGCGATCCGTTAAAACACCTGAAATAGTTGGGAGGTTTCCGACAGGCATATCTAAACTGCTGTGAGAGGCTTGCATCATAAATCCCCGTTGGGCCTTTTTTGCCATCCGTATAACTAAATAACCGCTTAGGTAGGCCCTAGCAATACATTGGTTAAGCGAATACATGGCAGCAGACTCCATTTTAACATTTTATTGGCTAATATTTCTGTTCCCGCACCCGACTTAAAAGGCTATCAGTCATTAATCGAATCTTAATACATAACAACATTTTAGTGTAATTTTGCACTCTTGAATTAACGAAATATTTTATATGCAGGTACTTGTAATGACCTTACAGTTCATATTAGCGATTTCTATCCTGGTAATCATTCACGAATTAGGGCATTTTCTATTTGCCAGGCTCTTTAAGGTAAGGGTTGAAAAATTCTTTCTTTTTATGGATGCCTGGAACTTCAAACTGTTTTCAAAAACCATAAAAGGTACTGAATACGGCATTGGCTGGCTGCCGCTGGGCGGCTATGTAAAGCTGTCGGGTATGATCGATGAATCTATGGATAAGACTGTGATGAATACGGCGCCCGAGCCCTGGGAATTCAGATCTAAACCGGTTTGGCAGCGCCTGCTGATCATGATTGGCGGCGTGTTGTTCAACGTTATACTGGGTGTATTCATCTGTGCGGGTCTGCTGCTGTTTTCAGACAAGTCTTACCTGCCCAACCAGGAGTTAAAGACCGGCATTTATAGCTATGAGCTTGGCAGGAAGATGGGTTTGCAGACCGGCGATAAGATCCTTGCCCTGAACGGCCACAGCTTCACCCGCTTCTCCGATTTGCAGTCGAGCCAGTTTTACCTGGGGGGCACTTTACTGATAGAAAGGAATGGCCAGGAACAGACGCTGAAAATACCTACTACTATTGTCAGCAAGGCCAGCCAGGGCGATATGCTCAATTTTATGGGGCCGGATAATTACCCGGTTACCATTGCCAAAGTATTGCCGGGTTCTGTTGCGGAAAAAGGAGGTTTACAAACCGGTGACCAAATCATTAAAATTGACTCGCAGGCAATTTCTGTATTTGGAAACCTGAAGGAGTTTATGAAGAATAACCACAACCGGGTAGCTGCCTTTTCTCTCAACCGTAATGGAAATATGATCCAGAAAAACATATCACTGGATTCGAGCGGTGCGCTGGGCATTTTGAACAAACAGCAATACAACCTGGCTTCTTATACAGTTTTATCCAGCCTGCGTTATGGTGCGGCAGATGCCTACGAGGTATTGCGGTCGAATATTGTTGGTTTTAAACTGATTTTCAGTGGCCAGATCAGTGCCCGGAAATCAATGGCCGGCCCCATTGGGATTGCCAAGATCTATGGTGGCTATTGGGACTGGGTCAGGTTCTGGCATATTACCGCGATTCTTTCGCTGGCACTTGCATTGATGAATATTCTGCCAATACCGGTGCTGGACGGCGGCCACGTGGTGTTATTACTGGCTGAACTGGTCACCGGTGCGGCCATACCTGAAAAATATGTATACCGCTACCAGATAGTAGGCTTTATCCTGATCGCAGCCCTGATGCTATTCGTTTTTGGAAATGATATCATTAATTTAATGTAAAGAAAAAATCGCTTTATAAAAAGGCAGTCCGCACGGGCTGCCTTTTTTATTATGGAAATTAAATGTCCGGGTGGCATACCCTAATC
>CAXTMV010000011.1:0-6478 GCA_964245425.1 uncultured Flavihumibacter sp. | reverse complement strand
ATGTACATTTATCGAAACCAGCAATAGCCATGGTCCGGAAAATATTTGTATTTCTTTTAATTTCTTTGGTGCTGATACAATTTATACGGCCGGCCCGGAATATCGGTGCGGCCGCTTCAGCTGCAGATATTACCCATTATGTGCATGTACCGGATACGGTTATGCGCATTTTGCAGACGTCCTGCTACGACTGCCATTCTAACCACACCGTATACCCCTGGTACACAAATATTAACCCCGTTGGATTCTGGATGTGGGGCCATATCGAAGAAGGAAAGGAATCCATTAATTTTTCCGACCTCACCCGCTTAGACAAACGCAGGCTGGCCCATCGCCTCGGCGATATCGCAGAAGAAGTAGAAAAAAAAGATATGCCGCTGCCATCCTATACCCTTATTCATGGCTATGCAACACTATCAGATGGGCAAATTCAACTGGTAAAAGACTGGGTAGCTGCTGCGCAACAGGAAGTAACCCTGCAAAAATGACTGTACAACAGCTAATGTTAAGCTGATTCATTATTTCTGCATGACGGCCGCTGGTTGCCTCGCCATAAATTGAAATACATCTTCTGCTGTACCGGTAAAAGGTCCGAATGTTTCTGTTTTAAGGGCGGCCATAGCAGATGCAAACTCCCCGGCTGCTTGCGGACCGGCACCCAGGATGCGCTGCGATAAATAACCGGCCATATAGGTATCGCCGCAGCCGGTTTCGTCCTTTACCTGCAGGGGAACAAAAGCAGGTACTTCGTAAAATATATCATTGATAAGAATAAATGACCCCTTATTGCCAAATGTGATAACGATTTCCTTTACCCCCCAGGCTGCCAGCAGCCGGGCACCGTCCCTGGAATCTTTACAACCCGTGAGCACTTCCAGTTCCTTGTCATCGGCTTTCAGGATGTCTACACACTGCAGTACTTTCTTTTTGCCCGGCCAGTCTGCCGGCGCCACATTGTACTGGTCTACTGCACGGAGTAATCCCTGCACATCAAGTGATATTCTGCCTTTCTGTGCCAATGCTATCATAAATGCATCAGACATATCGTCTGCCAGCAAGGGGCCCAGGTGAAAAATTTGCGCCCTGATATCCTGTACCTGCGCTGTTGTAAACGGATCTGCTTTTCGCAAAACCCGCTGCGTACGCTGACCGGGGTTATCAGTATAGATGTTTTCAAAATAAACCGAGTAATGGCTTTCGTAGGCATTTACCGATATACCCTGCGAGCGCAAGGCCGCAATGGTATGCATTTCACTGTCGCCCAAAGACGTAACCAGCAAATAACGGAGTGGCATATTGCGAACGGCATTGGAAAAATAGTAAGAAGTGCCGCCAGGCATATATTTAACTGATTCGGGTGTAACCACCTTATCTAAAGTGATATGTCCTACCCCGCAAATATCATACATGCGATCTGAATATAAAATGGCATCCTGATAATCAGGCCTGTTGCAAATATATTGAATTACCGCGCCGGCACCGGGTCTAATTCTTTACATTTTATTAACCCATTTGCAGCCGTTCATGCATCCAGCAGTTCTTCTTCCTGCTCATCATTTGCATCGTCATTGATTTCGGGCGATTCCAGGCGGTTTTTTTTCTTTTGAGCAGGGGTGGGCTTTTGCACCCAGTTATTTCCGTAGTGTTTAAAGCTGTTGCTTTGCTGCAGAACAGACAGGTCTGTGCGTCCGTCAATATAGGCTGCAAAAGCTTTATAGGCCTGCGGGTTTTCTTCTTTCAGGATCAGCATGGCCGAATTGGCGCCGGCTTTCACTGCAATCGGCACACCACCGCCCAATTCTGCCCAATGACCACCCACCAGTAAATTCTTAACCGGTGTGCGGTAGGTGGCTACCTTGTTCATCATATTCGGGCGATTGGGTTTGGTTGCCATCATGGAACCGCCGGTATTACCGGTATACCGCCAATGGGTAATGGGCGTTGCTACTTCGTAAAACAAAATATGCTTTCTCAATCCCGGCGCCACTTTTTCTTCTACTCTTTGTATCAGTTGCTGTGCTATGGCATCTTTCAATTCCTTGTACGCCTTTCCCCGTATAAAATTACCCTGGGCATCTTTCTCTGTGCGCCATTCCTGCTCAAATTTCATATCGGCCGGCATGAACAGCAACAACGTACCCTTACCTTCCGGTGCCAGCGAGGGATCCCGGAAACTGGGTGCCAGTATACAAATTTCTGTACGAAGCGGATCCCCACCGGCCTGCTCGCTGCGCGGCACCGCCGCGCTGGATACATGAACCAGTTCTTCATCAAACCCCAGGTTTTCTACCGGGCAGTCCAGTGCAATGCTGATGGTAACAGAAGAACTGTACAAAGTGGCTTTCTCCAGGTTCTTTTTTATTTTATCAGGAATTAACGCTGCAGGCAATAATTTACTATAGAGCGTTGGCGCATCCGAAGCGGCAATCACATATTTGCTTTCTATTCGGTATTCTTTACCAAAGCGGCTGCAAATGACACCGCAGGCGGTATCCCCCTGGGTCAAAATCTGTTTAACTTCACATCGGTAATGGGTGTCCTGCCCGAAATACTGAATCACGTGTTCCAACCATTCGGCGATTACCTGGCCGCCTCCATGGGGTGGACTTTGAAAATCGTTGTAATAAGCCCAGCCAATCGGTACAATACAGGAAAGGATTTCCGTATCGGCACTGAACACTTCGTGCAGTCTTTTGCTCTTGAAATATTTAGACAATCCTTTTTTGATGCCTTTGTCGCCTGAATACCGCAGGTGCGGAATGAACCGCATGGCAAACCGGATCAGGTTCTTTTTTTTACGCAGCTTTTCAGCAAAATTCATTGTTTCTTCTGCACGGAAAATATGGCCAAAGTTTTTAAATGCCAGGCCAACTTTTTTTGCATCATTGAAAAATCGATCGATGCCCTCCGCATCTTCAGGAAATTCTTTTTTCCATTGTTCCTTAAGATCATCGGGCCGGTTGGTAAGCAAGTATTCGTAATCATCGCCTTTAAATTTCCGGATTCGCTGCTGCGAAATGGCTTTGGGATAATCATTGCCCAGCGCATCAAATAACCGGCAGACCATTCCTTCTTTAGAATATTGGTTCAGCCAGTGGATAGCTGTATCAAAGCGAAAATCTTTCCGGCGAAACCCGGCCAGGTAACCGCCGGGATGGGGTTCTTTCTCCAGAACACAAACACGCAGGCCGGCCTTGCTTAACAGGGCGCCCGCCGTAAGGCCTCCGATACCAGCGCCTACAATTACCACATCATAGCGTGCTTTCAGTTCTTTTCGCTCCATAGAAAATAAAGATAGTGTTTTTCTCTTTGTTCTCTTAGCTACAAAAGGGACTGTATAGCGGCGTTGAAGATTTCTGTATTGAAGGGTTTGCTGATAAATAAATCCGGCTCTTCTGTAACGGCGGTTCTGGTCCGGACCGATCCCGTGTCCTGATCCTTTACCATTACAATTTTTGTTTTTGGATAGTGCGATTTTACATATTTTATAAAATTGCCTTTCAGGTTATTGTCCTGAACATGGTTATCAAAAAACAAGAAACCCGGATTTTCTGTTTGCAGGGCCTGCCGGGCGGCAGAAAGGGTGTTAACAAAACTTGTTTTGATATGGTTTTGCCTCAATATACCGCTTAACATAAACCATGTATCCACTTCCTCATCCACGATCAGCGCTTTAAGCATACACCTGAGCTTTAATGATTAACGGATAGGTATCCAAACCTGTGCGCTGTCAATGTATACCAATTTTTACGCAATTGCCACAGCCGGCAATTAATGTTCGATTAAGCTTTTACCAAAGCGGGAACGGGTCTGTAAGGTCGAATTTCTTTGGTTTGTCATTTCGCAGCCGGCGCGGGAACGTAAGGTTGAACGATCGACCTGCGAATTGATAAGCCCGTTTCTGTGGCAGCGGATCCCGCGCATTACAATGGAATTGAAATAGACAGTGTAAATCCATTACCGGCCGATGTAATAATGTTTGCTGCACCGTTTAAAATACTCAGTCGGCCTTTAATGTTTTTAATACCAATACCATTTGTTTTTTTACTTGCATCCATTCCTTTTCCATCATCTGAGAGGGTCATTGTAAAGTCTGTTTGGGTGGTGGCTAAAATGATATTTACCACTTGTGCGGCGGCGTATTTAACTATATTGGTACATTGCTCCTGTGCGATACGGTAAATGGGCAATTTATAATGGTCGTCCAACAACAGCTCGTCCAGGTCAGTGGTATCAATGTGTACAAAGATGCCGGCGGGCCGCAGCATGGTATCTGCCAGGTTGGTCAGTTGATCAATAAGGCTGATGCTCTGGAAGTCGGGCACTACCAGTGTATGTGCCAGCTTCCTGTTTTCATCGATGGCATTTTGCAGGTTTTCCATGCAGGAGGTAATCAGCGAATGATTTTCTTCGGGATCATTCCTGACAACTGACAACAATAACTTTGTGCCCATCAGGATCTGGTTCACGTTGTCGTGCAGTTCCTGGCCAATGGAGTTTCTTTCTTTTTCCTGTGCATCCAGCGCCGTGGCGGTTATTTTAAGCTGTTCGTTCCTGTGTTGCTCAAACAGGTCCGCCTCCAGCTTCTTTTTATCTGTTACGTCCGTAATGGCGCCGATGGCCCTTATGGTATTGCCTTTTTCGTCGCGGATAAAGATAGCATGGTTGATAACCTGCAGTATCCTGTTGTCTACTGCATAGATGCTGTATTCTTCTTCCCACAGGTTACCCGCCGGGTTTATTTTTGCGGCATTGAAACTTTTTTTCGCCCGTTCCCGGTCTTCTGGCACCAGGTATTCCCATTCAATGCCCAATTGCCAGTTCAGCTGCCTGTCGGACCCGAATATTTTCTCTTTACCCTCATGTACGGTATATTCCTTCGTTTCAAAGTTCAGCTCCCAGATAATATCAGAGGAAGCCATGGTAGCGTATTTAAAACGCTCGTTGCTTTTCTGCAGCTCGTTCTCGATCGTTTTTCTTTGTGTAATATCTGTATGCATGGCCAGGTACTGGTAAGGCTTGCCCTGTTCATTCAGGAATGGCACAATGGCGGTATCAACCCAATACAGTTCCCCGTTTTTTTTCTTGTTACGAAATTCTCCTTTCCAGATTTCACCGCCTGAGATGGTATCCCACATCTTTTTAAAATAGGAGGGGGGATGGTAGCCGGAATTTACCCGATGGTGGTCCTGCCCCATCAGTTCATCGCAGGTAAAGCCGGAGATGGAGCAAAAATTATCATTTACATATTGGATAATTCCTTTTTCATCGGTCAGGGATACAAGGTAACCCTGGTCGAGCGCATATTTATAGTCGGTAATTTCCTTTTCTGCTTTGCGTTGCTTTAAAGCCGTCTCTATGGCAGCGGGCAGCCTGTTCATCCGGTCTTTGAGGATATAATCGTCTGCTCCTTGTTTAATAATGCTGACGGCAAATTCTTCAGACACCGTGCCGGTCACCATTATAAAAGGGATGTACTGGTTGCGTAGCCGGGTTATTTTTAAGGCTTCGCTGGCGTTAAACTGCGGCATTGAATTGTCGGAGAGAATAACGCCAGGCGAAAACTCATCCAGGGCCTGCAAAAAACTTTGCCTGTCCATGACCAGCCTGAACTCACATTTCATTTTCTCCTTAAGCAAAAACCTTTTTATGAGTTCCGCGTCTGAAGGACTGTCTTCCAGTAATAATATGCGCATGGTGTTTTCCATAGTTTCTAAAGGGGGGGTTGATTCAACAATAACCAAAAGAAGCCAAGGTTTTTGATGGCTTCCGCAAATCTTTCAAAATTTACAGGTTTTACAATATAGCTGTTGGCGCCCAGGTTATAGCATTTTTGAATGTCGGGATCTTCTTTGGAAGAGGTGAGCATCACCACAGGGGTACTCCTGGTTCGCTCATCCGATTTTATCTTTTGCAATACTTCTATGCCATTGATTTTTGGCATCTGGATGTCCAGTAAAACCACTTTAGGGGTATGGTTGATATTACGTGAATCTGCATATTTTCCGGTGGCGAAGAGGAAATCCAATGCTTCTTCGCCGTCTTTTACATGAAAAAGATTGTTGGCGAGGTGGTTTTTTTTCAATTCGCGGATGGCCAGTTCTGCGTCATTGATATTGTCTTCCACCAGCAAAACTTCAATTGAATCGAGGTTCATAGTCTATTATTTAAAAAATGTTTTATCAGGCCGCGGTACCATTGCTGTCTGCCGGCAGGCTGAAATAAAAATTAGCGCCTTTTCCCACTTCTGCGTCGGCCCACACCTGGCCATCGTGCTTGGAAATAATTTTTTCAATAATGGCAAGCCCGATACCGGTACCCTCAAATTCATCAGCAGAATGCAGCCGCTGGAAAACCCGGAACAGCTTATTCTTATACTTTTCATCAACACCCACGCCGTTATCCTTCACATAAAAAATAATTTTGTCTGTGTCCTGCCAGGAGCCGATCTCGATCTTAGGATCCGCCGATTTACCCG
>CAXTMV010000010.1:41334-48597 GCA_964245425.1 uncultured Flavihumibacter sp. | reverse complement strand
GTACAGATGGACACCATACATTTCCTGCACCAATACCCTGAAGCCATACCGGGGGGCACCGAAATTGTAAAAGGTATTTTCTGGGGTGGCGATTTTGAAACCGCACTCGACCTGCTGAGAAATGGTAAGGCGGATGCCGCCAAAATTCGCTTTTTTATCGGTTACAGCGGATGGGGCGAAGGCCAGCTCAAAGATGAATTGAAAGAGAAATCATGGTTGATGGCCGAAGCCACCAGGAAGATCGTTTTTCCAAAGGAAATTGCAGAAACCTGGAAGGACTCCATCCGGCTGCTGGGCGGCGATTATGAAATGCTGATTAATTTTCCCAGCGATCCACAATTGAATTGACCCTACCCCTCTCCTCCCCTCTTCGATGGCGGAGGTGCCGCTTCAAAAAATTGATTCTCATGACAGGCTTTCTACCATAAAAAGCCTTGAACGCGGCTTAACCATCCCCATCATTTTTTACCTTATTCCTGATGCGATATAAACTGATTCTTTTTGTTATTGCATTGACTGCCTGGAGCAGCAGCAGATAAAAAAACCTGCTTTTGATTTTTATCCGCCTATGAGCGATTCGGCCCGTGCAGTATGACTGGCCTAACAATCTGCCCACCCATACGAAAAAATAAACCCTGGCAGTACCAGGGCTTATTTAAAAAACTGTCGCAACTATATTGGCTGTATAAAACATTCCCACATTCGCACATTATATTATTGTCCTAACGGAAAACTTATGCCCGCCCTTAGGGTAACATGGTTCAGGTTGCTGACGCCTGCATAATTGAACGGCATATAATTGTAGCCCGCGCCCAGGCTAAAACCAGCCCGGCTGTATTTCCTGAAAGGCACATACACACCTGCTTCCGGGCGAACGGCAAAATCGAATTTTGTCTTGGCGTCATTGCTGAATTCACCGGCATACTGGTAGTATGTGATCACATTACCACCTGCTGCCAGCGCAACATACGGGCGCACGGCACTGGTTGAAAGAAAATTATATTGTCCCTTTATCAAAATAGGCGCCGTGCTGATGGAATTGGTAACCACGGCTGAAATATCGCTGCCATCGGAACCCTTGTACAATTGCCGGGGAAATTTCTGGTAGAAGTATTGCGAACCGGTTTCCACGCCCAGCGAAAACGCGTTGTTGAAATGATACATCAATTCTCCGCCGAATCCTTTAAAAGAATTATTGCCGATAACATCTTTGGCAGAACCCACCGGTACCCCTACTGAATAGTTGAGTTTCAGCGTAAGGCCTTCATCTTGTGCAAATGCGCCCGCGCAACCGAACAAGCCTGCTGCCAGCATTATATATTTTATCTTTTTCATATTGATTTCTTTAAACAGGTGAATTTATTTCAGGTAAGGGCTTTGAGTAAACAAAGCCTGTACGCTGGTATTTACGCCGGCGCTGTTAAAGATGCCCGATCCCCTTAACACACCGCTCCATACGGCTTTTATTTTTTTGCTGGCCGCCGCATCTTTCAGGTCAAACATGTCGATGGAAATGACGCCCTCGTTTACCTGGTAAGTACCCACATAGGATCCATAATAGCCATAGCCGGGATAACCCCAGTAGTAAGGATCCACAAAGCCATAATAGTCGCTGTAATAGCTGCCGTAATCTACATACCCGGTATAGGTATTAATGATATTGCTGACATTAATACCCAGGTCGGGGTCCTGTGTATTGCTGACCTGTGTATAGCCACGCTGCACCATGGCGTTTGCAAAGGAAGCAACCAATAAAGAATCGAAGGAGTCATGTGTTTTCTCGCGCAGGTGATCATTGCTGATAACCGCCACGGAATCTGAAATACTGAATGTTTTAAAAGAAGAGAAGTCGGCGGTACTATCGTAACTGGTAATATACAGCCGGGTTTCTTCTGAACTAAGCTTGCCCACCGGGTCTTTACTGCAACCGGCCAAAGTAAAAATAAAGCCCGCTGCCAGCAAGGGCACCATCACATGTCTTTTCATAAATATAATTTTAGATCTGATAATAACAACAGACCTGCAAAGAAGTTACCAGTTTAATAAACCAACAGTAAGCTTAACAGGGGTGTAACAAATGTGAAGGGAAAGCAAAATTAAAAGTAGAAATTAAAAAATGATTAAGGGATAAATATATCGCAGAGCGTTTCCGGTTATCCTGCGCCTGCGCGCTCCTTTTCTCTTTGTTCCCTTGGCCAAAAAAAAACCCGGCATGACCGGGGCTTAAAAAAAAAGAACATTGAATCTTATTGCACGATACAATTGATTTTAAACGGATACAAGAAATGGATGGATTATCACGGGAAAAATTCCTTTATGATTATTTGTTTTCTTCTGTAGCAGTGGCACCTTCCACCAGCACCGTTACCTTATTGTTCAGCACTTCTACAAAACCGCTCTGTATGCTGTAATGCGAAACATTTTTCATGGCCTTGTCTTTCAGCACTTTTACCTTACCGGCTTTTAAAGCACTCACCAGCGGCGCATGTTTGTCCAGCACCTCAAAGCTTCCGTCGATACCCGGCAACTGCACACCGTATACGGTATCGCTGAACAATTTTTTTACGGGCGTTAATATTTCTAATTCCATATTTGAGTTGTAAGTATTAAGTTATCGTTATACGTTTTAGCGACAAGTCATAGTACGCAGAAGGGCCTACAACTTACCACTTAAAACTTACTACTTCCTACTTCGCAGATGCCTGTAGTTTTTTCCCTTTTTCTATTGCGTCTTCAATAGTACCTACCAGGTTAAATGCCGCCTCGGGGTATTCATCCACTTCACCGTCCATGATCATATTAAATCCACGGATGGTATCTTCCAGGCTTACAAACACGCCTTTAAGGCCCGTAAACTGTTCTGCCACGTGGAAGGGCTGCGACAGGAAACGCTGTACACGACGTGCACGCGATACCGTTAGTTTATCTTCATCGCTCAGCTCATCCATACCCAGAATGGAAATGATATCCTGCAATTCCTTATAACGCTGCAATATCAGTTTCACGCGGTTGGCTGTATTATAATGCGCATCGCCCACAATAAACGGTGTCAGGATGCGCGAGGTAGAATCCAGCGGATCCACGGCAGGGTAAATACCCAAATCCGCAATCTTACGGCTCAGTACCGTTGTTGCATCCAGGTGCGCAAAGGTAGTAGCCGGCGCGGGGTCAGTTAAGTCATCCGCAGGTACATATACCGCCTGCACAGAAGTAATGGAGCCATTGCGGGTAGAAGTAATGCGTTCCTGCATCAATCCCATTTCCGTTGCCAGGGTGGGCTGGTAACCTACCGCACTGGGCATACGACCCAGCAGGGCCGATACTTCAGAACCTGCCTGCGTGAAACGGAATATATTATCAACAAAAAACAGGATGTCTTTTCCTTTTCCCTGGCCGTCTCCGTCGCGAAAATACTCCGCAATGGTTAAACCGCTCAATGCCACACGGGCACGGGCGCCGGGGGGTTCGTTCATCTGGCCAAATACAAAGGTTGCCTTCGACTCTTTCAATCCTTCCATATCCACTTTTTCCAGGTCCCAGCCGCCTTCTTCCATACTATGTTTAAACGCGTCACCATATTTCATGATACCCGCTTCAATCATTTCACGCATCAGGTCATTTCCTTCACGGGTACGCTCGCCTACGCCTGCAAATACAGACAAACCACCGTGCCCTTTGGCAATATTATTAATCAGTTCCTGTATCAATACGGTTTTACCTACGCCCGCACCACCAAACAAACCAATCTTACCGCCTTTTGCATAGGGTTCAATCAGGTCGATTACTTTAATGCCGGTAAACAATATCTCGCTGGCTGTGCTCAGGTTTTCAAATAAAGGGGGTTTGTTGTGAATGGGCCGGCCGCCTTGTTTGTCTACCTGTGGCAATCCGTCAATCGCATCACCCGTTACATTAAACAGGCGTCCGTTTATATTGGGTCCAATGGGCATGGCGATTGCCTTGCCTGTATCGGTAACCGTTGTACCACGCACCAGGCCTTCCGTTCCGTCCATTGCAATGGTACGTACACTGTCCTCGCCCAGGTGCTGCTGCACTTCCAATACCAGTGTTTCACCGTTATCGCGTTTCAGCTCAAGCGCATTATAGATTTCCGGTAACTGGCCGTCAAACTGCACGTCTACAACGGCGCCAATAATTTGTTTGATTTTACCTGTATTAGCCATAAGAAGCGTATTAAAACAGCGGTTTAGAATTTTGCCGCAAAGGTAAGGGTTGGGATCTTAATTCCACCAACTGAAAAGGAAAAAAAATAAATATGAGAAGAATGGATGACAATGCTTCATAAAATATTGGTTGTGAGAGCATTACGGCTATTAAAAGCCCGGGAACGAGTGCCTGCCGGCGAGCGTCCATTTGCCCGCATTGCGGCAGCTGTTATGACCCTTACTACAAGAATTTGTTAAAGGATGCGGCGACTTTTTCCCCGAATGTGTAAAAAACAGTCCGGCTGCATCCAGTCTGAAATCAGCATTATGAAATGGACATTTTTGGTACGCCACGCCCCACTCCTGTTATTGCATTTTATTTGCAGCAATTGCCTGGCGCAGACACCCGAACTCACTGTGAAAGACCAACCCAACAGCGTTTACCTCAAAAGCCTGAAAACAAGTATCACCGTAACCGGCAATATTGCTGTTACGACCCTGGAAATGACTTTTTTTAACAGCAGCAACCGGATACAGGAAGGAGAACTGCTGTTTCCCCTGCCCGAAAGTGCTTCCGTATCGAGGTATGCGATTGACATTAATGGCGCACTGCGCGAAGCGGTGCCGGTAGAAAAAGAAAAGGGCACCCGTGTTTTTGAAGCGGTGGAGCACCGCCGGATTGACCCCGGCCTGCTGGAAAAAACCAGCGGAAATAATTTTCGTACCCGCATCTACCCGATACCTGCCAATGGCAGCCGCACGGTGCTGATTGCCTACAACGAAGCGTTGCTGGCCAACGACCAGCACACGCTGCGCTATCGCTTACCGATGGATTATAGAAGATCGATAGAAAAATTCCGGTTAGAGATTACCGTTGTACAGTCTTCTGTTAAACCGCACTTTACAGAAACACCGGAAGACAACCTGGCGTTCAGTGAATGGAATAATAATTACAGTGCGGTAATAGAAAAAGATCATTTTACACCCGGTCATTCGGTTGCTTTCAGCCTGCCCAAAAACCCAGATGCGCCGGAAGCCATGATGCAGCAGGTAGGCGCCAATTATTATTTCCTGGTCAATTCATTTCTGCAGAAGCAAACCAGGGCCAAAGAGATCCCCGATAATATAGCGGTTATCTGGGATGTATCGTTAAGCGGCCTTAGCCGCGATACAAAAAAAGAATTGCAGCTACTGGGCAGTTATATAGAAAAAAAACAAAACCTTTCCGTGCGGCTGGCCACGGTAAACAACGAATACAAAAATCTGGGCGCTTTTACCATACGGCAGGGTAACTGGGAGGCCTTAAAAAAGACCATCGAACATCTTACGTATGATGGGGGCACCAATTTCAGCAAAATAAACCTGGCGGCCACCCCCGGCGCAGAATACTTATTTTTCTCTGATGGATTGTCTACGCTCAGCGACAACCAATTTGAACTCACCGGCAGGCCGGTATATGGCATCAGTGCTGCTCCTAAAGCAGATTACGCCTTTTTACAATCCTTGTCGCAGCGCACCGGCGGGTCTTTCATCAACCTAAATGCCCTGAATGCCGCAGAAGCCCTGCGGGTGCTTACGGAACAATCCTTACAATTGCTATGTATTAAACAGAACGACGCCATCAGCGAGCATTATCCCGCTGCGCCGCAGCCCGTCATCAACAGTTGTTCGGTGGCCGGTATCAGCACCAGTGCCCGCACGGCGCTTACCCTTCAATATGGGTACGACAATAAAATACTGTTTGAGAAAACAGTGCAGCTAAACTACCAGCAACAATCTACGCAGGTAAACCTGCAAAAAATATGGGCGCAGAAAAAAATAGCGGAACTGGAAATGGATGATGAACGGAACCATTCGATCATTGGCCAGCTGGGTAAACAATTTTCCATTGTTACCCGCAATACATCGCTGATTGTACTGGAAAATGTGGCCGACTATGTACAATACGAAATAGAACCACCCGCCGATTTGCGGGCAGTATACGACCAGATGATAAAAGAAAGACGGGCAGACCGGCAAACGCAGCAGGTACTGGCCATGAACAATGCTACCCGCTATTTTGAAGAGCTGATGCAATGGTGGAACCAGGATTATAAAACAACGATACCCGTAAAAAACTATCAATACCGCATGGATACGGTAAACGCCGCCGCCGCGAATTTGAGTGAAGTGATAGTAACAGGCTATAGCAATAACCGGGCTGGTAATGCAGATCAAACAGAAAGAAGGAATATGCGTAGCACCACGACTATTCAAGCTGATAACCTGGAAGCATTGGAGGGGCTCGTGGCCGGTGTAGCCGTTTCGCCGAATATCGCGCCCGGGGCAGGCTACGTTGTTACCGGCAATAAAAAGAGAAAAGAAGAAGAGGGCGATGGGTCTGGCAATGCAAGTATTAATATCAAACAATGGACACCCCAGCGCAGTTATTTAACAGCCATGGCAGCCACCGGCAAAGAACAGCGATACGGCAAATACCTGGAACTGCGAAAGGAATACCTGTCTACGCCTTCCTTTTATTTTGATATGGCCTGTTATTTTTTTCAGCAGAAGGATTCTGCAACAGGTGCCATGGTATTGGGCAACCTGGCCGAGCTGGACCTCGAAAACCATGAATTGTACAAACTACTGGGTTTTAAATTAAAAGAAACCCGTCAATATACGGAAGAAGCCTATGTGTATCGCAAAATACTGCAATGGCGGCCGCAGGAGCCACAAAGCTACCGCGATTACGGCCTGGCCCTGGCGGATGCAGGCAGGTACCAGCAGGCGCTGGATACCCTGTATACTGCCATCAGCAAACAATACGATGGCGATGTAATGAGCCGCTACAATGGCATTGAAGAAATCATTGTTACGGAGATCAACGGGCTGCTGGCAAACCATGGCAACGACCTGCACACCGATGCCATCGATAAGAAATTATTGCACCCCATGCCGGTAGATGTGCGTGTAGTGTTGAACTGGAATATGAACGATACGGATATCGACCTCTGGCTAACGGATCCCAACGGAGAAAAATGTTATTACAGCCATAAGAACACGGCCATCGGGGGCCGCATTTCCAACGATTTTACCAATGGTTATGGCCCGGAAC
>CAXTMV010000010.1:0-41324 GCA_964245425.1 uncultured Flavihumibacter sp. | reverse complement strand
GAACAATTCCTGCTTAAAAAAGCGATCAAGGGCATCTATACCATCGAAGCCGATTTTTACGGTGCAAGTCAAATGAAGCGGGCCTGGCCAACCACCGTTATGGCCGAACTGTATACACATTATTCAGACGGGCGGGAGGAAAAAAAGATTATTACCGTGCAGCTGGAAAAAACGGAACGGCATACGCTGCTGGTAGGAAGGTTTAGTTTTGAAAAATAAGAGCGCCGGTGCTAATGTGGTAAATATGATAAATGTGCTACTGCCTGATCCGGGCTTCGCATGAGCACATTTATCACATTTACCACCTTATTTATTTCTTCTTCTTGATAAAGGCCGTATAAGCCATCTTTAACAAGGTAAAAATGCCGGCCTGTTTGGCGGCGGTGACCAGGCGTGATGTTTGTCCGCCTGTTTTTTTGACAACGGCCCGGTTGATGAAATTCTTTCCCGCCGTTAATATTTTGTCGCTTATTTTACCCGACAATCCAACGGGCAGCAACGAATCCACCCCCGCATATAACAATTCGCCGGGCAATTTCTGTACCTTTTGCCGGAGCACCTCTTCCTGCTGTTTGATGATGCGCTTTAACCGCAGTTGCTCCAGCTGAATGCTCTCACGGGTATACAGGACCGTTTTTTTACTGGGGGTTGTCATTGTCGTCGTTATTTGATTCAAACAAGATGGTTATCAGTTTTTCAAAAATGAATTTATCCAGGCGTTTACGAAGCAGCAGGGCTACCACCAGCAGCAGCACATACATTAGGGTTACGATACCAAACCCGTAAAACTGGCTGTGCAGTTTTTCGGAGAAAAAGTAACCAGCCATGATGCTTACAAAAAGCAGGATAAAAAAAGACAACAGGCTGATAACGATACCTGCCAGCAAAACCGTTATTACCCTTGAGGACTTTTCAGCGGTCTGCAGTTTAAGCAGCCTTAACCGGTTGCTGGCATAGCTTTCTACCAGGTCCTGGGTTTCTTCAAAAAAATTCTGTTTTTCAGGCATATGATTGTTTTTAAACAGCGGTTTCTGCTTCTTCTGCAGCCTCCATGCCGGCATCTTTCCAATCGCGGAAAGCCTTACCGGCCATTTCTTTTAAATCAGACAGTGCTTTTTTACCGCTGTCTGAATTCAGCAACAGGGCAATGGCAGCACCCGCTGCGGCCCCTACTACGATGCCCGCTAAAAATTTTGAATTATCAGCCATGTATAAATGTTTATGTATTTGAATCGGTTAAATTTGTTTTTTTCAAATTTACAAACAGTTTCAACAGCACCCGTAAAATCTTAGACCAGTCACCAGCCAAGCACCCGAACCATGCAGTTAACAGAAGTAACCAACCCGGCACTGGCCCGCCAGTTCATTACCGTTAATAGTAGCATAAACAAAGCCAATACCAATTATATCCGCCCGCTCGACAAAGACATCCAGGAAGTATTTGATGAAAAGAAAAACAAGGCTTTCCGGCAGGGCAGCTGCATCCGCTGGATTTTGCAGGATGATGCAGGTGAGCTAATAGGCCGCATTGCCGCATTTACCAATAAGAAATACAAAAACAAGGGCGATGATCTGCCCGTGGGCGGGATAGGTTTTTTTGATTGCATCAATGACCAGGCGGCTGCCAATTTGCTTTTTGACACGGCCCGGCAATGGCTAAGCGCCCGGGGCATGGAAGCCATGGACGGCCCTATTAATTTTGGCGAACGTGACCGCTGGTGGGGGCTGGTGGTAGAAGGCTTTCAGGAACCGCTGTACTGCATGAATTACAATTACCCTTATTACCAGGCGCTGTTTGAGCAGTACGGCTTTCAGAATTTCTTCAACCAGCTTTGCTTCGGCCTAGACACTACAAAAAAATTAAGCCCCAAAATGTATGAGCGGCATGCGCATTTTGACGGCAACCCCGATTATAAAAGCATCCATATAGATAAAAAAAGGCTGGATAAATTTGCCGACGATTTCACCGTTATCTACAACAAGGCCTGGGCAGGACATGGCGGGTTGAAGGAAATGAAAAAAGAACAGGTACGGATCATGTTTAAAAAAATGAAACCGGTGATGGATGAGCATGTTATCTGGTTTGCTTATTATAAAGAAGAGCCAGTTTGCATGTTTGTGAACCTGCCTGATATTAACCAGTATTTTAAACACCTGAACGGGCAGTTTGGCATTTTGCAGAAACTATATTTTCTATGGCTGCAAAAAACCCAGAAAAGAAAAAAGTTTATCGGCATCGTGTATGGCATTGTTCCCGAATTTCAGGGCAAAGGCGTGGATGCATTTATGCTGATTGAGGCAGCCAAACTGGTGCAGCCCTATACAGATTATGCAGAATTTGAAATGCAATGGATCGGGGAGTTCAATCCCAAAATGATTAATACGGCCAAAACCCTGGGCGATACCTTTCCCAGCCGAAAACTAACCACCTACCGTTATTTATTTGATCGCACCCGGGAATTTAAACGGCACCCTGTAATCAGTTAATCGCCGTTTGGTTCACCAGTTCATCGTTCGCTGGCGTTGCCGGACGAACAAACTTCCTAACTATAGAACCAGGAACTTTTAAGGAAAATTAAGGTTAACCGCTGATTGCAAATACACCGGCAATACCTTCCCCAGTTTCCTGACGGCAATGGCTACCTGGTTCCTGACGGTTAGTTCCGAGAGGTGCAGGATCTCCGCTACTTCTTTATAGCGAAGCCCGTCTTCTTTTACCAGCTGCAGAATAAGCCGGCATTTGGGCGGTAATTCTTCCAGGGCCTGCCTTATTTTTTTTATGATGTCTGATGAGATGCAGATTTCTTCCGGCGTATTAAAATCGATGCTGGTTTCAAAATGCATAATGTCGAGACTGGTAACCGGGTTCTTATACTGGCGGGTAATGTATTTCAGGCAGAGATTCTTGGTAACGGTATACAGGTAAACACTTAGGTTTTCTATCTCCGGCAGTTTTGCCCTGATCTGCCATACTTTAATAAAGACATCTGAAACAATTTCTTCTGCGGGTTCTTTTGATTTGATGAAAGCAAATGCCGTGCGGTTGAGGCGGTGATAGAATAGATCACATAGATCCCTGTATGCTTTCATATCGTCATACAAAGCAATTCTCGTTTGCAGTTCTGGTATATTGGCAAGCTGGTTCAAAATAGATTGGACATTTTAAATTCCTTTCTTACCATGAAGGTAAAATGTTTTTTCAAAATAAGTTTTTTCTTTTGGTACATTTTATTGGCAATCGGTATCCTTACTTATAAGACAGGCATATGGAAGAAGAAAATTTCTGGTACTTGTTAAGTGTTAAGCTCAGTGGTGAAGCAACTGCTGAGGAACTGGCGGTGTTGGAAAAGCTGCTTCAAAAAAATCCTACGCTTGGCCTGCAGGCGCAACTGATGGAGCAGATGTGGAAAAAAGATCATTCCGCTGAAAGCAAAACAGACGATTTTTTTGACCGGCACCTGCAAAGGCTCAGCAACCGGCCTGATATTTATCCCGGTCCGGCCGAATATACCGCACCTGAATTATATACTGCTGTCGCGCCTCCTTCAAAATCTGCCGCCTGGTACCCGCTGCTGGCCCTGTCTGGCATTGCCGCTTCCTTGCTGGTTATTTTCTTTCTTTTTCATAACAATAAATTAAACAAGGCTGCTAACAAAGCGGATTATATTGCCAGTAATACCGTTAGCACAAGAAAAGGATCCAAGTCGAACATTCTGCTGCCCGATGGCACCATGGCATGGCTGAATGCAGACAGCAAACTGACCTACAATGAAAATTTCCGGGGCGATTTCCGGGAGGTATCACTGGAAGGAGAAGCTTTTTTTGATGTAGTGAAAGATAAAACACGGCCCTTCATCATTCATACCAAAACCATTGATATCCGTGTATTGGGCACCGCCTTTAATGTGCGGGCCTATGAAACGGAAAAGAATACAGAAACCGCGCTCTTCAGGGGTTCGGTAGAAATTACCCTGCACAACAGTCCCGAAAAAAAGATTGTACTAAAGCCCAATGAAAAGCTGCGCGTAAATAATAAGAGCCTGCAGTTTGATACGGAAAAAACCAACAAGGAAAAGAACCAGGACCCACCTGAACTGGCTATACAGGTGGGCAAAGTACATTTCCGGGCAAAAGACAGCAGCGCATGGGAAACCCTTTGGATAAAGAACAAACTGGTGTTTGATGCGGAAAGCCTGGAAGAAGTGGCACAGAAGATTGAACGCTGGTATGATGTAAGAGTCATTATCAATGGAGACGATGATCTGAAAAACACCACTTTCAGCGGGATATTCGACAATGAAACGGTTGCCCAGGTAATGGAGGCATTAACCATTACCGGCAATTTCAGGTATTCGATCTATAAAAATATCATCACGATAAAATAAGGTTGAAGGTTAAAGAAGGTCTACGATTCAGATTCGTTTTCGGAGCCAAATTTACACTTCATACATTGAACAGTAAACTTTTTAAGATGGGTGGTTCGCCCTCGCGGCCCACTTCAGCCTTTGAACTGTAAACTTTTATTCATAACCAAAAACTGCCTGCATGAATAAAACGCCCACCTGACATCCCGTAAAATAAAAAACGGAGAATGGTTGCAACATTCTCCGCAGTAAAAAAAGACAAAACCATCCCGCCTTTGGGCGGGAGTGTTCTCATCATTTTTAAATCAAAGCCAAGATATGAAAAAAAGTGAACACGGCGGATCTGCCGGTACGCGCCGTTTATTAATCAAATGCCTGCTTATGACGAAGATGGTAATAGTGCTTGTTCTGTTCTTTTCCACCCAAACCTTTGCCCATACCTATGGGCAGGGCATCAGCCTGAAACTGGACCGGGTTCAACTGAAAAAGGTACTGAAATCGATTGAAGAACAAGGCGATTTCCGGTTTGTATACAGAGACAAACTATTAAAATCGAGTGAGCCTGTAACCATTAACGTAGAAAACGCCAGCCTTACAGAGGTGCTGGACAAAATTTTTGAACATACTTCTCTTACCTACCGCCGGCTGAGCAATCACCTGGTCGTAATTGTAGACGATAAAAACACGGAAAACCAACTGGCGAGTGCCGCCATCAGCATCACCGGCCGGGTGGCCAACGACAGGGGAGAACCCCTTTCAGGTGTAAGCGTGCTGGAAAGAGGCACCAATAACGGCGTGTCTACCAAGGCAGATGGTGGCTTCAGCATCGACGTTAGCAGCGCCAATGCCGTACTGGTGTTCAGCTATGTAGGTTTTAAAAATATTGAGATACCCGTTAGCCAGCCCGCAAAACTGCAGAGTGTGGTGATGGCCCAGGATGTTTCTAACCTGAACGACGTAGTAGTAATTGGTTATGGTACTGCCCGCAAATCGGATCTGACCGGCGCTGTAACGGTTATCAAAGCAGATAAGCTGCTCGACAAACCCGTTCCCAATATTACACAGGCGCTGGAAGGCAAGGTGGCGGGTGTTGACGTAAGCGTTAACAACAATGCGCCCGGCGCCGGTGCCAAAGTGCGTGTACGCGGCCTGGGTTCCATCAACTCCAGCCTTGACCCGCTGTACGTGGTAGACGGTGTTACCGGTGTAGACGGCAATACCATCAACCCCGGTGATATTGCTTCTGTGGAAGTCTTGAAAGACGCTTCCGCTACCGCCATCTATGGCGCCCGTGGCGCCAATGGTGTTATCATGGTTACCACCAAACGCGGCAGAAGCGGCGCTACCCGCATTACCTACGATGGTAATGTGAACGAGGCGCAGTTATACCGCCATGTGCCGGCACTGAACGCCACCGAATTTGTACAGGTCTATAACTTGGCTTTTGCCAATGGTCAGAAATTTGATCCCAATAACGCGGTAAACCTGCCCTCCAAGGCATTGAACCATATCAATTATCCGTTGCTGTTTGATGCCAGCGACAAACCACTGTATAATACAAATTGGGAGTCGGAAACTTATAAGCCCGCTTTTTCGCATAACCACCAGCTCAGCTTCCAGGGGGGCAGCGATAAAACACTTTTCAGCTTATCGCTGGGTTATCTTGACCAGAACGGCATCATGGTGAATTCTGCTTTTAAAAGATATTCTGCCAGGCTTACGCTGGACAACGACGTAAACAAATGGTTGAAAGTTGGCGGCGCCATCTCCCTTATCAAAAGCCAGCAGAAACTGGTTTCAGATGGCAACGGCGGACTGAATGTGCCCAGGATGGTAACAGAAGAAGTGCCGATTGTTCCTGTTAAATATCCCAATGGTGCCTGGGCTGGCAACTACGATATCGATGGCCTGGAAGGTGGTCCCAATCCTGTTCAGATTGCCAATAACCGGTATACACTTAATAATAATTTCCAGACCCTGGGCAATACCTATTTATTGTTTCATATCACCAAAGAGCTGGATTTTAAATCTGATTTCGGTTTCAACCTGAACAACCAAAAGAACAATTTCTTTTCGGCCAGCGATCTGCCGCACCTGTCGCAAGACCAGGGCGGGGTAGCCAACCTTACGGCCAATAACAGCACTTTCTGGCAATCAGAAAATTATTTTACCTGGAACAAACAGTTTAACAACGGTCATAAACTGACTGCCCTGCTCGGTGCTTCCTGGCAACAAACCAATACACAAAATGAGTTTGCAGAGACGCAGAATTTCATCGACAATATTTTCCAGTATTACAGCCTGCAGGCAGGTTCCGTTCGTTCAAATACTTCCAGCAGTATCGGCCAGCGTTCGCTGAATTCTTACTATGCACGCGTTACTTATAATATCAGCAACAAATACCTGTTTACAGCCACCGGCCGTTATGACGGTTCATCTGTATTTGGCAAGAATCATAAATACGGCTTTTTCCCGTCGGTAGGTGCCGCCTGGAGGGTTTCCGAAGAAGATTTCATGAAACACAATCCAGGCATCATCAGCGACCTGAAGATCAGGGCCAGCTATGGTTCTGTGGGTAACCAGGAAATAGGTAACTATTTGTCGCTGCCGCAGATATCGCCCAGTACCACCGTGTTAAGCGGTGCCAGCCAGTCTACCTTATTGCCCAATTATGTAGGCAATCCCGACCTCAAATGGGAAGTTTCAAACCAGGCAGATGCCGGTGTGGAATTAAGCCTGTTTAAAAACAGGATCATATTGAACCTGGATTATTATAACCGCACTACCAAGAACCTGTTGTTGCAAACGCCTATTCCATGGTCGGCCGGTCAGAACGCCAACTATGTTTACAGGAATATCGGTTCCGTAAGAAATACGGGTGTGGAACTGAACCTGACCACTACCAATATACAAACCAAGGATTTTACCTGGACCACCAATTTTATCTTTGCCAGCAATAAGAACAAGATCCTGAAGCTGAACAATGGCAATGCGGATATCTTTCCCGGGCCTAATTTTCTTGGCCAGACCAATGTACTGCGCGTGGGAGAAGCCATTGGTTCGTTCTATGGCAGAACCCGACTGGGCACTTACAGCGATAAGGAAGCCGCCCTTGCCGCCACACAGGGTTTAAAGATCGGCGATCGTAAATACCAGCTGAATTCAGATGGCAGCGAATATTACAGCATCATCGGAAGGTCTAATCCCAAATGGACAGGCAATTTCAACAGCACCATTGTTTATAAGAACTGGGATTTCAGTTTCGATATCCGTTTTGTAGAAGGCGTTAACACCGCAGCCACCTTTAAACATTCTACTGAAGACCGCCAAACCATTGCCAACAGTCTTAAAACAGTGCTGGATGCATGGACGCCTACCAACCAGAATACCATGATCTCGCAGGTAAGAAACTATGCACATGCACAGGATTCTAAATTTGATACCTGGTGGGTAGAGGACGGATCTTTTATACGCGGACAGAACTTTGTACTGGGCTATTCACTGCCTTCTAAAATGCTCGACAAGTATCATGTAAGCCGTTTGCGCTTTTACGTAAGCGTGCAGAACCTGTTTGTGAGTACCAAGTACACCGGTTACGACCCCGAAGTGGATACCTACAATTCCTCTTACGGAAACAACCCGAATTTTTCGCAGAACCTGGACTTCTTCTCTTATCCCCGTCCGCGTGTCTGGAATGCCGGCGTAACACTTAATTTCTAATTTCAAAAAAACGAACATGAAGCAAATTAAATATATAGCCATCCTTGCCGCTGTTTTCCTGACGGCTTCGTGCAAAAAATTCCTGGAGGAAAAACCGACCAGTTTTATCACCCCCAACTCATCTTTGTCGAGCCTTAAAGTGGCCCAGGCTTTTACCAATTCTGCTTACCAGAACCTGCAGGGCGCCATGCTGGGCGGCCAGGCATCTTCTTATGGCGGCAATACCTGGAACCTGATGGAATTCATGACTGGTAAATCGAACAGCGATCTTGGACAAACCAATTTCACGCTTTTCCAAAACCTGAATTACAATTCCACTTCTTTTTATGTTGATACCTGGTGGCAGAATTTATACAAAGGTGTTGGTTACTGCAACCAGGGCCTGCAGTCTATTCCGGGCATCAATGCAGCCAATCTCAGCGCAGATGCAAAAACCAATATGCTGGCAGAAGTACATACCCTGCGGGCATTGTATTATTTTTTCCTGGTACGCATGTATGGTGCGGTGCCCAAGATTACCACGGTGCAAACCGATGTAAATACCCTTAATGTAGCCAGGGCGCCGGCCAAGGCCATTTATGACAGCATCATTATTCCAGACCTGCTATTGGCCGAAAAATCTACCTTGCCCTGGAGAGATGCCACCGGCCATGTATCGCTGGGTACAGTAAAAGCACTGCTGGCAGATGTTTACCTTACCTACGCCGGTGCGGCCATCAATGGCGGCAGTAGTTATTACGCCGAATCGGCCAAACGTTCGCTTGATGTGATCAACAGTGGTGTCTATTCCCTGTTTCCGCAATACACGGATATGATTAAACCGGCCAACAAAAATACCGGTGAATTTATTTTCCAGGTACAATATGCGGCCAGCGTACCTTCTACCAATCCATTGACACCGCTTACCATTCCGAATTATTCCGGTATTTCAAAATACTCCGATGAATACGGATCGGTGTACCCAACCGCGCAGTTCATCGCCTCCTTTCCGTCGGGAGACAAACGCGTACAGGATCGCCAGTTCTTTTACAGCAGTTACCCCAGTGCCAAAACAGGTGCAACCGTAACTTTTAAAGGACCCTATATCTATAAATGGTTCGACTCCGTGGCGGTTACCAATACGGTAAAGTCAGATCTTAATTACACCCTGTACCGGTATGCAGATGTAAAACTGATGTATGCGGAAGCAGAAAACCGTGCGGACGGATCTGCCAATCCTGTAGCCAAACAGGCCGTGAATGATATCCGCGCCCGGGCCCAGCTCGCTCCCATTGGCTCGCTGAGCCAGACCGATTTTGAGCATGAAGTATGGCTGCAGCGTTATTTTGAACTTTGTTTTGAAAACAAGATGTGGTTCGACATGCTGCGTACCAAAAAAGTACACAATGATGTAACAGGCAACTGGGATGATTTTGTAGGTCATAAAACAGTTTTCAACGCCACTTTTAGCGAGAAGCAATTGCTGTTCCCGGTTCCAAAGCAGGAAACCGATGTAAACCCGAACCTGTTACCCAACAATACCGGTTTTTAGATTTTCCTATGGCATACACTCTAAGACCCTTTATTGAGGGCTGCCCGCTGGCAGCCCTTTTTTTTCAGGTGGGTCGCCCTTTTTGGGCGGCTCACCTTTTTTTATCAGGTGGGTCGCTCTTTTTTGTCAGGTGGGTCGCCCTTTTTGGGCGGCTCACCTTTTTTTTATCAGGTGGCTCGCTCTTTTTTATCAGGCGGCTCACCCTTTTTTTATCAGGTGGGTCGCCCTTTTTTGCGCTGCTCACCTTTTTTTTTCAGGGGGGTCGCCCTTTTTTGTCGGCTCTCCTTTTTTTATCAGGTGGGTCGCTCTTTTTTGTCAGGTGGGTCGCCCTTTTTTTGTCAGGTGGGTCGCCCTTTTTGGGCGGCTCACCTTAATAATCTCTTGTTGCGCGCTTCTCTTTAATAACCTCTTTTTGCGCAGCGCTCCTTAATAACACTTCTTTGCGCAGCCAACATGGTCAAAAGGATAACTTTGTATTCATTTTCTCCTGCTGCGCAGCCACCAAGGGTGAGCCGTCCAAAAAGCGCGATCTACCCAGTCAAAAAGGCCATTCCACCCAGTCAATAACAATCTTTCCCCATGCGGCGGCTCAGCGCTATGTTCACCCGATCATAAAACATCTTTTCGCTTAACTTCGCCGCAGGTATGGATAAATTTATTGTTTCGGCACGTAAGTACAGGCCACAGAACTTTTCTACCGTGGTGGGGCAGTCTCATATCACCACCACGTTAAAGAATGCCATCAAAAACAGCCAGCTGGCCCACGCCTTTTTGTTTTGTGGCCCCAGGGGAGTAGGAAAAACCACCTGTGCCCGCATACTGGCCAAGACCATCAACTGCGAAAACATTTCAAAAGACGGCGAAGCCTGCAACAAATGCCATTCCTGTGTGTCGTTCGACCAGGGTACTTCACTCAACATTCACGAACTGGATGCTGCCAGCAATAATTCGGTGGATGATATCCGTGCATTGGTAGACCAGGTTCGCTTTGCTCCGCAGGCGGGCAAGTATAAAGTGTATATCATAGATGAGGTGCACATGCTCAGCGCCGCGGCCTTCAATGCGTTCCTGAAAACACTGGAAGAGCCCCCTCCCTATGCGAGCTTTATTTTGGCCACCACCGAAAAGCATAAAATACTACCCACCATTTTAAGCCGTTGCCAGATCTTCGACTTTAAACGCATCACCCCCAACGATACGGTAGAACACTTACAGGAGATCATAGGCAAAGAAGAAATAAGTGCAGACAAGGCGGCGCTGCACCTGATTGCCCAAAAAAGCGAGGGATGTATGCGCGATGCCCTGAGCATACTGGACAAGATAGTTAGTTTTACCAATGGCGAGGTAACCTATGCCAACACCCTGGAGCACCTGAACATACTGGATGCAGATTATTATTTTAAACTGCTGGATTGCATGCAACAGCAGGACCTGGCCGGCGCCATGCTGTTGTTTGATGATATCAACAGCAAGGGCTTTGAAGGCGACCTGGTAATAGAAGGCTTTGCCGAATTTTTACGCAACCTGCTGGTCTCAAAAGATCCGCGGGTAACCGGTTTGCTGGAAGTAGTGGAAAGCTTTAAAGAACGCTACCTGGAAGCCGCAAAAAAAACAGGTTTCCCTTTTATCATCAGCGCATTGAATATTTTAAATGAAACGGCGGTACACTATAAAGCTGCCCGCAATAAACGCCTGCACATAGAATTGGCCCTGATTAAACTTACTTACCTGCAACAGGCCATGGAAATAACCGCCGCAGGTGGCGAAACACTTAAAAAAAAAATAATTGACACGGTAAAGCCGGTTGCTTTTAAACGGCTTTCGTTTATTGCCATTAAAGAAACCGGCTATAGTTCAGCGCCACCTGCCACGCAGCAAACCCCCATTGCAACTGCCCGGCTAACCATAGAAACGGCAGCAGAAAAAATCACCCCCCCTGCAAAGACCACGCAGGCGTCCAATGCTCCCCTACCGGTTCCTGACGCGCCCACCAGCACCAAACTGGGTGGCCTGCACAAAATCCGGAGCCAGTACGCAAATGGGGCGGCCAACGGTACGCAGGCGGAAATAAAAGCCCTCAGTACGGAGCTGTTGCAGCAGGCCTGGAACGATTTTACCATACAATTAAAGGAAGGCAAGAACCCGGCCGGCCAGAGCTTTGACCTGGCCATACTGCGCATCAGGGATGAGAGCTGCTTCGAAATTGTTACGCCCAATAACCTGCAGTTGAAATTCATCGAGTCGGAAAGAGTGCGGCTGTCTGAATACCTGCAGCAGCAATTCAATAACCGGCAGCTTACTTTCTTTATTGTGATCGAAGAAAAATTAGACCTGTCGGCCAAAGTAGAGATACCGCTGAACACAAAAGAACAATACCAGAAGATAGTGGCCGAATACCCGCTGGTAAAAGAGCTGAAAGACAGGCTAAGGCTTGAGCTCGACTATTAAAAGACCGGCTGGTATTACAGCAGCATTAACAATTTCTGTACTATTTTTATGAACAGAACCCCGCTGCAGTCAACTGGGTATAATACAAATGAGCACGCATACAAACCAGGTATTTCAAACGGCTACCGCCAGCCGCTGGCAACGTTTTAAATGGGGGAGCCGATTTATCCTTTTCTTCCTGGCAATGGGAATTGCCGTTATTGTGCTTGCCTTATCGAGAGGCGACACACCGCCCATGCTTCGCCTGAGAGGTGAACAGGAGAAACAGGCCCTGCTGGATACCAGCAGCAATTCCATCTTCAGCAACACAAAAATCGGCAAACAATATGGCGGGTTCCGTAAGTTCATCAATGAAAAGGAGATGTACAGCCGGGGTGCTTATCCCATTCCCAGGAGGTTTAAAAGAAAGAATGGCGTTATTGTGCATGCCGACCCGGACTTCTATTCTTTCCGGAAATTTGGCGCAGGCATCAGAGCTGCTTTTTATGTAGACTGGGATGCGCAATCCTATTCTTCACTGGAACGGAATATCAGCCACCTGAACATGGTTATACCGGAATGGTTGTTTATAGACCCTACCGGCGACAGCATTGTAAGTAAAATTGATGCCGGTGCCTACGATATCATGAAACGTTCGGGCGTTAAGATCGTCGCCATCCTTTCCAATAACGTAGACCAGGTTTTCCAGGGTGAAGCCGTACATCGCATTATCACCAACAAGGTTAAACGAGAAAAACTGATCAACGATCTGATCCGCATACTGGACAGCAATAAGCTATCGGGTGTAAATGTGGATTTCGAAGATTTGGTAGAAAAGAAAAACGAAGCGCTTGTTCAGTTCCAGAAAGAGCTATATGAAAAATTACACGCAAAGGGTTTCCTCGTTACACAGGATGTGGTTCCTTTTAACGAGGATTATAATTTTACGGAGCTGGCCAATTACAACGACTATATATTTTTAATGGCCTATGATCAGCATTCGGAAGGCACCCTGCCTGGTTCCATTGCAGAGCAGAAATGGATTGAAGCAGCGGTAGATGAGGCTGCGCAAAAGATACCGTCTGAAAAATTAATACTCGCAGCGGCGGGGTTCGGGTACGACTGGACGGTAGATAAAGCCGGTAAACCCATCAGAACATCGCCTGTTACTTACCAGCAGGTGCTGGTGCGTGCAAGAACCTATAACAGCAAGATTGATTTTAACAACGATACCTATAACCTCACCTTTGGCTATGCAGACGACGACGGCAATGATCACAAAGTATATTTTACGGATGCCGCCACCACTTTTAACGCATTACGCTTTGCAGCCGAATATGGCTTAAGCGGTGTATCGCTCTGGCGACTGGGAGCGGAAGATAGCCGGATGTGGGATTTTTATGATCGCGATATGAGCAAAGACAGCATCCGGCGTTTCGATTTTGCTTCCTTTGCCCATATTACCTCGGTATCCAATGAAGAGAATGTAGACTATGAAGGGACGCAGGGAGAGATCCTGGATATCATCGGTGGGCCTACCAGCGGCCGCATAGTACCCGAAATTGATACGGCAGAGATGCTGATAAGTGAAGAATCGTATGATACGCTGCCTTCCAAATGGGTAGCAAAAACCTATGGCGGTGATACGGCCAACCGGAAAAAACTGGTGCTCACCTTCGACGATGGCCCCGATCCAAAATACACACCGCAGATACTGGATATATTAAGCGCCGAACACGTACCCGGCACTTTCTTCCTGGTGGGCATCAACGCAGAAAATAATATCCCGATCGTAAAACGCATTTACCGGGAAGGGCATGAAATAGGCAATCATACCTTTACGCATCCCAATATTGCGAAAGTCAGTTATAAGCGGGCCATACTTGAAATGGAATCGACCCGACTGCTCATAGAATGTGTAACGGGCCATTCCACCATCATGTTCCGCGCACCTTTCAACGCCGATTTTCAACCCCAGAAATATGAAGAACTGGTGCCCGTGGCCTGGGCACACGAAAAAAATTACCTAGACATTGGCGAGTCTATCGATCCCGAAGACTGGGAGCCGGGTGTATCGGCAGATTCAATCTTTGCGCGGGTGGTGCGCGAAAAAGCACGTGTTACTGCGAACGACCAAAACGGAAACATCATTCTTTTGCACGATGCCGGCGGCGACAGCCGCAAAGCAACGGTGGAAGCACTGCCCCGGATTATCAAATATTTTAAGGAACGCGGTTATACTTTTACCACCGTGGCCGATCTGCTGGGCAAGAAAAAAGACGACCTGATGCCGGAAGTGCCAAAGGGCAGCGGTTATTATGCTATCCAGCTGGAGAGTTTTATGTTTGAAGTGGGTTATTGGGGAAGCCATATCCTTTCTTCCTTATTTATTGTCTTTATCGTTTTGTCTTTGTCCAGGATTTTTTTAATGGCTGTACTCGCGGCCATCCAGCAGCGAAAAGATAAAAAAGAAAATATCATCCCTTCCTGGTTGTCCGGAAAAACCGAAGCCCCGCTGGTAAGTATCATTGTGCCGGCTTATAATGAAGAAGTGAATGCGGTGGGCTCACTAAATAATTTATTAAAGACAGACTATCCAAACTTTGAAATCATTTTTGTGGATGATGGCAGCAAAGACGCCACCTTTGAAAAGGTAAATACGGCTTTCAAAGATCATCCTACAATGCGGGTGCTCACCAAACCCAATGGAGGCAAGGCTTCCGCCCTTAACTTTGGTATTGCGCAATCTACCGCAGACTATGTGGTTTGTATTGATGCAGATACCAAGTTATTGCCCACGGCTGTTTCATTGCTGATGCGGCATTTTGATCCCCAGCTGGCAGACAAAGAGCAGCCGGTGGGTGCAGTAGCCGGTAATGTAAAAGTGGGTAATACCAGGAATGCGATTACCCGCTGGCAGGATATTGAATACATTACCAGCCAGAATTTTGATCGCAAGGCATTTGCCGGCGTTAATGCCATTACCGTAGTGCCTGGTGCCATTGGCGCCTTCAGCAAACAGGCGCTCGAAGACGCTGGTGGCTTTACCACCGATACCCTGGCAGAAGATTGCGATCTAACGGTACGTATATTGCGTTGCGGCTATGCCATCAGGAACGACAACCAGGCCATTGCCCTCACAGAAGCGCCGGAAACGGTAAAGATGTTCCTGAAACAACGTTTTCGCTGGAGCTTTGGCGTTATGCAGACTTTTTATAAAAACAGGGATGCGCTTTTTAACTGGAAATACAAATGGCTGGGATGGATTGCATTGCCCAACATCCTGATATTCCAGTTTATTATACCTACCATTGCACCACTGGCGGATATTTTTATGATAATCGGGATCTGGAGTGGCAACGGTGAAAAAATACTGACCTATTACCTGTTATTCATGCTGGTAGATGCGGCCGTTTCCATACTGGCTTTCAGCTACGAAAAAGAAAAACTCAGCAAACTGGTGTGGCTGATTCCGCAACGTTTTGTGTACAGGTGGCTGATGTATTATGTGCTGTTCAAATCTTTCAGGAAAGCCATTAAAGGTGAACTGCAACATTGGGGCGTACTGAAAAGAACCGGCAATGTAAAAGATGTGGAAACAATGGAGAAAGCTGTCAGCTCGTAGCTTAAAAACGGGAACGCCGCTTAGACAAGCGGCGCATAAACCCTAAAAAGAACCCTCTATTACTACTATCTTGGAATTATATTGAAATAACTTATTCGGATTGCTAAGATGCGTAACTATTTTACAGCAGTAAAATTTTGACTACCCGTTAACCTCCCCTTAACCTGTGTTAATACTTAACGCTGGCTTAACAAACCAGTACTATGGCTGCATAACAAATGTTTGCATATTTGTCAGTTGGTTTCTGTAATTTTTAAAATATATGCGGTCAGCTACTTTAAAATGGATGATGCTGTTGCTTTCCTTCCTGGTAAGCATTATCCTGGTGGTCCAGATGTACTGGATATACCAGGTGTATTTTTATGAAGGCAAGGAGTTCAACACCAATGTTGTAAAGAGCATCCGTGGCGTATGCGAGGACATGAAAATAGATGACAATCCCGGCACCCAGCTGCAAAAATTAATCGAACGCCCCAACCCGAATACCTTCCTGATAAGGGTGGATACCATACCGCAGAAAGACTCCTTAATCAATTTCCTGTACAGTGAATTTGAAGATTTTAATGTGTTCACCGATTGTAAAATGACGGTTTACAGCGATAGTGTGGGCAGCTACCTTTACCAGGTGTACCTGCCCACAGCGGCTTCCACCCAGGTACAAACCAGTTTTCATCCCCGGTTTACGCCCATCGACCTGCCGGTGATCCCCAAAAACTATCCCTACATACATCTTTATTTTCCGCACCGGCAGCAATACATTATTCACCAGCTTAATTTCTGGATAGTCACCAGCGTGCTGCTCTTACTGGTACTAATTGGTTTTGCAGCCAGTATGTTCTATTTCTACCGGCAGAAATTCCTGAACGAATTACAGAAAGATTTCGTCAATAATTTTACGCATGAATTCAAAACCCCGCTGGCGGTAATGAAACTGGCGGCCGGCGTATTGTCTACCCCACCCATTACCGAACAACCGGAAAGACTGAAAAAATACAGTGCCATTATTGCCCAGCAGACGGAACACCTGCAAACACAGGTAGAACGCTTGTTAAAGACGGCGCGGACCGACCACCACGAGCTGCCGATTGAGAAAGAAACCTTTGTACCCAACAATATTATAAAGGATGTGTTAAAAGACATGGACCCGCTGGTAAGGCAAACGAATACCCGCATCGAATTCATTCCTGAAAAAAACGACCAGACCATCAGTGCCGATGAAAGCAATATTGCCATGGTAATTGTAAACCTGGTAGAAAATTCCATTAAATATTCAAAGGAACCGCACGTTATCATTACAACCACCTCCGAAAACGGGCACTATAGCATTTCGGTAAAAGACAATGGTATTGGCATCGAAAAAAAGTACATCAAACAATTGTTCAAGCGATTTTTCAGGGTGCCCACCGGTAATGTGCACAATGTAAAAGGATTTGGCCTGGGTCTCAATTTTGTAAAGAAGGTAATTGATGCGCACAAGGGAAAAATCATCGTAAACAGCATTCCCGGCATCGGCACAGAATTTAAGATTATTCTGCCGCGGTAACCCTTATCCCTGCTGCTTATCCGATAACAAGTGGTTAACACCAAGTGCTGAATAGAATGTTTCAATTTTGTAGCTCCTAAAAAGAATGATTATGGCTAGCAAAGCAAAAGTGTTACTGGCAGAGGACGATGCCTCGCTGGGCTTTATTATTAAAGACGCCCTGGAAGAGGATGGCTATGAAGTGGTGCATAGTCCGGATGGTCAGTCGGCCATCGACCGGTTCAATAAAAACGAGTTCGACATTTGCCTGCTCGACGTTATGATGCCCAATAAAGACGGATTTGCGGTGGCAAAGAAAATCAGGCAGGTATCCGACCTCGTACCCATTCTTTTTCTGACCGCGCGCTCAATGGAAGAAGACAAAATAAAAGGTTTCCAGTCGGGCGCCGACGATTATATTACCAAGCCCTTCAATATGTCGGAATTGCTGTTACGCATGGAAGTTTTTATGCGCCGCACAAAGAAAATGTACTCCGAACAGGTACAGGAATACCAGATCAGCAAACTGCGGTTCTCTTATACCGACCTTAAGATCATTTCCAACCAAGGCACTTCTTCTATGACCCAGAAAGAAGCAGACCTGCTCAAGTTTCTCTGCCAGCATCCCAATAAAGTGCTGAAACGCGAAGAAGTGTTGCTGAACGTATGGGGAAAAGACGATTATTTCCTTGGTCGCAGCATGGATGTGTTTATTACCAAATTGAGGAAGCATTTTAAGGCAGACCCCGATATTATTCTTGAAACCATTCACGGCGTAGGGTTCCGGTTCAATGTACCTTCTCTTTCAGCAGCCTGAGCTACAGCATTCCATTTATTTAATTATGCAGCGGGGTGACCCCGCTTTTTTTATTGTCCATCCGTGCTTTTTCGAAGCAGTTCAATCAATATCGCACCGCATTATTTTGTTAACCGGTAATTAACATATGTTAACGCCGATTTAACTAAAGACGGAGGCAGCTTTACAGCTCCACCAAAAAAAGCACTATGCATCACCGTCTGCCAGGACTGGTTGTTTTTTTACTACTGGCTTCTTTTATCTTAAAAGCTCAACATCCTGATTCCGTTCGGGTTACACTGGCAGATGCGGAACGGATTTTCCTGCAAAAAAATCTTTCCCTGCTGGCACAGCAGTACAATGTTGATATCAGTTCCGCTTTGCTGCAGCAGGCCAGGTATTGGGATAATCCCGTGCTGAACACCGATCAGAATATTTATGACGGAAAATTTTTTCGCCATAATAAAGACTTTGGCCAGGTATACATACAATTACAGCAGCTCATTAAAACGGCGGGCAAAAGAAACAAGCTGATCCAGCTGGCCAATGATGATGTACTGAGCGCCCGTCAACAATTCAATGATTTGCTGCGCAACCTCCGGTTTGTTCTACGCAATGATTTTAACAGCCTGCATCTCCAGTTCCAAACCTGGAATATCTACAGCAGCGAAATAGCTTCCCTGCAAAAACTGGCTGCCGGCATGGACGCGCAGTTACAGGCGGGTAACATCTCCCAGAAAGACAATATCAGGGTAAAAGCATTGCTGTACAGCCTGCAGGCCGATGCCGCTGATGTACAACGCCAGATAGGCGATACCGAAAAAGAATTCGTGGTACTGCTGCAGGTCGGTGGCGATTCCGTTTTTATTCCGCAGGGCAGCGATACCCTGTCGGTAACCGTTGCACAACCCCTGGCAGCCCTGCTGGATACTGCCCGAAACAATCGCCCGGATGTGCAATTGGCACAAATCAATGTACTATCGCAGCAGCATAACCTACGTTACCAGAAAGCCCTGGCAGTGCCTGATATTACCCTGGGTGCAGAATACGATCAGCGCAGCAGCTATATCAACAATTTCTGGGGCCTCGGCATCTCGCTTCCATTACCCATCCTGAATAAAAACAAAGGGAATATAAAGGCCGCACAGGCCAGTATTCAACAGGCCAATGTGCAGGTATTACAGGTACAACAGGCTGTACAGCAGGATGTGCTGGCCGCCTACCATAAATTACTGGGCATTCAGCAATTGCAGCAGTCTATCGCCCCCGATTTTATCAGCAAATACAACCAGTTGATGAAAAACATGGTGCAAAGCTACCAGGATAAGCAAATAGGCCTGTTGGAATTCATTGATTTTTTTGACGGTTGGAAAGAAGCGGTTACCAAGCAATTGCAGCAACAGACCAACCTGCGCAATGCAGCCGAAGAACTTAATTACAGTACCGGCACTACCATTATAAATCTAAAGTAATCTGAACGATAAAAATATTATACGATGATGAAGTTCCTGTATGCTGTTTCTTTTTTACTGGCCGTTACCAGCTGGCTGCTGGCCTGCAACAATGCCGAAGAGAAGAAAAAAGACGATAAGAAAGCCCCTGTTTGCATTTCTGATTCCCTTTCCAAAATAATACATATTGACACGGCCGGCCTTGCCAATGTAGACGATGAGCTGAAATTATCCGGAGAGGTTAGTTTCAATGATAACAAGGTAGTAAAAGTGTTTCCCTTCAGCAGTGGCCAGGTAACAGAAGTAAAAGTATCACTGGGCGATAAAGTAATCAAAGGACAAACGCTGGCCGTTATTAAAAGCGCCGACGTAGCAGGCAATTACAGCGATCTGTCCACTACCGGTAACGATGTGACCATTACCAAAAAACAGATGGACAATACAGAATCGCTCTTTAAAAACGGCATTGCCAGCGAACGCGAATACATTGAAGCAAAAGAGAACTATAATAAAGCCCTGGCCGCTGCCAACAAGATAAAAGAACTGATAGCCATTAATGGCGGTGGCCATACTGCTGCGGGGGGTATGTACGTAATTACAGCCCCCATGAGCGGTTATGTGGTGGAAAAGAAAATTAGCCAGGGCGGCTTTATCAGGAATGACAACAGTGACAACCTCTTTACCATCGGCGATATCAGCGATGTATGGGTATGGGCCAATGTCTATGAAAGTGATATTGCAAAAGTAAAAGAAGGGTACCGGGCCAAAGTAAGTACCCTTGCCTATCCCGATTCTTTATTCAGCGGCGTAGTAGATAAGGTAAACCAGATACTGGACCCCGTTACCAAGGTAATGAAGATAAGGGTGCGGTTATCCAATCCCGGTATGCGGCTTAAACCTGAAATGTTTGCAAATATCATCATCGAAAACAAAGAGGGCAAGAAAACAGTCATGATACCTTCTGAAGGGGTGGTAAGCGACAATGGAAAAAGCTTTGTGATCATCTACCATGGAAAATGCAACCTGGAACTCCGCGAGGTAAGTGTTTTGAAATCGGTGGCCGGCAAAGATTTTATAGCCGCCGGTATCAAAGAAGGTGAATGGCTGGTGGGCGAGAACCAGGTATTACTGTACAATGCGCTAAAAGAACAATGATCCAATAGGCCCCGATTGTTTTCGCCCTGTTACGAGCATCCCTTAACCAGTTTTTATGAATAAGTTTATCCGGAACATCATACATTTTTCCCTGCGACACCGTTATTTTATTTTTTTTATGACGGCCATACTGGTCGCCATGGGCATCTGGAGCTACAAGGAAACGCCCATCGAAACGTTCCCGGATGTAACCAATACCCAAATCATCATCATTGCCCAATGGCCGGGCCGCAGCGCAGAGGAAGTAGAGAAATTCGTTACCATACCAATGGAAACAGTGCTCAATTCTGTACAGAAGAAATCGAACCTGCGCACCACTTCTGCCTTCGGCCTTTGTTACATGCGTATTATTTTTGATGATGATGTAGACGATGCCTTTGCCCGCCAGCAGGTATTTACGCGGCTGAGCGGTGCAGATCTGCCAGACGGCGTAAAGCCAGATGTACAGCCGCCCTACGGACCTACCGGTGAAATATTCCGCTATACCCTCAGCAGTAAAACCCGTTCCATCCGCGATCTGACCACCATTCAGAATTGGGTGCTGGACAGGCAGTTCAAAAGCGTGCCCGGCATTGCAGACGTAAACAGCTTTGGCGGCGAAGAAAAAGTATTTGAAGTGAGCGTGAACCCGGAGCTGCTGATCAAATACAACCTGACTTCGCTGGATGTATACAATGCCATTTCCAAAAGCAATGTGAACGTGGGCGGCGATGTAATTGAACGGAACGGACAGAGTTATGTAGTGCGGGGAATCGGCGTGCTGAACGATATAGACGATATCAACAATATCATCATTAACCGGATCAACGGTGTACCACTGCTGGTAAAGAACCTGGCCAATGTAATAGAATCCGGCAAACCCCGGCTGGGCCAGGTGGCCCGCGACCAGGACGAAGATGTAATGGAAGGCATTATTGTGATGCGGAAGGGAGAAAACCCCAGCGAGGTGCTTGACCGGGTAAGGGCCAAGGTGGATGAACTCAATAACAGCATCCTGCCGAAGGACGTTAAGATCAATACTTTTTACGACCGTACCAACCTCATGGACTTTGCACAGGAAACAGTGATCCATAACCTGATTGAAGGCATTGTGCTGGTAACGGTGATCGTATTACTATTCATGGCAGACTGGCGTACAACTGTTACCGTTAGTATTATCATTCCCTTGTCTTTGCTTTTTGCTTTTATCTGCATGCGCATAAAAGGCATGAGCGCCAACCTGCTGTCGATGGGCGCCATTGATTTCGGGATTATCATAGATGGCGCCGTAGTAATGGTGGAAGGCCTTTTTGTGGCGCTGGATCATAAGGCAAAAGAGGTGGGCATGGAAAAATTCAATAAGCTGGCCAAACTGGGCTTGTTCAAAAATACCGGCACCGAGATGGGTAAATCCATCTTCTTTTCCAAAGTAATCATCCTCACCTGCCTCGTGCCCATCTTCGCTTTTCAGAAAGTGGAAGGCAAAATGTTTTCGCCACTGGCCTACACGCTGGGCTTCGCCTTGCTGGGTGCCCTCCTCTTCACCCTTACCCTGGTGCCCGCCCTCTCTAGCATTTTGCTGCGGAAAAATGTACGCGAGAAACACAATCCCGTAGTGATCTTTTTTGAAAAAGGCGTGAGCCGGTTATTCAATATCGTTTACCGCAACCAGAAAAAAAGTATCCTGCTGGCTTTGATCATTATGGTGCTCACGTTTTTCTCAGCCAAATTCCTGGGTACCGAATTCCTGCCCGATCTGAATGAAGGCGCTTTATGGGTAGAAGCGGAACTGCCAATGAGTGTATCGCTGTCGGAAGCCAATACCATCTCCAATAAAATGATAGATATCCTGGCTAAATTTCCGGAAGTAAAGCAAACCCTCTCGCAGGTAGGCAGAACCAATGACGGCACCGACCCCAAAGGCTTCTTTAATGTGCAGATACAGGTAGACCTGAAACAAAAAAAAGACTGGAAAAGAAATATCAATACCGAACAACTGATTGATGAAATGGATGCACAGCTAAGAAAATTTCCGGGCATTACCTTTAACTATTCACAGCCCATACGCGATAATGTGGAGGAAGCCGTAGCAGGCGTAAATGCAGCCCTGGCAGTAAAAATATTCGGTCCCGATTTTCAGACCCTGGATGATAAAGCCGACAGCGTGCTGAATGTACTGAAAACCGTACGCGGCATAGAAGATCTTGGCGTGCTGCGCAACCTGGGCCAACCAGAATTCAGGATAGAATTAGATCAGCAAAAGATGGCTTTTTATGGGGTGAATACGGCAGATGCCAACGCCGTAATTGAAATGGCCATTGGCGGTAAAGCCCCCACCCAGTTATACGAGGGCGAAAGAAAATTCGATGTACGCATCCGCTACCAGAAAGAATTCCGGGCTACTCCTGAAGCCATCCAGAACCTGATGGTACCCACCAGCGATGGGGCCAAAATACCGCTGAAAGAAATTGCAGACATAAAAACACTTACCGGGCCGGCTTTTATTTTCCGCGATAACAATATGCGGCATATTGCCGTAAAATTCTCCGTACGCGAAAGAGACCTGGGCAGCACCATTGCGGAAGCGCAGCAAAAAGTAGACGCCGCCGTGCACCTGCCGCTGGGGTACAAGATGACATGGAATGGCGAATTTGAGAACCAGCAGCGCGCCACCAAAACGCTGGGCCGTGTGGTACCCAGCTGCCTGCTCGTTATTTTCCTGATATTATTTATTACTTATGGCAATGTGAAAGATGCGCTGCTCACCATCATGAATGTGCCCTTTGCATTGATTGGCGGTATCCTGGCGCTGCACATTACCGGTATCAACTTCAGTATTTCTGCAGGCATCGGGTTTATTGCCTTGTTCGGTGTTTGTATCCAGAACGGGGTGATCCTGATCTCTGTATTCCGCAAAAACCTGGATGCGGGTATGCACCTGGACGAAGCCGTTAGAGAGGGTGTTATTTCCCGCGTGCGCCCGGTGGTGATGACGGCATTAATGGCCATGATCGGCCTGATGCCGGCCGCTGTTTCTACCGGCATCGGCAGCGAAACACAAAAGCCACTGGCCGTAGTGGTGATAGGCGGCCTGGTAACTGCCACGATCCTTACGCTGCTGATATTGCCATCTATCTATTCTATTGTTTACAATTTCATGCACCACCGCAGCAACCGGAAAATATTGAGAAAGGTGGGGGCTATCGGGCAATGATCAAAAGATATAGATAAATTTCGGCAGCAGGTTGCTATGCAAAAAAGGACGGGGATAAACCCCGCCCCCGTAGTTGCTGCAAATAAGAGGAGAAATTAGACTGATTAGGATCCTGCATCCAGTTTAAAAGTGATAGGCTGCCGTTTATATGATTTTACTTTGTGTCCGTTTTGAATAGCCGGCGTCCACTGTCCGCTTTTTTTAATGACCGCTACCGCGGCTGCCCGTAATTCCTCCGGTCCGCTGATCGCGGTTACATCACTAACCTTACCTTCCGCATCCACAATAAATTGGATCATCACCGTTCCCTGAACATTGATGTCAGCTGCTTCCTGGGGGAAATTAAGATTCTTATATAAAAACTTGCTCCATGCAGGCGTACCTCCGGGATAGGTCGATTCTATTTCTACCTTGCTGAAAATGCCGGAATAATCTTCTTCTTTTTGAGGTACGCTCGTTATACCGGCCCTGGCATCTACCGGTGGTTTTACAATATCCCCTTCATCAGGCCCTTCCGTAGTCATATTACCGATTTTTGCTTTATCAATATCGTCTTGCGGGGACATTTCCTCCTCTTTGGGAACATCCTTGTCTGTAACAATCAATGGCACCATGTCTTTGATCATTCTCACTTCAGGTGGAGGCGCAATCTTTTGCGGAGGTGGAATGATCTTTTCCATGGGTTGATCTTTAGGCGGTATCGCTGCCAGGTCAATTACTCCGTCTATCACCAGCGTTTCTTTTTTTGTGTGCATCGCACCCAACAGCACATAGGTTAAACAAATAAGCGCCACCAGCAATAAAGTAACCATCAGCGCTTTTGTGAGCCTTCGCTGGTAATGCTTCCGGAGATCGTAGGCGCCATATTCCTTGTTGCGTTCATCGAAAATAATATCCAGCACATCGGCTGAAAGGATCTTGCCAATTTCCATAATAATAAATTTAAAGGTGTTGGAATACCGCATACCGGAACGCTTTGCTCCGTGCAGTTGATCTAAAAGGCAGGCCTGCCAAAAATGAAAACCGGTGTAAAATTGATGTTGCTGAAAAACCGCAGCGGTCGCGGCGGGATTCATCAAAACGATGCTGTTTCAGGAAACAGCCTGTTCCCTACTAAGATTTGATTCTGCAAAAAATCCATAAAGCCATGCTGTTTTTTTAATACCTGCTACGGGTACAGGCCTAACAAGCATTTTCACCCACCGGCTATTTTACGGCATTTTTATTTATCGCATCCATATTGCAAAGATTATTACCCTTGCAATACCGGTGCAAAAGCCTATTTAATTATTTTTGCCGCACAAATTTTATCCCTGATGAAAAAGAACCTGTTACCATTCCTGATATTGTGTTGCCTGCGATCGCAGGCACAGATCATCACAGACAGCATTGCCCAGCAGAACTGGAGCCTGCACCTGCAGGCTACCGTTATTCCCCAATATCATTTCAATTTTACAGCAAAATATACCGGTAACAACAGCCTGCAAACCTCCGAAGGCACCAAGATTTCTTTTACCAGTACCTATTATATAGGCAGAAGATTATGGAAAAATGCAGCCTTTTATTTCAATCCTGAAATTGCCGGCGGAGAAGGCCTGAGCAAGGCCACCGGCGTAGCCGGTTTTGTAAATGGCGAAACCTTCCGTATTGGGAGTGCCGCTCCCAAATTGTATGTGGCCAGGGCTTACCTGGAACAAAAAATAGCATTGGGCAATGGCAGCACCCTTGTGGAGGATGATCAGAACCAGCTTAGGGAACAGGCCCCTGCTGCTTACCTGTCTGTACGCATCGGCAAATTCGGGCTGGCCGATTTTTTTGATGATAATTCGTACAGCCATGATCCCCGGACCGATTTTTTGAACTGGAGCCTGATGTCGGCCGGCGCCTGGGACTATCCTGCTAACACGAGAGGCTATACCAATGGCCTGGTACTTGAACTGAAAAAGCCTTCCTGGTCGGTGCGAACAGCCTTGATACAGGTACCGGAAGAAGCCAACGGCCTCAAGCTGGATACCCGTATCGGCAAGGCTTTCGGAAGCGTACTGGAAGCAGAGAAAAAAATAACGGTGAACGCCCAACAGAATATTGTAGTGCGATTGGGCGGGTTCTATAATAAAGCCAGAATGGGTAGTTATAAAGAAGCCATTGCGGAAGGCCTGCAGCAAATGATGGCGCCCGATGTTACTGCTACCCGGCAATACAGTCGTAGCAAGACCGGTTTCTATATCAATGCAGAACAGCATTTCAAAAATGGCGGCAGCTTTCTGCGGGCCAGCTGGAACGACGGCAACAATGAAACCTGGGCTTACACGGAAATAGACAGGAGCCTGTCTGCCGGCCTTTCTTTTAACGGCGCGCCCTGGAAGCGCCCAAGCGATAAATGGGGACTGGCCTATGTGGCCAATGGCCTGTCAACCCCACACCGCAATTACCTGCAACACGGCGGTTACGGATTTATTATCGGCGATGGACAGCTGAATTATGGAATAGAAAACATACTTGAGCTTTTTTATAGCTATCATATTACAAAACTGCATCTTTCTATCAGCCCCGATTACCAGTTTGTGCTGCACCCGGCCTATAACAAAGATCGCGGACCGGTAAGTGTTGTAGCTTTGCGCATGCATTTTGAACTGTAGGTTCAACGACTGAGCGCACAAGCAGATAAAAGCGCGCTGGCGCTTTGCCGCACCTTAAGCTGCGTTCTTTGCGGCAGCCCGCCTATCGCACAGCGCCAACAGCGCAAACGGAGTCAGTAATTATTTTTATCTGTTTTCGCTGCTGGCCCTGCGCGAAAAAAATGTGCGGATTAACAGCAACAGAACCTGATATGATCTTATATTACAAGCGTTAAACCGACTACCCATGACTGATTTTTTAAAACAATCCGGCATAAAATTAAAAGAGATCAGGACCAAGATCCTGAAAGGCGATTTTACCGGTTTACTGGGTCTTTCGAAAGATAAACACTATGTGCATCCCTCGGAAGTATCAACCATCTTTACCAGTATACCGGCCGAAAAAGCCATTCCTGCTTTTCAATCTTTCACCGCCATTAAACAGGTACAGGTATTTCCATATATAGACACTCAGCTGCAAAAGAAAATTATTGAAGAGATTCCCAAGGACCAGGCTGCTCATATACTGAACGATTTAAGTTCCGATGACCGGCTCAATTTCTATTCCATGCTAAAAGGAGTTGAATTGTCTGCGGCGCTCGACCTGCTGAATGAAACCAACAAAAAGACCACGCACGATCTGCTGGGCTACCCCGAGAAAAGCGTAGCCCGGATCATCAATACTGATTTTGCCACCATCGACCGGCAAATGACCATTGCCCAGGCCAACGAACACCTGCGTAAATTTCACAAAGATTCAGAAGCCGCCAATGTCATTTATATCGTTGACAAAAACGGAAGGCTGGTAGACGATATCCCCGTAAGGAGATTTGTATTAAACGATCCCGCCAAAAGAATTGAAGACATACTGGATGGTTATTGTGTAAGCTTAAAGATGACCGACAGCAAGGAAGAAGCCGTGTCTAAGTTCAAGGAATATGACCGGGTGGTATTGCCGGTTACCAACGACGACAACATATTACTGGGTGTAATTACGGTAGATGATGTACTGGATGTGGTAGAACAGAAAGACACCGCAGCCATCCAGAAATTCGGCGGTCTGGAAGAACTGGATTATCCCTATGTAAAAACGCCTTTCTTTTCATTGCTGCGCAAGCGGGCCGGCTGGCTGATCATCCTGTTTATCGGTGAAATGTTTACCGCCACCGCCATGCAGCATTTTGATATTGAAATGTCAAAAGCCATTGTACTGGCCATGTTTGTGCCCCTTATTATTTCCAGCGGGGGCAACAGTGGCTCGCAGGCCGCTACCCTCATCATCCGCGCCATGTCTTTAAAAGAGCTGGGCCTCAAAGACTGGTGGTATGTGATGCGCCGGGAAATCTTATCGGGTTTGTCGCTCGGTATTTTACTGGGCGCCATTGGCCTGATCCGTATTACGCTTTGGCAAAACCTGCATATTTATGATTATGGCATTCACTGGCTGTTGGTAGGCATTACCATCTTTTTTTCATTGATAGGAATTGTGATGTGGGGTACCCTCAGCGGCTCGATGATACCCATTGTACTGAAACGCTTTGGGATAGATCCGGCTACTTCTTCTGCCCCGCTGGTAGCCACACTGGTAGATGTTACCGGGCTGGTGATCTATTTTACCATTGCCGCCGTTATATTAAAGGGTACCTTGTTGTAGTGCTAAGAGAACAAAGAGCAAAAGAGCGGGCGACACGCTGAATAGCATCGCAGAGGGCCCAGCAGAGAAAAGAAGGCATTCACCTGTGGGCGCGGCCGCTCAAGGCCAGCCGCTAAAACACTAACTTACCAATTGCCGTTTTTGCCTTAATTTCGGCATTCAAATCTTACGAATATTATGGCTGAAGTGATTCTTATGCCCCGTTTAAGCGATACCATGACCGAAGGCGTGATTGCCGCCTGGCATAAAAAAGTAGGCGATGCCGTAAAGAAAGGCGACCTGCTGGCCGACGTGGAAACAGATAAGGCCACCATGGAACTGGAAAGCTATAAAAATGGTAAATTATTATATGTTGGCGCGCAGAAAGGAGATAAAGTACCTGTAAACGCACTCCTTTGCATTATTGGTGAAGAAGGAAAAGTAGATATAGACAAAATTGTAGCTGCTGCAAAAGGCGGAGTGGCTACAACAGAAGCCGCGCCTTCAGCCCCTGCCGAAAAAATAACGGCAAGCAACGGAACAGCAACCGCCAACAGTACCGCCCCCGCCCAAGAAACAGCCCCGGTAGCTGCTGCAGAAAATGGCCGGGTAAAAGCATCCCCCCTGGCAAAAAAACTAGCTGCAGAAAAAGGAATCAATATAGCCCAGGTACAGGGAAGCGGCGATGGCGGAAGAATTACCAAAACAGACATCGACAATTATAAACCAGCCGCCGCGGAAACCAAACCGGCCATGGCTGCTGCAACAACAGCCAGTGCGCCTGCCGGCCAGGTCAGCTTTGAGGAAGTACCCGTTTCGCAGATGCGGAAGGCCATTGCCAAAAGCCTTACCGGCAGCAAGTTCAGCGCCCCCCATTTTTATGTTACTATGAGCATTGATATGGATAAGGCCGTAGAAAGCCGGGCCAAACTGAACGAGGTGAGTAAAGTAAAAATATCTTTTAATGATATGGTGGTGAAAGCATCCGCCCTTGCATTAAAACAACACCCTTCCATCAACAGCAGCTGGCTGGGCGACAAGATCAGGATCAACCACCATGTTAATATTGGTATTGCAGTAGCCGTGCCAGATGGTTTACTGGTACCCGTGGTGCGTTTTGCAGATACAAAGACCCTTAGCCAGATAGGCGTTGAGGTAAAAGAATTTGCCCAAAAAGCAAAAGATAAAAAACTACAGCCCTCCGATTGGGAAGGCAGCACTTTTACCATTTCTAACCTGGGCATGTTTGGTGTAGATGAATTTACAGCCATCATTAACCCACCCGATGCCTGTATACTGGCCGTAGGCGGCATACAACAGGTGCCCGTGGTTAAAGACGGACAGGTGAAACCGGGCAATATTATGAAAGTAACCCTGAGCTGCGACCACCGGGTGGTAGACGGAGCCAGTGGCGCCGCCTTCCTGCTGACACTGAAAAGCCTGCTGGAAGAACCTTTACGAATGCTGATCTGATTAAAAATAAACACTACAGAAAAGACGGGTCCTGGCCCGTCTTTTTTTATGCATATGAACAGGCAGGAAAGATGAATCTATGCCATCAACCTTCAACACAACATGAAAGGATTTACGGGTTGATCAGTTAAAGGATCGCATCGAATTGTCGAATTTTACTTTTGCATTTTCACCAGATCTACCCCAGAACCTGCCGGATATGGATTTTTATGGCCGCTTCCTTTTCTTTCTTTTATTTTTATCCTGATTAACTGCCTGTAAAAGCAACACTGAATGGCCATTAAAGACAAACTACCCGTTAGCTACTTACTTTTTACCAACAGGGGCCGTATCAACCGGACTACGTTCTGGACGGCAGCCTTGTTTATCTGGACATCTTTCTATATACTTTTTAACCTGCTGTCATACACCGTTTCCTATACCGCCACCTGGCTTATCTATCCCATCCTTTTCTGGGCGTTATTGTCTACCGCCACGAAGCGCCTGCACGATAGCAACCGGTCAGCCCATTGGCTCTGGCTGTTGCTGCTGCCGGTGGCCGGCCCGCTGGTACTGATCTATCTGCTGGGCTTAAAAAAAGGAAGCCCGGTTGCCAACCGCTTTGGCGTGATGCCCGGTACAGCACCCGATTATTTTACCAACGGCCAGGCGGCACAGATACCCCACCTGGCATCGGGCGAAAGAATTGTAAACGATGTAACGCAGCTGAACCCTGTACTGGTAGCAAAAGTGGAGGCACCCGAGACCATTGAAGCTTTGCAGGAACTGGTAAGAAATGCAAAACAACCTGTTTCCATCGGTGGCGGCCGGTTTAGCATGGGCGGCCAGACGGCCAGTCACGACAGCTTACACATAGACATGAGAAAACTGAACCATGTATTGTCTTTCTCCGCAACCGAAAAAACCATTACGGTAGAAGCAGGCATCCGCTGGTGCGATATACAGCAGTATATTGACCCGCATCACCTCAGTATAAAGATTATGCAAACCTATGCCAACTTCACTGTTGGCGGGGCATTGAGCGTTAACTGCCATGGAAGGTATATCGGACTGGGCCCGGTTATCCTGTCTGTGCGATCGCTGGAAGTGATACTGGCAAATGGCGAACGCCGCAAAACCTCCCGCACAGAACAGCCGGAATTGTTTTTTGCCTGCATCGGTTGCTACAATGCGGTGGCTGTAATAGCACTGGTAACTTTTGAGCTGGAAGATAATAGACCGGTAAAACGGGTACATAAAAAAATGAGCAGGACCCGTTATAAAGATTTCTTTTTTACCCATGTGCGTGAAAACACCGGCGTGGTTTTTCATAACGGAGATATCTATCCGCCTTTTTATAAAAATACCAGGGCAGTCAGCTGGGTGGCCACCACAGAAAAACCAACGGAGAAAACAAAACTAATGCCGCTGGCGGCCGCCTACCCGATTGAACGTTATTTTATACATGCTTTCAGCAAAAGCAGGTTTGGCAAATGGCGACGGGAACATATTATTGACCCGCTGGTATTTGCCGGCAAAAAAATACACTGGAGAAATTACGAAGCCGGCTACGATGTGGCAGAACTGGAACCCCGTTCAAGAAAAGAAAGTACCTATGTTTTGCAGGAATACTTTATACCTGTTCAGCGTTTTGATGAATTCTCGGCGTCTATGGCAGAAATTTTTATCCGCCACGGGGTAAACGTGATCAATGTGAGCGTGCGCCATGCAAAACAAGACCCGGGCTCTTTACTTGCCTGGGCAAGAGAAGAAGTATTTGCCTTTGTGGTCTGGTACAAACAGGGCACACAGGAAGCCGACAAAAATAAAGTAGGCGTCTGGACCCGCGAATTGATACAGGCTGCCATTTTACTGAACGGCGCCTATTACCTTCCTTACCAGGCGCATGCCACGGCAGAACAATTTCACCTGGCTTATCCAAATGCGAATGAACTGTTTGCTATGAAAGCAAAGCTCGACCCCGGTTTCACCTTCAGGAATATTATCTGGGATACTTATTACAAATAAAAGCATCAACATGAACCCGACTTTATCTGAATTCAAAGCTGTTTTTTCCAATACCCGCTGGAGCGATGATTTTTACCGTTTCCTGCAGGTTATTTTTCACCTGTACCCTGAAGATAAGTTTCATTACCTGATTGCCGCCACCAGCAAAGAAAAAAGCACAGACCAGGAAATCTATACCGCGGTACAGCAAAAACTGCCTTCTATAAAACCTTTTCTCTCTGAACTCACCCTTGCCCTGCCGGCCTTGAAAAAACAAAAAAAGGAAATGAGCCGGCAGGTATTGCAGTTGATGGGTAATAAAACTACTATCAACGGCTATCTTGAAATAGGATCTACCGGCCGCTATATCAGCGAACTGAAAAAACACATCCGGCTCAGCGGACCGATCTATCTCACAAACGACATCGCCCCCAATAATTCGCTGGCAGATATTTTTGAAAGGGGCCGCCTTGGCAAATTGGGTATTTTCTTTCCACTCAATAATTATCAGCCCATACCCCCCGCCATTGTTGCCGATGAAAGCGTAGACCTGGTAACCTGCCATATCGGGCTGCACCATTGTCCGCACGAGTTGCTGGACGCATACCTGTTATCCATTAAAAGAATATTGCGCAAGGGTGGCCAGTTTATTGTTAGGGATCATGATGTAAAAACACCTGAAATGGCCACCTTTATCTCATTGGTGCATACAGTGTTCAACCTCGGGTTGCAGGTACCCTGGGAAACAGATGCGGCAGAATACAAATCTTTTAAGTCGATCGATGATTGGAGTAAAATCATTTCTTCTTATGGTTTCCGTGACGCAGGTGAAAGAATTTTACAAGACAAAGATCCGTCAGACAACACGCTCGTTTCATTTACCAAACTGTAATTCATGAAAAGGCTTTACCTGTTAACCCTTTTTTCTGTTTTGTTGTCGGCCTTTATTTTCTCGCTCAAAAAAAGAAAACCGGCTACCATTGCCGCCGGTGAAGGACTGGTGATAAAAAAAGAATGGCTGGCCGTCAATAAAACGCCCGTTACCCCGCAAAAAGATATTCGCCCTGCCGATCAGACTTTCCTGACCTATCCAGAATGGTTTTTAGTGTTCAGCCCTGAAGAGCAGGCCCATTATTTTGCTACGCATACTGCCAGCAGTTTTCCTTTTATGCGCCATGTTTCCCAGATCTGGCAGGGGTATAAAATTGTAAATAACCAGATCAGGGGAAACTTTCCTGTAAACAGGGGTTATCATTTCATGATTTGGGTAATTGGCACCAGCGCGTCCGTAGAATATTCCATCAAAGCCCTGTACGAGACCCTTATCGGCAGGCTAACGGATACCCACCAGGTATTAACAGAAGAAGATAAATTCAATGCAACCTTTACACAGGAGTATACAGATTTTATCAAAGACCGGCCCTGGTACGAATTTGACTTTAAAACCCGCTTGAAATATTTATGGAGCGCCGTTCCTTTAAAGGGGCCTCATTTGCTGCGTAAAATAGAACGCCGGTATATATTGACTTCAGAACTGCTGGTAAAATGGGTGTATGGAAAATTGATTGGACTGGGCACTAAAACGGTGTATGATGAAGCATTGCCTACCACAGCCGTATTGCTGGAGCGGCCGGTTAACGGGGAGGCATCCCCATTGGTTTACCTGTCGCGCTACGATAAATTTAACGCCGCAGCAGTAGCCATTGCAAAATCAGGTGGAAATTTTAAGGAAATCGCCGGCAATAACAGCGCTATCCTGCTAACCATTTTGGTACCCGTAGCGGGGAAAAACGATTTTTATGGCGCACAGCCTGTATTTACGCAACCGGTGGCCGCCGATCCATCTATGCAAAGAGTAGCACTGGCCATTCCTGTTCCGCAACTGAGTGCATTGCTGTTACAACTGGATGCCGCGCATATTAAGATTGAGCATATATTCGATTATTGAGCAAAGAGAATAAAGAGAAAAGGAACGTGCGACACGTAAAAAAAATGTCGCACACAGCTAACAGAGAAAAGACCCTGTTGTATAAAATAATGATCGCACAGCGTTACCAGCGCAAACAGCGGATTGTTAAAGATCTCTGCCGGCGCTGTTAACGCTGTGCGATATTCTTTTACGCGAACGAAGACCTTAGAATCCGCATTTCATCTATTTTTGATACATTGCGGGGAATCGATTGATTGGCTGCATCGCTCATAAGTGGGAACGATGTCTTTTGACCGTTGATTTTTAAAGGTTGATTTTTTCGCAGCGCAAAAAGCAGACATCACATCAGACATAGACCATGCAGAAATCTACCATCCAGTTACTGCGCTTTCATTTTTCCTTCTTCCTGTTGCCGGTTTACCTGTTTGCCCTGAGCCGGGTGCTGTATACCAACTGGTGGCGCGCCGGGCTTATTTTTATTATTCTCCATTTACTGGTATACCCGGCCAGCAATGGCTATAACAGTTATATGGATCGCGACGAAACCAGTATCGGCGGCGTACAGAAACCCATGGCGCCTACAATAGAATTGTACAGGGTTACCCTCTTGCTGGATGTATTGGCCGTTCTGCTCAGTTGTATCATCAGTTGGTTGTTTGCATTGGGTATTTTACTCTACATTCTCGCATCCAAAGCTTACAGCTACCGGGGCATCCGCTTAAAAAAATATCCTTATGCAGGTTATCTCACCGTGGTTATTTTTCAGGGTGCGGCAACGTTCTGGCTGGTATATTATGGCTGCCACGAACCGCTCAGTTTGCAGGTACCGGCATCGGGCATGCTGGCAAGCAGTTTATTGATCGGCGGCTTTTACCCGCTTACGCAGGTTTACCAGCATGCTGCCGACGCCAAAGACGGTGTTAAAAGCATCAGCAGCCGGCTGGGTTATCGCGGTACGTTTATCTTCACTGCCCTGGTATACAGTATCGCTTTTGTGGTGCTGGCGTATCATTTTTTTGTGGCACTCGACTGGAATAAATTTTTTGTATTGGCAACCTGTATGCTGCCCATTCTCGTATACTTCTTTATATGGGCACGAAAAGTGTGGAAAGATGTGGCAGCAGCCAATTTCAGTAATACCATGCGCATGAACCTGGTTGCCTCCGTTTGCACAAATGGAGGCTTCCTGATTCTTGTTATCTGGAAAATAATCAGTGATTGAGTAAAATTATTTCGGTAGGTACCGCAACACCCGCACATAAGCACCGCCAGGAAAACATCCTGCAGTTTATGCAGCAGGTATATGCTATGAATGAAACGGACAAACGAAAATTAAGGTTTTTGTACCAGCACAGTGGCATAGAAACCCGTTATTCAGTGGTGGCCGATTACAACAAAAGCATCCAGGAATGGAAATTCTACCCGCATTCTGAAAACCTGGAGCCATTCCCTTCTCTTGAACTGAGAATGATCTGGTACCAGAAATATGCACCGCCGTTAAGCGTAGACGCGGTCCGTGATTGCATAGATGGCCATATTCATGCAAAAGAGATCACCCATCTTATTACCGTTAGCTGCACCGGTATGAGTGCACCGGGGCTCGACCTGCAAGTAATGGAACTGATGGATCTGCCAAAGAATATTTACCGCAGTTCTGTCAATTTTATGGGTTGCTATGCAGCCATCCACGCCATGAAAATGGCCGACGCTATTTGCAAACACGACAGGGATGCGAAAGTGGTAATTGTCTGCACCGAACTTTGTACCCTGCATTTTCAGAAGGAACCGACAAACGATAATATTGCATCCAGCCTTTTGTTTTCAGATGGCGCCGCCGCCGTACTGATTACACATAATAGTTTTAGCAGCAAGGGGCTTACCATCGACAGCTTTTATTCTGAAGTGGTGGCAAAAGGCAAAAAAGATATGGCCTGGGAACTTTCCAGCAATGGCTTTTTAATGACCCTGAGCGGTTATGTGCCCGAACTGCTGGAAGAAGATTTTGAAGCGCTGGTAGCCCGCGCTTTAGCGCATGCCCGGAAAACAAAAGAAGATATCAGCAGCTGGTGCATCCACCCCGGTGGAAAAAGAATTGTTGATGCCATTGCTAAAACGCTGCAGTTGCCGGCAACCGCTTTGCAGCACAGCTATGATGTTATGAAAAACTATGGCAATATGTCTTCGCCCACCATCCTTTTTGTATTAAAGCGGATTATGCAGCAGCCAGTGGCAGCAACCGCAGAAATATTTGGTGCGGCCTTCGGCCCCGGGCTTACCATGGAAACCTTTTGCCTGTCAAACCGGTAACATTATTTTACTTGTTAAATTTTGCTTTTTACAGGCAGGATTGATACATTACCGGTTAATAGTTTATTGAATATTTTCAGGTTACCAGCCAAACTGGCAACGTTTATTTCAAAATAAAACCATCCCACAGACCAATGGCAGAACGGGAAAGCAAATGAACTCAACATCTAACCTTCAAAATTTAAAATAGAATTTGCTGCGCTCTAATAAAAAAGAACTGCTCGATGGCGATAACATTACTTTTGCCGATATCAGGCAGAATATGCAGGAGCTTGATTTTATCAATACCTGGCTGGGCGGGCATGCCATAACCCTGCGGGGCTTTACCAGCCTTTTGCAAAACAGGAAAAATATAATCGTTTGCGAAATCGGCTGTGGCGGGGGCGACAACCTGCTGGCCGTTAAAGCCTGGTGCAACCGGCACCAGGTAAACATAGAATTAATTGGCATTGATTATAACAAAGACTGTGTTGCCGTTGCCGAAAGCCGGCTGCAGGCAAAGTTCATCGTGGCCGATTATAAAACCGTCCATTTCAAAGATCTGCAGCCGGATATTATTTTTTCTTCTTTATTTTGCCATCATTTTACGGAGGAAGAACTGTTGTATATGCTAAGCTGGATGCAGCAAGCCAGGCTGGGTTTTTTTATAAATGACTTGCACAGGCATTTTTTAGCATTTTATTCTATAAAAATACTGACCGGTCTTTTTTCAAAATCTTATCTTGTAAAGAATGATGCGCCCCTTTCGGTGCAACGTGGGTTTACCAGGCAAGACTGGATTACCTTACTGGAACAAGCCGGGATAAACACCTATTCCGTTTCCTGGAAATGGGCTTTCCGGTGGCTGGTTATCGTACGGCCTGTTGCTGAGATCCGCGAACAAGCCAGCAGCTGCCGGTGATACAGGACAACAATAACTATCCATTATGATTGACGCTCCTGCTCCTGCTCCTGCATCCCTGCAAACGCCCCTTGAAAAACGGGTGCTGTATGATGTGGTAATCATGGGGGGCGGATTGGCAGGGCTAACCCTGGCCATCCAGCTGGCGAAAGAAAATTTTCGCGTATTGGTAATAGAAAAAGAAACCTATCCTTTTCACCGGGTCTGTGGCGAATACATCAGCTTTGAATCCTGGAATTTCCTGGAAAGCATCGGTTATCCCTTAAGCGATATGGATCTGCCCGTTATTAAGAACCTGGTAGTATCGGCGCCCAATGGAAATACCATCGAGGTGGCGTTGCCCCTGGGCGGCTTTGGCATCAGCAGGTATAAGATTGACGCAGAACTGGCAGCGCTGGCAGAAGCCGGCGGCGCCGAATTGCAGGAAAATAAAAAAGTGATAGCAGTTGATTTTGACGGAAAAATGTTCACCGTGCAATGCGATACCGGTGTGTTTAGTGCCAAAATGGTTGTTGCCGCTTTTGGCAAACGCAGCAACCTGGATATAAAATGGAAAAGAGATTTTACATTGCAAAAACCAGGTAAACTGAATAATTATATCGGCGTAAAATACCATATTAAAACAATGACCACTGCCAATACCATTGCCCTGCATAATTTTGAAGATGGCTACTGTGGTATTTCGCAGGTAGAAAACAATGCTTATTGCCTTTGTTATTTAACCAGCGCCCATAACCTGCAAAAATCCGGCAATAGTATTCCGGTTATGGAAAAGACCATCCTGGCAAAAAATCCTTTCCTGAATAAAATATTTTCAGGTGCTTCTTTTATTAATCACGAGCCGTTTACCATTGCGCAGGTCTCGTTCACCCAAAAAAGGCAGGTGGAAGATCATATACTGATGGTAGGCGATGCAGCGGGCATGATTACGCCACTCTGTGGCAATGGTATGAGCATGGCGATGCATGCCAGCAAGCTGGCTGCAGCCGCGATAACGGGCTTCCTGCGGCATCGCGTATCCAGGGAGGAAATGGAGCGGACTTACCAGCGCCAATGGAATGCTTTATTTGCCAGGCGGCTGCGTACCGGCAGGTTCATACAGCGCATGTTTGGCAGGCCCTGGCTTACCAACATTTTTATTGCTATCTTGAAACCATTTCCAAAAGCTGCTGCTTATCTTGTGCGGCAGACCCATGGAGAACCCTTTTGAAAACAAGCCATCATGGAAGCAAAACGCATGAAACAATTTTTACTGGCAGCCTGCCTGGCAATATTGTCAGCCGCAGGCGAGGCACAGAATTACCATGCTATACAAGGCTCTTCCTACGCCGGCGCACTGGGTGTTCTAAACAATCCGGCCACTGCTGTAAACACACCGTATACCTGGGACCTGGTGCTGCTGGGCGCGCAGGTAAAAAGCAGTACCAATGCATTCAGTATTCACGATTATTCCTATCTCTCCAACCCCGCCGGCTCTTTATACCATATAGATGACGGGCAATACCGCCGCAAGGCCAACCTCAATTTTAACCTGAACCTGCTGAATACACGGATTGCGCTGAACCGGAAAAGCAGTATCTCGTTTGGCGCCAACCTGAGAAGTTACAGCAACCTGCAAACAAGCGAATTCAATTACAACGATACCCTGAAAGGAGCAACCGATTTTTTAAAAATCAACCAGGGCATTGGCACCGCCAGCGGCAAATTATTAAGCAGCACCTGGCTGGAGGGCTACCTGAGCTATGCCCGTACGCTCTCCGACAATGAATTCGGCCGCCTGAACGCTGGCATTACCGTTAAGATAAACAAAGGCGTTTCAGGTGCCTATGTCAATATCGAAAATGTTGGTATTTCGCAGACCGCACAAAACAACAGCATTGCTTATACTGTTACCGCGGCAGATCTTATTTATGGCTATTCTTCCAATTACGACCACTGGCAAAAAAACAATAGCACCGCGCAGAATATCAAAAACATGTACAGTTTTTCCGAAGGGGGCGCCTCCTTCGATGCGGGCATCGAATACCTGGTAAAACCACAGGGCACCAGCAGTTTTGATGCAGAAGACGATTATTATGATTACGACTGGAAACTGGGCATTTCATTGCTTGATATTGGGGGCAGCCGCTATAAGTATGGTACCGAAAGCCGTATTATTAACAGCGTAAAAGGCAGCACCACGGGGCAGACACTTGATCACACATTCGATTCTACCATCCGGACCGTTCGGCAATTTAACGACAGCTTGTCTACCCTTATCAATGGTGACCAGGCACTGGGACAGTTTACGGTTATCAACCCGGCCAGGCTGGTAGTGAATGTAGATCATTACCTGACCGGCAATTATTACCTGAACGCCGAGCTTTCGGTTAATATGCCCCTGTCTTCCATAAAAAAAGGCTACCTGCAGGTAAAAGAAGTGAACCTGCTGACCATAACCCCGCGGTGGGAAACAAAAAGATTTGGCTTGTACCTGCCTATTCAGTTCAATAACCAGAGCCAGTTCTGGATAGGCGCCGCATTCAAGGCAGGCCCCCTCTTACTGGGTTTTCATAACCTGGCAAACCTGTTTGCAAAAACATCTACCCAAAACGGTGGCGGCTACCTGGCACTTGTTTTTCGCGCGCCCAGCGGCGGTCACGATAAAACAGATAAAAGATTAAACTGCCCCAAACCAGTCTGGTAGCAAATGGCTGTACCTGCTGCATCCCCCTATTTTAAGTGCCGCCAGCATTCAAGGAGCGATCGCTTTGCTCCCTTGCCATTCGTTGCTTTGGCACCAAACCGCCAGTGCCTGACGGTTGAAAACCCCCTTTTCGTTTAAGCTGCCTGAAAAAAAGCGAAAATGGTCTATTTTCACCGTACTGAAAAAATATGCGCTACATGAAAAAGCCATTACTGTTGTTGTTATGCCATTTTTTTTTATTGTCAGTATTCGGGCAGCATAAAACAAAAAAAGAAGAATTATTTTATATGCTGGATTCGAATTTCAAAGGCACCACGCAGGACAAAGCAACTTATTTTATTCGTTCACTGAAAGAAAACGACAGCACCTGGCAGTTTGATACCTATCCCTTGTGGGGACCGATGCTGAGTTCGGAAAAATACAAAGACGACAAGGGCAGCGTTTTAAACGGCCGATCCGTATATTTTAATGCAGCTGGCACCCGCGACTCCCTTGCAAATTTTGAAAATGGGCTGCTTAACGGACCCTTTTACTATTTCAATGATACGGGCAGGGTATACCTGCAAAAGGAATTCAGCAAAGGCGTGCTGATAGCAACCATCGACCGGATAAAAAAAGATTCCATTGACGAAGCAGAGGGGAAAAAAAAGCAGGACAATACAAAAAAAACAGCAATTGAATCGGTTTTTCCCGGCGGTCCCAACGCCTGGGGCAGGTATCTTTACCAAAACCTTACTTATCCCGAGCGGGCGCAACAACAAAATATACAGGGCAAGGTGGTAACAGAATTTGTTGTTGATACGATGGGCCATATTTCCAACCTGGAAATTATAAAATCCGTTGAATTTTCACTCGACCAGGAAGCGCTTCGCATGTTTGCAACCTCGCCCGCGTGGATACCGGCTTTCCAAAATGGCAGAAAGGTTAAATCGTACAAAAGGCAGCCACTTAGTTTTAAGCTCGAAACACGGTGATGAATTTTCAATAAATTTTGAAAATTCAGAAACAATTTTTAATTTTAGGCATCAAAAAAATGCATGAAATTAAACGAAGCCAAAGCACAATTCATAGCGTCCTGGGGCGCTTTTGGTACCCACTGGGGCATTAACCGCACCATGGCGCAGGTACATGCGCTGCTGCTGGTCAGTGCCGACCCGCTTTGCCAGGATGATATTATGGAACAGCTGAACATCAGCCGGGGTAATGTGAACATGAATATCCGCGAGCTGATAGACTGGGCCCTTGTAGAACGCGTTTTGCTGCCCGGTAAAAGAAAAGAATATTTTACAGCTGAAAAAGATATCTGGAAGGTATCGCGCCTCATTATTAAAGAGCGGAAAAAAAGGGAGCTGGACCCTATGCTGAAATTGCTCGACCAGTTAAAGGAAGTGGAAGGCGATAAAAAAGACAAACAGGTAAAACAGTTTGTAGATACCATCGGCAATATCAAACAGCTGGGGCAGCAGGCAGACCGCATGCTGGAAACCATGGCAAAGGCAGATGAGCACTGGTTTGTAGGCAGCGTTATGAAACTTTTCAAATAACCTGCATGAAAATATTTAAAATAGCCGACTGTATTATCCAGCTGCTATTATTTTCTGGTGCAATAGGATGGTTTTTGGTAGCCGGGACGGAAGTTATTTCATTGGGTTATGCTGCCATGGGCTGCTGGCAGTTGTTCAGCGCATTTGTTCACCTTATATTTCCCCGTTATAATGATAAAAAATTAAGGCTTGTTTATTTACTGGCCCTGCTGTTTATTGCTATTCTGCTGACGCCTTTCCATTTTTTTCCTCGGTTGGAAAGGGTATCTGTGCCGATAATAATTTACCTATCGCCCATCATGGCCATCTATTACTGCATTGTTTGTTACCGTGAAACACTGGGCATAGAAAAAAATACCATTGAATAATGAGTCGATGGCTTTGCGGGTATTTTTTACTACCCAGGCGCTTAGTGCCATAGTTGACAATAGCAAAAGCGATGATACCCTATGGATCTATATG